>JAQWFH010000057.1 GCA_028704515.1 Eubacteriales bacterium
ACGTATCAAAGAGAAACTAGGATGGATGAGTCCTGTAGAATATAGGCTCAACCTCTTGGCAGCATAAAGATAGCGTAGCAGCTAAAAGCTACTACGCTATAAAGTCTAACATATTGGGGTCACATCATAGGTCCATGTGACCTACGCGCTCTTTTTATGAATATTTTTACTTTATCACAGTATCTCAGCTACTGCGTCTGTTCCGCAGCCTGCTGCATTTCCTTCGTCCGTATCAAAGTGGCATTCACCGCGGAAGCCTTCAACCGCACGAATAAGTACGTTTTCAAAAATAACTCCTCTTTCTCCTCCGACTCTGACAGATACAGTGTCCTTATCTTTCACACCGGCTTCGGCCGCTTCTTCAGGGGAAAGGTGAATGTGACGCAAAGCTGCGATTACTCCGTGGTCTAGTTCCACTTCTCCCGCAGGGCCTACCAGCTTACATCCGGAAGATCCTTCCAGCTTACCTGATTCTCTTACAGGAATCTTAACGCCGATTTGTCTTGCATCAGTTAAGGCAAGCTCAACCTGTGTTTCAGGTCTTGTCGGTCCCAGCACTCTCACGCCTTTTAATACACCCTTAGGCCCAACAATGTCAACCTTTTCTTCGCAAGCATATTGTCCCGGCTGTCTTAAATCCTTTGATGGTGTCAGCTTATGACCTGATCCAAACAGAGCCTCTACATGTTCCTGCTGCAAATGCAGATGTTTATTGGACAATCCAATTTGTACCTTATAACCCATAGAATTTCTCCTTCTCTACTTTTTTTCTACTTTTCTACGTTAATACTATTTGAGAAAGCTTATGTAAGGCAATTGTCTGTACTTCTGGTCGAAATCCAGCCCATATCCTACGATAAACTTGTCTTCCACAATAAATCCGGTATAATCCGGTACTAAATCAACCCGTCTTCCTTCGGGTTTGTCCAGAAGAGTGCAAATCTTAAGCGTCTTCGCTCCTCTTCCTGCAAAATAGTTCTTCAAATAGTTGAGCGTTATGCCGGAATCAACGATATCCTCAACAATTATTACATTTTTTCCTTCTATATCCACATCAAGGTCTTTTACAATTTTTACTACTCCGCTTGATTTTGTGGAAGCGCCATAGCTTGAAACGACCATGAAATCTATCGTCATTTCCTTATTATCGACATTTTTTATTACGTCGCTCATCCACATTACCGCACCCTTTAGTATACCTACAAAGAGGAGACTTTCACCGCTGAAATCTTCCGAAATGCGCCTGCCGATTTCAACCGCTCTTGCCCTTATTTCTTCCTCTGTAATCATGATTTGTCCGACAGTTTCAACCTTTTCCATAATTAATCCTCTTTTTTATCATCTTTTATTTCAAAATTTACGTCATCTATTATTGTCTTGCTTCTGAATTTTCTTGAAAGGTCTTGAGTTTTACCTCCAACCCAATACTTATCCAACTCTTCCCTGAGGTACCAAAGAATTAGAAGCCACACAAGAATATCATCCAATATTGAAACGGGGAATACGACAATCGGTAAGAAATCGAGGGGCATAAACAAATACATGATGCCCGCAATAATGATTAGCTTTTTCCTCTTCGGAACATTCGGATCCCGCAGCATGAATGAGATGGCCTTTATTCTTTTATATAGAACATTGAAACTTATCATGTTCATAGAATCAGCTCCTCTGACTGAGAATAGAGTCCATTACCCCAAGGAGTTCGTCTCCCCCCGTCTTCTTTAAAGAAGAGACGGGGATAACTCTATCCTCTTGTGACAAGTTGAGTGTTTTGCGTATAATTGAAATATATTTAAACATTTCATTTCTTGAAACTTTATCTGCTTTTGTTGCCGCAACAATTCCATCAAGACCGTAGTGCTTCAGATAATTATACATTTGCACATCCTGAGCGGAAGGCGCGTGTCTTATATCAACGAGCTGTATTACCTTCAGAAGCCCTTTCCTATGCTTGAAATACGCTTCTACCATTTCGCCCCAGTTTTCTGTGACTGATTTTGACAACTTTGCATAACCATATCCTGGTAAATCCACTATACGAAATTCATCGTTCACCGAGTAGAAATTAATCGTTCTCGTCTTGCCTGGAGCGCCCGACACCCTTGCAAGGGCTTTTCTCCCTGTCAAGAGATTGAGGAGTGAGGATTTCCCCACATTCGATCTCCCCGCAAATGCGATTTCAGGTCTGTCATCTAAAGGATATTGTGCCGGCTTTACTGCAATCTTTTCTAATTCCGCTTTTATTATTATCACTTCACCAGAACCTCTTTCAGAGCATCCTGAACAGTATCCAGGAAAACAAATTCTATTTTCTTCTTTACGTTAGACGGAATATCGTCAATATCTCTTTCATTTTCCCTCGGTAGCAGCACCTTCCTGATACCGGCGCGATGTGCCGCAAGAACCTTTTCACGGATTCCTCCTACAGGAAGAACTTTCCCCCTGAGGGTAATTTCCCCTGTCATGGCTATATCCTTCCTGGCCGGTATGCCGGCTAAGGTTGATATAATTGCCGTGCACATTGTCACGCCTGCCGAAGGCCCGTCCTTAGGCGTCGCCCCTTCAGGTATATGAATATGAAGATCCTTTGTCTTGTAAAAATCTTCTTCTATGCCAAGGTCATGGGCTATTGATCTTATATAGGATATGCCCGCTTTAGCGGATTCTTGCATTACTTCACCGAGTTGCCCTGTCAATACCAGCTTCCCGGTTCCCGGAACTGCAGTGGTTTCTATGAATAAAGTGTCACCGCCTACAATGGTCCATGCAAGACCGGTTGTAACGCCGACCTCCTGTTGCTTTTCTATTATATCATAAAAGTACTTCTTCTTGCCAAGATATCCGGAAAGATTTTTAGGATTTACACTGTAATTTTCTTTATTTTTTGTGACAAGCTTCAAGGCCACCTTGCGGCACACGTTTGCAAGCTCTCTTTCAAGATTTCTTACACCGGATTCTCTCGTGTAATAGTTTATTATATCCCTTATAGCGTTGTCACTTATTTTAATTTGCTCCGTCTTAAGTCCGTGAGCCTCTATCTGTTTTACGACAAGATGCCTCTTAGCGATTTCCACCTTTTCCCCTTCTGTATAACCTGTGACATTGATCACTTCCATTCTGTCCAGAAGAGGGCGAGGTATCGTCGATGTAGTATTTGCGGTAGTAATAAACATTACCTTTGAAAGGTCAAAAGGTATTTCAAGGTAATGATCCACGAACTCTTTGTTTTGCTCAGGATCGAGCACTTCCAGAAGAGCTGATGCCGGGTCTCCCTTAAAGTCGTTACCTATTTTATCAACCTCGTCGAACAAAAGTACCGGATTCATTGTTCCCGCTTCTTTGATAAGGGATATTATCCTCCCCGGTATAGCTCCTATATATGTCCTTCTATGACCTCTAATCTCGGCCTCATCTCTGACTCCACCCAGAGACATTCTTACAAAGTCTCTGTTTATTGCCCTTGCAACCGATCGTGCAACAGAGGTTTTTCCTACTCCGGGAGGTCCCACAAGACACAGAATAGGGCCCTTTAATTCCCCCGATAACTGGACTACAGCCAGATATTCGAGTACTCTTTCCTTTACCTTTTCGAGACCATAATGATCGTCGTCCAGAATTTTTTTGGAATTGTTTAAGTCCATTTCAGATTCCGTAAGCTTATTCCACGGTAAATCCAATATTGTTTCTATATACGTCCTGGAAACATTGCTTTCAGCAGAGGAAGGTTGAAGCCTTGAAAATTTATTTATTTCCTTTTCAACTTTTTTCTCTATTTTTTCAGGCATTCCCAATGTCTTAATCTTTTCTCTCCAAGTCGCTATTTCATCTTCACTATCCTCATCAAAGCCCAATTCCTCTTGAATTGCTCTCATCTGCTCCTTAAGATAGTATTCCTTTTGGCTTTTGCCCATTTGCGTCTTTACACGCATATCTATGTCGGCCTCAATAGTCTGTATCTCAAGTTCCCTGGATAATATGCTCCCAAGATGTTCTAGTCTCTTGACAGGATCTATAATCTCAAGAACAGATTGCTTGTCCAGGGTTTTTATATTCATGTTTGCGGCTAATGAATCCGCAAGCCTTCCCGGCTGCTCAATGCCACCTAATATCGACACGAGATCTTTGCCTCCGCCAATATCCGAGTAGTAATCGTTAAATTCGGAGGTTACAGTTCTCATAAGTGCCTCTACATGTGGTGTTATTTCAACATCGTATTCTTCAATTACATTTATTCTGCATTTGAAATACGGAACCTGGAACAGAGTTTCTGCTATAGTTCCCCTCTTTACACCTTCGACCAAAACTCTTATCGAATCGCCCGGTAATCTAAGCATCTGCTTTACCTTGGCAATTGTGCCCATTTCATAAAAATCGTACTCTGTTGGGAGCGCCGTGCTCTCATCCTTTTGCGTAACAAGGAAGACCTGCTGATTTAAGAGCATTGATTTTTCCAATGCTTTTACTGATTTTTCCCTACCTATATCAAAATGAAGTATAGTGCTCGGGAACACCGAAACGCCCCTTAGCGGAATCATTGGCAAAACTATAGAGCCGTCATCCGTCTCCTTGTCTTTTTCGTTTTCTTCTTCGTCCCCATGCGTAATACCGGCGTTCTCTGGTGTAATCTTTGTAACTTCCATATCTACCAGTTTTAATGTGTCGAGATTTTCTCCAATTGCATCTTTGATTGCTTGCGATAAATCTTCAATGGACGCTTTTATATTCTTTTTATTTTTATTGTTATTATCAGTCATTTTATAAGCCTCCGTTTCTTTTACCTTTTTAAACAAAGGGCATAGCGGATTTAACCGTTATGCCCCGTAACTTATGCTGTTTCAACTTTCTTAGAAGATCCCTTTGTCGATTCTCTCAGTATCAAAGTCGGCGCAACATTATTTTGTATGGTTTCTTTTGTTATAATGCACTTTTCTATATCATTTCTGCTAGGTATGTCGTACATTATATCGGTCATGATTTTCTCAAATATGCTCCTTAGCCCTCTGGCTCCGGTCTTTCTCTCTACTGCCATCTTCGCAATGCTTTGGATTGCCTCTTCTTCAATTTCCAAATCGACATTGTCCATTGCGAATAATTTTTTGTACTGCTTGATAAGAGCATTCTTTGGCTCTTTTATTATGCGTACAAGGGCTTCCTCAGAGAGCTCATCCAGAACTACCGTCACGGGAAGTCTGCCTATGAACTCAGGAATCAAGCCGTACTTCATCAAATCCTCCGGCTGAATCTGCTGAAGCAATTTTTTTTCATCTACCTGGCTTATCTCGATATCCGAGTTAAAGCCTATCGTCTTTTCACCTATTCTTCGTTGTATCACCTTGTCAAGACCTGCAAATGCACCGCCACAGATGAACAGTACATTCGTAGTATCGAACTGTATAAATTCCTGATGCGGATGCTTACGTCCACCTTGTGGCGGAACGCCGGCGACCGTACCCTCCAGAATCTTAAGAAGTGCTTGCTGAACGCCCTCCCCGCTTACATCTCGTGTAATAGACGGGTTATCGGATTTTCTTGCAATTTTATCTATCTCATCCACATATATTATGCCTCTTTGCGCTCTTTCTATATCCCAATCGGCAGCCTGTATGAGCTTCAGCAAGATATTTTCAACGTCCTCGCCCACATATCCCGCTTCAGTCAATGCAGTCGCATCTGCAATTGCAAACGGAACATTGAGTATCTTTGCCAGCGTCTGCGCTAAAAGAGTTTTACCGGAGCCGGTCGGCCCTAGCATTATTATATTGCTCTTTTGAATTTCAATGTCATCCTTAGAGGAAGACATGATGTTTATTCTCTTGTAGTGATTGTAAACCGCTACAGATAAAATCTTTTTGGCAGATTCCTGCCCTATTACATATGCTGATAGGGCATCGGCAAGCTCTTTTGGCTTAGGAAGTCCGGAAGGTCTTGCGCTTATACGTGCCTTCTTTTCCTTATGTGCAAATTCCTCTGCAATTATATCACTGCAAAGCTCTATGCATTCGTCGCAAATATATACATTCGGTCCCGCAATCAATCTTCTTACTTGGTCCTGCGGTTTGCCGCAAAATGAACACTTCAATTGTTTCGTTTCTTCATCGTATTTTATAGTCATATTTCCCCCCTTACTCTCTGTTTTTATATCTTTTTACTATCTACGCTCAATAACAATATCTATTAGTCCGTATTCGGCCGCTGCCGATGCACTCATAAAGTTATCTCTGTCGGTATCCCTTTCAATGCGCTCAAAAGGCTGCCCTGTTCTCTCGGACAAAATCCTGTTCAGCTTTTCCCTTGTTTTTAAAATCCATTCGGCATGGATTTTAATATCCTCAGCTTGACCTTTAACCCCTCCAAGCGGCTGATGAATCATAATCTCCGCATTTGGAAGCGCAAATCTCTTCCCCTTTTCGCCCGCAGCAAGAAGAAATGCTCCCATGCTTGCGGCCATTCCCACGCAAATCGTAGAAATCTTAGGTTTTACATATTGCATTGTATCGTAAATAGCCATACCTGCAGTAACACTACCTCCGGGACTGTTTATATACATGCTTATGTCTTTTGAAGGGTCTTCAGCTTCAAGAAATAAGAGCTGCGCAACTACAAGACTTGCAATATGTTCATCTATCGCCTCTCCTATAAATATAATTCTATCCTTTAAAAGCCTTGAATAAATATCATATGAGCGTTCTCCTCTTCCAGTCTGCTCTATTACATATGGAACTAACGCCATTTTCAGTACCCCCTGTTTATATTTTATTTAATTACAGCATTATCATACATAAAGTCAATTGCTTTTCTCACCTTTACATCTTTTTCAATCATACTGATGTATTCAGGTCCTATCATTTCCTTTATCTTTTCTTTTTCCATTCTGTACTGAATTGCAATCAGATCAAGTTCCTTATCAATATCTTCCTGCTCTGCTTTGATTTCTTCTTTATCAGCCAAAGCGGAGAGGAGCATCCTGGTCTTGACAGCTCTATCACAGTCAGGTCTTATCTCATCTCTGAGTTCATTCAATTCTTTACCGGCAAATTGGCAATACTGCTCCAGCGAAACGCCTTGATAACCGAGCTGCTGCTGGAATTCATTCATTCTTACGTCTATTTCGTCTTCGATCATTGCCCTTGGCGCATCGAAATCATTTAAATCATACATCTTTTCAACCGCAGCGCTCTTCATTTCGTTAAGGGATTTTGCCGCTGCCGCTTTTTCAAGATCTTTCCTTGTGGACTCTCTAAGCTCTTCAAGTGTATCGAACTCTGAAACATCCTTTGCAAATTCATCATCCAATTCAGGGAATTGCTCTTCCTTTATTTCATGAACCTTGCACTTAAATATAGCTTCGGCTCCTGCAAGATGCTCTGCCTGATATTCTTCAGGGAATGTAACCTTTACATCCTTTTCTTCATTCGAAGCAACGCCTACAAGCTGCTCTTCGAAGCCTGGTATAAACATGCCGCTACCCAGCTTGAGGCTGAAGCTTTCGGCTGTGCCGCCCTCAAACTGTTCTTCGCCAACGAAGCCCGCATAATCAAGTATTACAGTATCTCCGTTCTGCGCAGGTCTGTCAACTGTAACCATTCTTGAATTTCTCTTCACAAGTGCCTGCATTTCATTATCTAGATCTTCATCAGTTACTTTATGCTCAATTTTATCAATTTCTAATCCTTTATAGTCCTTTATATCGATTTCCGGATAGCACTCAACTTCTATTGTAAGAGTAACTGCTTCTCCCTTTTTTAATTCTGAAAAATCAACCGCAGGTCTGTCTATTACATCCAATGCGAGCTCTTGTATTGCGCTAATATATCCGGTTTGCATTAAATCATCAAGGGCATCCTCAAAAAATACACCCTCACCGTAATGTGTTTCAATAAGCTTCCTCGGTGCTTTTCCCTTTCTAAATCCATCTATGGCATAGTTTTGCTTCGTAGCTTGATATGCTTTGACAATCGCAGCTTCAAACTCCTCTGCAGAAAATTCGATAGTAAATTTAGCAAGGTTCTTTTCCTTTGACATCATTGTTGTTTTCATTATATATATATCCTCCTAATATTGTACGATTACTTTTTACCCATATTCAACAAATTTAAACCACGCGCATATTTGCTGCGAGATTCCTCTTCAAGCTCATACCTTTCGCATAGGCTTGTCCCTACCCTTAACAGATCCTCAACCTCCCCGGAGAAGAGCTCGAGCTCAACTTCGTTTATCGGTTCTGTTCCGTTGTCCGTTACAATCTTGCCTTCATCGATTGAAATCTCTATTAAACTGCTACCCGTGTCTATCCTGAAACGTCTTCTTAAATAGTGTATTTCCATCAAGTTTATGAGCGGTCTTTCATCTATGAGACGAAGAATATTGGCTCCGATTTCACTTTCCTTAAAAACGGCTGGATCCGGATTTAGGAAGCAAGCCTCATCATCCATCGGAACGTTGATTTCCTGACGTTTGTGAAGAGCCCCTTCGCTATTCCCACCCCATTTTAGGCTGGCTACCACTCGCTTATTTTCGAGTCGTACTCTGAATGCAATATCATTTTCCGACAGAACATAATCATCTGTATCAAAATATGCAGATTTCATAAAAAGCTGCTCCCTGGAATTCTCATCCTCCATATTTGCAAGAATCTCATCCTGCCACAGCTTGTCGCCTATTTTGTGCCCGATAATAGAATATTTTATTTCAATTTCCATATCATCCTCTTTAAATTTTCATAAAATTGTTCGTATTCTTGTCACGCCATAGCATTTTATCATCTTTTTTGACAAAATACAAGTCAAAATGAACCTTTGCCTCACTTTGATACATTTTGTCTTAAATAAGCGCAGTTTTGCCCGATAAAAGCTCTGTTTTTGTAAGTTGTAAAATGAATTGCCCAAAAGAATAAAAAAAGGTTCCATCGAGGAACAAAACCGATTAAACTTAAAGCTGTGAAACCAAAGCAATCGGGGTGAACTCAATGGAACAAGGAAAGCATACCACAAAAGCACGGAAATGGAAACAATTAAGTGAAAGAGAGCGATATGAAATTGAAGCACTCACGAGGGCGGGGCATTCAC
>JAQWFH010000058.1 GCA_028704515.1 Eubacteriales bacterium
AGAAGCGCACCCCGGAAACAGCTCCGATTTTTTCGGGGGTTAAGCGGTTGGAGGCGATGCTGTTTTTCGGTGGGTGGCTGAGGGAAACAGCGCGCGGGACAAAATGATAAGAAAACTGAGAATTGGGCGTTTTTGGAATGGGGGGTGTCCTCCCCCCTCTTCAGTATTAGGGGTATATATACTTTGCTAACCCATTAATATTAACCAGATTTATTTTCTGGAGGAAAGAAGAAAAATGGCAAAAAGTCCAGCTCGTGTAAAAGCGAAAATGGAAAACAACGTTCGTACTGGTGGTACGGAAATGAGAGCAGGTATGCAGGCTTCGGCAGGTCCAGAGGCGGCAATTCTTGCAAATCCGGCGAATTCTAAAGCGAAATGGCTTAATGGGCTCGCTGAAGCACAGAAAAAAGATTCATGGCTTCTTGGTGTTCAGAAATCCGCTAATGAATCCAGATGGAAGAATGCGGCACCAAAAGCGGCGCAGAATTGGGAGAGTCAGTCCGGAGTCATGGTCGAAAACTACATGAAAGGATATTCTGCTCGTATGGCGATTCAGGAACAGGCAGATACGGCAGTACAGGGAATGCCTGATGCAACAATTCAGCAGAGACTGGCAAAAGCATCAGCGCGCGCCCTTAAAGTGTCCGAACTTTCGAAGGCAGGTAAGTACTGATGTTTACTGACGAAGTAAAGGTACTCAGTGACCACGAAATCGAGTGCCCGGAATGCCATAAAAAACTTGACTTTCGGACCGAATCAGCAGAAGCGCATTGTATCATACATTGGGGTGTCCCTTTCAGAGCAATCTCAAACATCCGAAACGCGGGGGCTCGGGAGCGCTATTCTGAAGTTATGCGCGCTTATGATGCTTTTAATAGCGGACATCTCGGCAATGATAGCGATGTTGAAACAACTAATGATGTAGGTAGACTACATATTAAGGAGGTCTAATCATGTCCTTTACCCTTGCAGGGTATTACAAATCGCTTCAGACATCGGGAGCCCTTGCAGAACTTGATGCAGTTGTCGACCAGTCACTGACTACAAAAGGTACCGATATCATTGTGCCAGACTTTGCAGACAAGATTTTTGGTCTGCATGTGAAAGGTGCGACTGTTGCGCTCGGTCAAATTACTTCGCCGTCACTGCGGAAAAAGTCACTGCTCGATGTGGGAAAACTTGATGTCGGCATGGTAACTACTGACAATTTCATGTTCAATTCTCATTGGAAAAACCCTATCACCCTTACACCGGGCGAAGCACTCAGAGCATATGTTGCAAATACGGCAGGAGCGCCGGAAACAGATTATGTTTTTGTGGCACTCGGTGACGAGGTTAAACCGGTGGAAGGTGATGTACAGACTATCAGATGTAATACTACACTTTCGGCAGGGGCACCCGCCGGTATTTGGAATCAATGTGCCGACCTTTCAATCAGTCAGCAACTGGACGCAGGAGACTATAATCTTGTCGGGCTTAGAGTCATGGGTACCGGTGCATTTGCCGGGCGTGTCATTATTCCCGGGTCTGCTTATAGACCGGGCTGTCTCGCTGTCCAGAGTGTCAACCAGATTGATGCAGAAGGTGCACGGCGTGGGGAATCTGGAGTTTGGGGTACGTTCAACAGTATCTACCCTCCGCAGATTGAAGTTATCGGGACAGGTCTTGGAACGGCGTTTACCGTGTACCTTGACCTTGTAAAGGTGTCAGCATGAGCGAAATAGTCTTATGTTTCGGCATTTTTTGCCTGTCAATGGTAGCATGTATCCTCTCCTTCGGTGCATTCAGGATTGCAAACAATCTCTACGGAAATACAAAAGAACTCGGTGCTAGCTAAATTAGCTAGTCCCGTTATCCATTTTTGGAGGTAAACATGGGAGGATATTATAATGTATCCGTAGGCTCAACACCTCGACGGATTACAAATGCTTTTGAATACCGAAGCGCGTTAAGTATTTTGAACAACGACCCGAATATTACGATTTATTTAGGTACGGACGCATCAGTTAGTCCTGTAAACGGCATGCCTATGCCTTCGCAGTCTGGATTAAATTTTCTGCGTGGTCTCGGTGATGAAACAGAAATTGAGTATTGGGGCGTGACAAGTGCCGGAACCGCAGATGTGCGTGTGCTTGAAGGGTACACGTCAGAACCCATAAAAGAGGCATGAAATATGCCTTTTAGTACAGGGGCGCCACGACCGCGTACAAGTCAACTTATTGTTGATAGTGACATCACTATGACACCAGGTAACAAAATTGTGACGGGCGTCATCGAATGCGACATGTATAAAGGCATCACCAAAGCAGTATTTAAGGGCTCGATACAGCAAATATGGCACCTTACGCCACGCATGCCATATGTATATCATGTTGTTTACGCGGGGTCGTCGTTTGTGGCTAATACAAACTGGAGCGAGGGAGCTAGTGCCCTGTATCGCATTGCACCGCCGAATACGACACTATCGGGAAATATGGCGTTTGTATATACGTCCTCTTATGCGGGGTGTAGTGCGTATTTTACGGATGAGGCAGGCACCAATCTAGGCGCGTGCGTCGCAGGTTTAAACATCATACCCAATAATACAGTAGGCATAGCTATATCTTATGCAAAAGGTGATGGTAACGCGGCGGGCAGTGCAAGTATAAGTATTGCAGAGTATGATATCACTGGAGTATATTAATATGAACGACGAAGCAACCAACATATTTACAGCGATGATTAACGACATCAACAAAAATGTAGAAACCGCCGAAGCCTTGATAAATATCATGGAATTGGCGGGGGACGATGTCACGGACCAGAAAAAAGATGTGGCAATGCTAAGAGAGGAGATGATGAGATATCAAAACGCTCTAAATGAGCATTTAAAACAGCATAACCCGGGTGTATAAAATGCCCGGTATAGCTGACTTTTTCGACCCGCGTGCACTCATCAAAGCGGGACAAGATGAAGTTTATACTAAATTGGGCGGTATTATATCATCTATTACGTCTGGATTATCTAGTTTGCAGACGTGGTTATCGTCTACTATAGCAACTGCAAAAAAGGATGCAATTACTGCATATCAAACAGGTTTAGATACTGCCTCAAAGTACAAACAAGAGATAGCATCTAAAATAATAGGGATGCAAAAATATGTAACATCCAGTATATCAACGTTGGGTAATGTTATCATATCAAAATTGACATCTGGTCTGTCTCTCCTCGATTCGGCAGTTGGGCGCGCGCGTGATAGTATCATGTCTACGGTATCGACAACAATAAAGTCAATTACAAATAACATCGCATCAGCACGCGCGGGAATCGAAAAACTCGGAAACATGATTATGATCAATGTTTTAGGAGCGGTCGCCGGCGTTGGGAAAAAAGCTGATACAATCCTTAGTATTTTGACGACACCTGAAAAATTCGGAAATACTATAATCAAGGCACTTGAGGCAGTGTGGTGATATCATGTCATTAGGAGATATGGTAGAGGGGTCTCTCACAAAGTCCAATGTGATTAGTGAGAGTGTCAATAATATATCAACCCTTGATGCAATTATCGGCATAATCTCGGTAATGGCTCCTGCTATAGGTGGTCCTTTGTCTGTATATCGTGGACTTGATATACCATTAGGAGAGCCTAGCGTAAAAGCTGCGTCGATATTAGCATCAGCAGGTACAAAGTCATCCGATGAAACATTACATGATTTATCAGATTTAGCGTCAGAAACTGGAAAAGAAGCATATGAACAGTATTTGGAGCTTTTGGATGTGCTACAAGGTAACACCGCGCGTATACAACTTGAGAGTATCATGGGTTCGGAAATTGGACCAGATGCTGTCATTACATCTCGTGTATTTGACCAAATTGCTTTGGTCACAAACTTAAATGTAGGTATACAAGTTGTCGGTATAATCTCTGAGATAATGTCCATAGGACAGATTGACCAAATCGGCAAAGAGTTAAGGTCGTATCTTGATTATTCGGGGTTGGCTCAGATTACTGGATACGGATATGGTCAAATTCTAGCGTCGGTCTTAGGTCAGTCAATGGCTCAAGAAATGTTGGCTGTTACAAGGTCCACACAACCCGGTTTGCAAGACCTTGTTACACTGCGCATGCGCGCCGTAATCACACCCGAAGAATATATAACGCGCGCGTCTAAATTGGGTTATACTGACGATATAGCGGAAAAACTCTACACAATTGCGCAGTTTTACCCTCAAGTTCAGGACTGGATAAGATTTTCAGTGCGTGATGTGTTTAACCCTTCGGTTATTGCGTCTGCACAACTAGACAATAACTTCCCTACTGACATAGTACCGGATGCAGAAAAAGCTGGTGTATCAGAAGAAGTACTTAAGTGGTATTGGCGCGCGCATTGGCAGTTACCAAGTCCAAATCAGGCTTATGAAATGTATCATAGAGGATACATCACAAGAGACGGTTTGCATGACTTGTTAGTTGCGGCCGATTACGCGCCCGGATACATCGATGCATATATGGGTATCGCTGAAACTCCCTATACGCGTGTCGACGCGCGCCGGATGTTGAGCGCGGGAGTACTTACTAATGATGAGTATAAACGCGCTATGATGGATATTGGATACAGCGACGACAAAGCACAAAAACTCTTAGAATGGGCACTCAACGAAGATGGGACAAAAGACAAGGACTTAAGCATAGCGCAGTATATGCGCGGGTACGATTTAGGACTTGTCACAGAAAACGAGTTGCGCTCATACGTCCAAAAACAAGGATATGATGACGTGGAAACTGACACCCTTGTATCTATGCATATCATAGACTTCAACGATAAAAAAGTATCCCATAGCATCAAATACTATGATAAATTGTATCAACGCTCTGATATCTCAGATGCTGAGTACTTAACAGCGCTCAATAAACTTGCTATTCCGTTATCCCGCGCGCAAGAAATGCTTACCATCGCAACACAGAAAAAGGTCATGGCGCAGAAAATGCCGACAAAAGCGGATATCCTCAAATGGTACACCGAAAAGCATATAACAGCTGATGATGCTTTCACATGGCTTCAAAGAATAGGGTATCCGCCGGAAATCGCAAAAATGTATATATCTTATTCGGGTGCGTCGGAAGATTCAAATGAGGAAGAGTCATAAAAGTACTCATCCTCATCATCGTAATTTCTAGCACATGGATTATAAACTGTTTTTTCGGCTTCTGATGACATCATAGACCCATAAAATATATTTGCCTGTGTATTATCGTGGAATACTCTAAAGTTACGTTCAAACTGTGCATCTTTTAGGCTATTTTCAGGATATGTTAGTTTGGTGTCGATATGTGCGTACCATGCACTATACCACTCATCGAAGCTAATATCTGCCATGCAGTCGGTTTCAAACGCAAATGGATGTATATAATCATGACAAAAAGGGTTAAGTTTTTTGACACGATTATATGTGCGTGCGGTATTGGCGCTGATATTTGTTAGATGTAATGCTTTATGCGATGTATATTTGTCATTTATAGCGCGCAAAATCTCATTAGTTTCTACCTTGTAAATACTTTTACCATGCAGACATATTTTATTAGGCATTTTGTGACCATCAATATCTTTTCTGTGTGTGGATACATAGCGTTTTAATGACAATATTTTTAGGTCAGATTTGCACGCTTCGCACTCAACACTATAAGGAGATACGCGCGCGTTAATTTCATCTTCTAACTTTTTGGCGTCGTAATTACACATAGATACTGCTATACTGTCTGTATCGCTATATCTCCATATGCAGTTATGTTTACGCGCTTCGTCAATCATTTCACAAAGTATCAAATGCGCGCGCGCTGTTATAATTCCTGCTATAGCTAGATTAGTATGTTGTGTTCGGTATGGTTTACGTTGTGCTTTTATCCCATACGATGTATTAGACATCAATTTATAGTACTCTCTTAACGTGGTTTTTCCGTGTGCACGCTGTTCCGCTTCTTTGAGTGCTGACCAATGCGCCGGTAATGATTTTGTAGTGTGTATAAGCGGTACTAATCTGTACATCTTAGATATGATTATGCGCGCATCCGGAAATAATAAACGCAACGCCAATATATCATAACTCCACATCCACGTTATGGTGGGTATTTCTAACTTATATATTTTCATCGATTTTGCTATTGATGCAAACATACAATTAGTTGATACACGGCATAATATAGGCATATTATCACGTTGTATTTCTGTTGTTTCCGGACCAATTTCTGACCAATTGTAACATAGATATTGGTCTGTGTTTTCATACTCTATGACGTGCGCATATGCGCCGTGTATATCATACCATGCGATGTCTTGCAAGTCACCACGATAAAGCGCGCATGTTATGCCCCCATGATAAGCATCTGCTAACGGTTTTATCAGTCCGAATTTTTTATCTGCTAGGTTATTGTGCTCTTGATACTTAGCCATACTTGGATAAGCTGATTTATAAGCATGTTTACATAGCGTCGCAGGAGTACAGATATTCGCCCAATCTTGATAATTGTATCCTTTTGTATCAGATATAGACGCTACACGCTCTAAAAATACACCCCATAAATCTCTCAAACATTCTACGTCCTGTCGTTGATAGATATCTGTGTGTGCAGTTGCATCATCGTAATGTATAGCTTCACGACCTAACACGTCATGTATAAGTGATTTGAGAGATATACTATGGGCGCTACCATCATCTACCAATATACTCCACAATTTGAGCAAATCTATTACAGGGGGCGCCTTCGGTCGTCGTTTCTTTGAGTCATAAGTACCGCCTCTAATATCGGTAGACACAACACCATTTTTGATGTTGTTTCTAAACCCGTTAATGCGTTTTACTGTATAAGCGCCTCCAAATATTACCATCGTCCAAAAATTAGTATCTACTCTCTCTGTCCACTCATATTTATTTCTCCCGTAAAATATGGAAGATAATACACCCATATCATACGGTGCATTGTACATCATTACTGCGTCCGCATGGTTCCACAAGTCATATATGCGCGCATAAGATTTATCATCAAATGTACTAAATTGCTCATATATATCATCATGCAATGTTTGCACAGAATAACACTTTTTTGTGACTATGTCGGACTCAGTATCAACATAGAGGATATACCCCATTTATGGGGAGTCCCCCCAATCGCTGTAATCATTGGGCTGTAGATACTCTGTTATGAGTGCAGTATCACGATATCTAGATGTACTTACCACATCACCGGTTTTTAAGTCCTCGTATATTGCAGGAGGCTGATACACACGCGCGCCTATAAGATGCTCGTCATCATCTTTTGCACTGGTAAGTTGTATTACTGCGGTATATCTGCCTGCGCTATTAAGCACGCCCATATTACGCATGACGCGCGCCGGAATATTGAGCCTACCATCTGTAGTTACAGTAAGTTCTTTTCCACCGACCCAAACTTTATTGCCTGCGTACTTTTTGCCTGCTGAACCCCACAGAGCGACCCCCGCCCTGCCATCAGCACGCGCAACTACTGCGATTTTCGACATGGTACCCACGTCCGTATAATTTGTCTACGTACTATCTCACGTGCCGATTTCGATATACACCTCATATTACACGCTTTTATTCCCGGACATTCCGGCACATCACGGCGCATTTCTTGAGAGGTTGTATTCCCCATAAGACACATTGCACATGATACAGGTATTCTTATATGACTTTTTCGCACCATTCCCTGTTTCCTTTGTTGATATTTTGAGCTATTGTAATAGCTTCTGCTTCAGTTAGTCCACCAACTATACATACTTTGCCTAGGTGCACATTATACCCATTGCTGAAGGATATTTCAACGTGTGCTTTAGGTACCGGGTCTCTAAATATACCGCGCATGATAAAAAAGAATGGACGCTCAAAAGAGCGTTAAATCAATCATCTTGTTTATACTGTCATCCTCAGATTCGAGGCTCAGAATTTCGCCGTCGTTGTAAGTTCCCAGACTCACAACTGTATACCTGTGATTGAGGAGTTTGGGGTTTTTCAGTGCCTTCACGATGTTTGATGCTGACGACCATTTCACGCGCATCTGTCCCGGTTCGTATTCGTCCATAATTTTTACCATGTCGTGACCGAACGTTTTAGTCTGTACAAACCGTACTTTCACGGGAGTAACAAGGTCGCCAATGTTCAGAAATGCCATGTCGCTACGCTCGTTAGACGACGCAGTGTTAGTTTCGTTATTTCCTTTCATGATTTTTCACTACCTGCACACCCCGCAGGGCATGCAGTCTGTAGGAAAATGTGAGTATAAACAATACTACTCACAAATGATATCAACTGATTCAGATTTGCGATAATACCATTCTATAACCTGCGTAAAATACCCTAATAAAGGTATATCTGTCATATAAGCATTATCCAACATTTGACTCATTTCTTGACACTCGAATATATCAATACTACCAGATAAGACGCAACCTTTTAACATCCCTTTGATATACAAACGGTTGTTATTAGTGATTGCCTTTGTTTCATTACCTCTTCCAGCACAGGCAGAAGCGATATTGTATAAAAAAGGGAGAGTTAACATGTTCAGAAGTCATCCCTGAGCATGACGGTCTTTTTTACCGCTTTAAGTGTCTGCTTTACCATGGCATATGCACGGCGCATGCTTTCTTCTGTCTCAAAAACTCCTACTGTCTCAGAGTTAACATCAATGATGTAAACTCCTGCTTCACTTTTTGACATTGTGACTATTGTCATTTTGGTTTTTTCCTGTCCACTTGTGGACAATATAAATAGGCTCTCTGAGTATATATTACTTGTGGTCGATTTTCCCTCAGCCACCCACCGAAAAACAGCATCGCCTCCAACCGCTTAAC
>JAQWFH010000059.1 GCA_028704515.1 Eubacteriales bacterium
TCACACTTATCACACCGATTGCAATTGAAGAAGGACTTAGATTTGCTATACGTGAAGGCGGCAGAACAGTAGGTTCAGGCGTTGTAACGGAAATCATCCAATAATATAAAAGAACCAGAGCGGAGCAATATATAATTGCTCCGTTCTTTATTTTACACAAATTTAACAAACTTAGGATTTTGGATTTTACATTTCTTATCTATACTTAGGAAAAGATAGAATTATATAAAAATATCAAGTAGAAAAAGGAGATTTTCAATTATGACTAAGTCAAAGATGAGAAAACTATTTATGGTTGCACTTGCTTTAGTAATGGTGCTTGGATCTTTTGCGGCATGTCAAAATCAAGAGGGCGCAGAAGGCGGCGAAATATCGGTAGTTTCAAGAGAAGACGGTTCCGGTACAAGGGGTGCATTTATTGAGCTTCTCGGCATACAACAAAAGGATGAGAGCGGAGAAAAGGTGGACAATACTACTTTGGCTGCAGAAATCACAAACAGTACATCTGTAATGTTATCCACGATAGCCGGAAATAAATACGCAATTGGATATGTTTCTCTTGGCTCAATGAATGAAACAGTTAAAGCCGTCATCGTTGATGGGGCAGAAGCAACCGGGGAAAACATTAAGAACGGTACTTACAAAGTATCAAGACCCTTCAACATTGTAACAAAAGACGGACTTTCAGCGCAGGCTCAGGATTTCATCAACTTCATTTTAAGTGAAGAAGGTCAAAACATAGTTGAAGATAACGGATATATAAGCGCAGAAAACACAGGAAGCTTTAAGTCTGCTGAAATTTCAGGTAAAGTAACTGTAGCGGGATCGTCCTCTGTTACACCGGTTATGGAAAAGCTAAAAGAAGCTTATATAGCTCTTAATCCAAAAATAACAATAGAAGTTCAGCAGAGTGACTCCACGACAGGCGTTTCATCCACAATTGAAGGCGTGTGCGATATCGGTATGGCTTCACGTGAAATCAAAGATACCGAGCTTGAAAAAGGCGTTAAGTCGACTGTTATAGCAATGGACGGAATTGCTATAATAGTTAACAATAACAATGAAGTATCAGACATGACAAGTGAGCAGATAAAGAAAATCTTTACAGGCGAAATCACAGGCTGGTCGGAAGTTAAATAACAACAAAACCGATTTTGACAAAAAAATAATTAATGATATACGGGTGATCATATGAAGCAACTAAAAGAAAATACAATGAAAGTTATATTCCTACTGGCCGCCTGCATGTCTATCATATCGGTATTCCTAATTTGCATATTTTTGTTTGCAAACGGAATACCGGCCATAAAAGAGATTGGATTCATGGAATTCATCTTTGGTGATATATGGCGCCCGGCTAACAATCTGTATGGTATTTTCCCGATGATAATAGGCAGTATTTATGTAACTGCCGGTGCAATAGCAGTAGGGGTTCCTATTGGAGTCCTCTGCGCTGTTTTCATGGCAGGGTTTTGTCCGAAAAAATTATACGGAATCATAAAGCCGGCGGTAGACTTGCTCGCGGGAATCCCATCAATAGTGTACGGTTTCTTTGGACTTGTTGTACTTGTCCCTATTATGCAGCAATTATTCGGGAGCGGAGGTAAGAGCGTTTTAACAGCCTCTATCTTGCTTGGTATAATGATATTGCCGACAATCATAGGAGTCTCCGAAGCCGCTATCAGAGCCGTACCGGAAAGCTATTATGAAGGAGCGCTTGCTCTCGGATCGACACATGAAAGAAGCATATTTTTTGCAACACTTCCCGCTGCCAAATCAGGCGTTCTTGCTGCGGTCATACTTGGTGTAGGCAGAGCGATTGGAGAAACCATGGCAGTTATAATGATTGCCGGAAACCAACCGGTAGTGCCGGACAGCCTTACAAGTGGCGTCCGAACGATGACGGCAAACATAGTTCTTGAAATGGGGTACGCTACGGATCTTCATAGAGAAGCGCTTGTGGCTACTGCAGTCGTTCTTTTTGTATTTATACTTATAATTAATCTATCCTTTTCTATTCTAAAAAGGAGGACCTACTAATGGAGAATGAAGCATATGCAAAAAATGCAATAAATAAGCTTACCTTGACACAAAAAATAAAAGCATATAGAAATTCACCTATGTCGCTTTTCCTCCTTGTGATGGTAGTTTTATCCGCTGCGATTACAGTCTTTATACTGTTCTCCATTGCGGCATATATACTGGTAAAAGGACTCCCACACCTCACACCGGAGATTTTTGCATGGGAATATAATAGTGAGAATGTTTCCATGATGCCCGCAATTATAAATACGTTAACCATGACGGGTTTATCCCTGATCTTTGCAGTGCCTATAGGAGTGTTTTCCGCAATTTATTTAGTGGAATACGCCAAGCGCGGCAATAGGCTTGTCGGTGTAGTAAGGATTACGGCGGAGACTCTTTCGGGAATTCCTTCGATTGTGTACGGGCTTTTCGGTTATCTCTTATTTGTAATAGCCTGTGGCTTCGGATATACTATTATTGGAGGGGCCTTAACCTTGGCCATAATGATTTTGCCTCTAATTATGAGAACTACAGAGGAAGCTTTGAAATCGGTGCCGGACACATTTCGAGAGGGAAGTTACGGACTGGGTGCAGGCCGTCTGAGGACAATATTTAGGATTGTCTTACCAAGCGCGGTTCCTGGAATATTATCCGGTGTAATTCTGGGAATAGGCAGAATAGTCGGAGAGACCGCAGCATTATTATATACCGCCGGAACCGTTGCAGGCATACCGGAAACAGTAATGGATTCAGGAAGAACATTGTCAATACATATGTGGTCGCTTCTTTCTGAGGGCCTTTACGTAGATCAGGCGTATGCCACGGCCGTGGTATTGCTTGGAATGGTAGTCCTTATAAACATGATTTCAGGGTATGCGGCGAAAAAAATTGCGTTAAACCACTAATTTTCAGGAGAGGATATACATGGATAAATTTAACATAGAGAATCTGAATCTTCATTACGGCAATTTTCATGCATTGAAAGATGTTAGCATTAAGATGCCGAAAAACAAAATAACTGCTTTTATAGGACCATCGGGTTGTGGAAAATCGACATTACTTAAAACTCTTAACAGGATGAATGACCTTGTTGAGGGCTGTTACATTACCGGAAAAGTTGAGCTGGACGGTGAGAACATATATGGGAATATGGATATAAATATGCTTAGAAAAAGAGTGGGAATGGTATTTCAAAAGCCTAATCCTTTTCCGATGAGCATATATGATAATATTGCTTTCGGCCCCCGTACGCATGGAATTCGTTCCAAGGTGAAGCTCGATGAAATAGTCGAGAGATCCCTTAAGGATGCGGCCATATGGGATGAAGTGAAGGATAGACTGAACAAGAGTGCACTTGGGATATCAGGTGGGCAACAGCAGAGAATATGTATCGCCAGGGCACTTGCGGTAAAGCCCGACGTCCTTCTTATGGATGAGCCTACAAGCGCACTTGACCCGATATCAACATCAAAAATAGAAGACCTTGCCGTTGAGCTGAAAAGAGATTATACTATTATTATAGTAACGCATAATATGCAGCAGGCGGCCAGAATTTCTGATAAAACAGCATTTTTTCTCTTAGGGGAGATTGTCGAATTTGCAAAAACAGAGGAATTGTTTTCAATGCCTCGTGATAAGCGTACGGAAAATTATATTACAGGGAGGTTTGGTTGATGAGAAACCGTTTGGACGAACAGCTTGAAATTTTAGACGTTGAGCTGATAAAAATGGGAGCTATGTGTGAAGAAATTATAGAGATGTCCCTCGGAGCATTGTTTGATAAAGATCCGGAGATGGTAAAGGAAGTCGCTAAAGCGGAAGAAGAGCTTGACAGAAAAGAGAAAGAAATAGAAAATCTTTGCCTTAAGCTTTTACTCAGACAGCAGCCTGTTGCGAGAGATCTCAGGGTAATATCATCTGCATTAAAGATGATTTCCGATATGGAGAGAATCGGCGACCAAGCGAAGGATATAGCAGAGATAAGCAGATTTATTACCGGTAGTAACTATACGTTTGAAAAAGGCATAAGAGATATGGGTCGCGAGGCGGCCGCAATGGTTACAAAAAGCATAGACTCTTTTGTTAAGCACGATTTGAACCTGGCATATGAAGTAATGAAGGATGATGACGAGGTAGACGAGCTTTTCATTCAAATAAGAAAACAAATTATAGAGTATATAACGGGCGGAACATGTGACGGTGAAATGTGTGCGGATTTCCTTATGGTTGCAAAGTATCTGGAGAGGATCGCAGACCATGCTGTAAATGTCGCCGAATGGGTTGCATTTTCAATAACGGGGAGACATTAAGAGCCCTAAAAGGAGGTTTTATGATTTATCTTCTTGAGGATGATAGCAGTATACGCGAGCTTGTGGTATACACGCTAAATAATAGTGGATTACCAGCAAAAGGCTTTGATAGACCTTCAAAATTCAAGCCAGCCGTTGAACAGGAAACTCCCTCGCTTGTATTGCTCGATATAATGCTACCCGAAGAGGACGGCTTGCAGGTTTTAAAATACTTGAGAAGGTTACCTGCCACGAAGAACGTTCCAATCATAATGCTTACGGCAAAGACAACAGAATATGACAAGGTTGTGGGGCTTGATTCGGGCGCCGATGATTATATTGCAAAACCATTTGGTATGACTGAGCTTGTTGCGAGAATAAAGGCTCTTCTGAGAAGGACCGCATCAGAGAATAACCCTAAAGCCACAATATACGAAAATGGAGATATTAGATTATCTGTAGATAAACATACTGTTACAGTTGGAGATAGAAAAGTAAATCTTACATTAAAAGAATTTGAGCTTTTGTTAATGCTTATGGAAAACAGAGAGAAAGTGCTTACGCGAGATCGCATATTAAACAAAATATGGGGATATGATTTTGATGGAGAAAACCGCACTGTAGACGTCCATATAAGGACATTGCGCAAAAAGCTAGGCAAAGCCGGAGATATTATAGAGACAGTACGGGGGATTGGGTATAAAATACCGGAGGACATTGTATGACGCGGAAAATATTCATATCTATAATAGCAGTAGCTACTGTAGTATTCGGAGCGGCACTCATGCTTATAATGGGAGTACTTCACGGATATTATTATGATCAGTACACTGCGCAATTGAAAAATGATGCTATATATATATCCGAAGGCATGAAAATATCGGGAGAGGCTTACTTGGAAAGCATTTCTCGTGATAGCAACAACAGAATTACGCTTCTTGATGAAAAAGGCGATGTGTTGTATGATAGTGAGGTTGATGCATCGACGTTACAGAATCATAGAGAAAGACAAGAGATAAATGAAGCGATTATACTTAGCGAAGGCACAAGTGAAAGATATTCGGAAACATTGTCGGTGAAAACATTTTATTATGCGATGCTTCTTGATGACGGCAATATTCTCAGAGTTTCCAACAGTACGTATACCACGACCACTTTGATAAAGAATATATTGCAACCGCTGATTTTTGTTGTGTTACTTGCAATTATACTTTCGCTGTTTCTTGCTTTCAGATTAGCAAAAAGAATTGTTATGCCCATAAATATGATTGATCTCGAAAATCCGGGCAGCCAGAATGAATACGAAGAACTTGCACCGCTTTTAGCTAGGATATCCGTTCAAAACAGGCAAATTCGTAAACAGATCGAGGAACTGAATCGTAAACGGCAGGAATTTTCTGTTATCACTGAGAATATGAATGAGGGCCTAATAGTAATAAACAATATGACAAATATCCTTTCGTGCAATCAAAGTGCGGCCGATATTTTGGGCATAAGTGAACCGCAAACCGACAGAAGCATATTTGTGTTAAATCGCAGTGAACCGTTCAGAAATGCAGCGGAAGGCGCATTGGCAGGAGAACGCAGTGAGAATGAGCTTGTTTTAAATTCTCGAACATATCATATTATTGCTAATCCGGTTATGCGCAAGGGTAAGATAGAAGGTGCCGTGATTTTCTTGTTGGATGTGACCGAAAAGAACGAGAGAGATAATTTCCGAAGAGAATTCACTGCAAATGTATCGCACGAACTCAAGACGCCGCTCACATCTATATCCGGATATGCACAAATAATAAAGGATGGTATTGCAAAAGAAGAAGACATAGTACCTTTTGCAGGAAAAATATATAATGAGGCTGCTCGCCTTGTATCTCTTATAAACGACATCATAAAGCTTTCTCAGATGGATGAGGGTCTTATAAAAGAAGAGCAGGTATATGTAGACTTGCGTGATATAGCAAAAGCAGTTGCAGAAAGGCTTGCCGGAGAGGCCGCAAACAGAAATATAGATATCACGGTTGACGGTGAGAGCGCAACAATCCGAGGCATTCATTATATGATAGACGAAATGATTTTTAATATCGTGGATAATGCTATAAAATATAACAGAGAAGGCGGCAGCATAACGATTAAGGTTTTCGACGGGCCCGCCTCGATTGTGGTCGAGGATACAGGCGTAGGTATACCGGTTGCCGAGCGTGAGAGAATATTTGAAAGGTTTTACAGAGTAGACAAAAGCCATTCTAAGGATATAGGTGGTACCGGTCTTGGTCTTTCAATCGTAAAACATTTTGCGGCATATCACAATGCGGACATCAAGCTTGAAAGCCAAGAAAATCAGGGTACAACAGTAACGTTAACATTTTAGCTAATATTGCAGGCAATTTGATTTGTAATCTGCAAAACGGCAATATTTAATTGAGTAAAAACCTTGACATAAGGTTCCTTATGATATACACTAATCTAGCGACTTTATGCAATTATAGGGGAGGTGGAACAAATGGCATCAGGTTCAAGAGTAAATGTAACTCTCGCATGCGGAGATTGCAAACAGAGGAATTACAATACAATGAAGAATAAGAAGAACGATCCTGAACGTATCGAAATGAAAAAGTACTGCAAGTTCTGCAAGGATCATACTCTTCACAAAGAAACAAAATAGTAAGGAGAAGGTAAAATGGCAGAAGGAAACAAAAAAGCACCTTCGACTCCTAAAAAGCGGAGACCGAGCATAAAAGAGCATTTCCGCGGTATTAAGATCGAAATGAAAAAGGTTGTATGGCCTACCAAAAAAGAACTTTCCTCATACACAGCTATAGTTATTGCTACATGTACATTTTTTGCATTAGCATTTTGGGCTATAGATAGCACCGTTTTGGCTGGGTTGAGAGTCGTTCTGGGTGTTACACTTTAAGAATGATCATGATAGGTATTACAAGTTGTAATATTGGAGAAAAGAAGGTACAATATGTCTGAATCGCAAAAAAATGTAGAAAACCTTGATTTTGATTTGAAAAAAGAAGAGAATACGGAAGCCAAATGGTACGTAGTCCACACTTATTCAGGTCATGAGAACAAGGTTAAGGTTAATATTGAGAAAATTGTAGAGAACCGAGGAATGCAAGACTTGATTCTCGATATTGTTGTGCCTACAGAAGATAGAATAGAGATAAAAAACGGACAGCGTAAAGTTAAGACTAAAAAAATGTTCCCCGGCTATGTATTAGTAAAGATGATTGTTACTAATGAATCATGGTACCTTGTTCGGAACACCCAAGGTGTAACGGGATTTGTAGGACATGGCTCCGAGCCGATTCCTCTTTCTAATGAAGAAGTAAGAAGAATGGGCATAGAAAAAGTTTGGATTGACCTGAATGTAGAGACAGGCGATACAATAAAGGTTATTAACGGACCATTCGAAAGCTTTATGGGCGTAGTTGAAGAGGTCAACCTTGAGAAGCAAACGCTTCGTGTAATCGTTTCTATGTTTGGAAGAGATATGCCTGTTGAACTTGAGTTTGGACAGGTAGATAAGATCTAATAATAGAAATCAGTCAAGAGATTTGCTGCGACAGCGCAGCGGAAAGGAGGAAAAAATGGCAAAGAAAGTAGATGGGTATATTAAACTTCAAATCGCAGCCGGCAACGCAACTCCTGCACCGCCCGTGGGACCCGCACTAGGTCAAAAAGGTGTGAACATCATGGACTTCTGTAAGCAGTTTAATGCGAAGACGGCCGACCAACCGGGTATGATTATTCCTGTTGTTATAACAGTATATGCAGACAGATCATTCTCGTTTATTTGCAAGACTCCACCTGCAGCAGTGCTTTTAAAGAAAGCGGCAGGAATCGAGCATGCATCAGGCGAACCGAATAAGAACAAGGTCGCTACAATTACAAGAGCCCAGGCTGAAGAAATTGCAAAGATTAAGATGCCGGATTTAAACGCCGCAAGCATTGAAGCTGCAACAGAAATGGTGAAAGGCACCGCAAGAAGCATGGGTATCGTTATACAAGATTAATTTAAGTTGGGAGACTGTCGGTTTTAACCGGAGCCAAAAGCACGGGAAGGAATGTAAAACGGTCGTATGCACCACAAGGAGGTAAAGAAATGCCAAAAAGAGGTAAAAAATACGTAGAAGCATCCAAGCTTTATGACAAGATGAATCTCTACGATGTAAACGAAGCTATTGATTTAGCGCTTAAGACAGCAACCGCAAACTTTGATGAAACTGTTGAAGCCCACATCAGACTGGGTGTTGACGGAAGGCATGCCGACCAGCAGGTTAGAGGCGCAATCGTTCTTCCTCATGGAACAGGTAAGACTGTCAGGGTTCTCGTATTTGCAAAGGGCCCGAAGGCTC
>JAQWFH010000021.1 GCA_028704515.1 Eubacteriales bacterium
GTTCCGTCTGAGCCAAGGCCCCAGAACTTGCAGTTAATAATTTTAGGGTTATTGATAACAATATCATTTCTGACAGGAAGCGAGTTAAACGTTACATCATCAACGATACCTACAGTGAAGTGATTTTTAGGTTCATCTTGCTTAAGATTGTCATAAACAGATACGATTTGTGCATGATCGACATCCTTACCCGCCAATCCATATATTCCGGCATATATTTCCGGTGCATTCGCCGTATTGGAGTATGCCGCACAAACATCAAGATACAAAGGATCTCCCATTGCGCCCATTTCTTTTGTTCTGTCCAAAACTGCAATTCTTTTCACTGTTTCGGGTATTTCTTTCAAAAAGTGTTCAATTGAAAAAGGTCTGTACAGATGAACCTGTAAAAGCCCCGTCTTTTCCCCTTGCGCGTTTAAATAATCTATTGTTTCCATTGTAACGCCGCTTACAGAGCCCATTGCAATTATAATCTGCTCAGCATCTTCCGCTCCGTAATAATTGAATAGCTTATAGTTCCTGCCTGTTACTCTGTTGATTTTCTCCATATAATTCTCAACGATTTTCGGGAGATTGTCATAATAAACATTGCTTGCTTCTTTATTCTGGAAGTAAACGTCTTGGTTTTGTCCGATTCCATGCATTTCAGGTCTTTCAGGATTCAAGGAGCTTTTTTTATAATTATTAAGAGCGTCTTTATCTAACATTGCCTCAAGCTCTTTGTAGTCCATTACATCAACCTTTTGAACTTCATGAGAGGTTCTGAATCCATCGAAGAAATGCAAGAATGGAACGCGGCCTTCTATCGCAGCTAAATGCGCTACTCCGGAAAGATCCATAACTTCTTGAACGCTTCCTGTTGACAACATAGCAAATCCGGTCTGTCTGCACGCCATTGCGTCAGAATGATCTCCATAAATTGATACTGCATGTGTTCCCAGTGTACGCGAGCTTACATGTAAAACACCCGGCAACAACTGCCCTGCAATTCTGTACATTGTCGGTATCATAAGAGCTAAGCCTTGAGATGCTGTATAGCTTGTTGTCAAAGTACCGGCTTCCAGCGAACCGAACATTGCGGCGGCTGCACCTGCTTCTGATTGCATTTCCACTAATTTTACAGGTTGATCGAATAAGTTTTTCTTTCCTTTTGCCGACCATTCATCAACTAATTCCGCCATAGATGACGAAGGCGTTATCGGATAAATTGCCGCAACTTCCGTAAATGCATAAGATACATAAGCTGCCGCTTCATTCCCATCCATAGTTCTTTTCTCTTTCGACAATTTTGTTACCTCTCTTTCATTGCTTTCATTCTTGTTTTTATAAGGCTTTCTTTATTTCCCGCATTGCGGAAATCATTTCCGTGCATTTATCAAAATATATAACGGATTCTATTCCGTTATATATTTGTAGTTTTCCGTATGTCGGAAGCGTTTTCCTTATTTATCAGTATCGTAACACTTTATACGAAAATTGTCAATCGCTCGCCATAATGTAAAGGGGTGCACTTAATTATTCAATTGCCCGGTATCCAAGCGTGTGTGATATCTTATTCGCTGTTTCAATTACATCATCTTTTATAATATCAGTACCAACTGCAAGTCGTGCATTGAGAATAGATAAACTGACCGCAGCGATGCAGCTTCCCGCATAATTAAATATCGGTGCGGCGATACATGTTAACCCTACTTCCAACTCCTCATTATCGACTGCGTAACCTAAACTTCTTATTTTATCTAATTCATTTATTAAGTCATCTTTATTTGTAATTGTATTCGGTGCAAGCCTCACAAGCTCGATATCCTGCAATATTTCACGTATATTGTCTTTGTACCTATGAGCTAATAAAGTTTTTCCCATTCCGGATGCATATATGGTCATTGCCTTACCTAAGTTAGGCGTAACGCTGATTCCTCTGTTTAACATCTCTATTTTATCTACCATAAATAAAGCTTTCTCAATCTCTATACCCAAATGAACTGTTTCATTATACTTTTCAAACAATTCATTCATATATGGTTTTGAAATAGTTTTCAACTCATTTGTAAAACGAACATTATTTCCCAGGATCATTAATTTATAACCTAAGCTATACTTGTTGTTTTCTTTGTTTTGACTGATATATCCAAGGCTTTGCATTGTTGCTAACAATCGATGTAATGTGCTGAACGGCAATTGCGTTTTTTCATGTAATTCAGTTATTCCCATTTCATAATCTCTTAAATTAAACTGCTCTAAAATTGAAAAAGCTTTTATTACTGAGTTTACATAATCCTTCATTTTCTAAGACCATCCTTTTTTCTGCTTGTAAATTATTTCTTTTATTAGCTTATCACGATGTGTATTTTTGTCAATCATATCTTAATTTTATAAATTCTGCAACTTTTAAAAGTTTGTAAAATCGCGCGAACTTGAATTTGACATGGCAGAATATAAGTGATATCATAAATTAAAACAAAAGTAACAAATTATTGTAGGGGAACCAAAGTAGGCTGACGCCTAACCGGTTGAGAAGGTAAAACCTGACCCTTTGAACCTGACGGCTAATACCGGCGTAGGGAAGCAATTATTACATTAAGTATAAAGTGCTTTCCTTCTATCAGGAAGCACTTTTTTTAAATTGTTTTCGTTATGATATGAAAGGAATAACAGAG
The DNA here is from genome assembly GCA_028704515.1 of Eubacteriales bacterium. Classification (GTDB taxonomy): domain Bacteria; phylum Bacillota; class Clostridia; order Peptostreptococcales; family Anaerovoracaceae; genus UBA1440. Next base: position 2,658 of record JAQWFH010000021.1, read on the forward strand.
TTATGGGAAACAAAGAAAACATTCAAAATCAAATCATTCAAGCGGTCGATGCCGTGAAGAAAACCACCCCGATGGCACCGTCAATTACAAATACGGTAACCATCAATTTTGTCGCCAACGCACAGCTGGCTGTCGGCGGTTCGGCCGCCATGGTGTACATGCCGGATGAAGGGGAGGCGCTGGCAAAAGCAGCAAACTCTTTCTATATCAATGTGGGTACCATCTTCCCTAATTACGAGGAGACCCTCCCTGCCACAGCAAAGGCACTGCATGAATCCAGGAAGCCTTGGGTGCTGGATCCGGTGGCGGTAGGCCTGGGAGGCCTGAGAACAAAGCTTTTAATCGGATTTAAAGAGTATAAACCAAGTATAATAAGGGGAAACGCATCCGAAATCATTACACTTGCCGGGCTGTGGGGCTTGGATGACATTAAATATCAATCCACTGCCAAAGGCGTGGATTCTACCGATTCTGTAAATTCGGCAAGACAGGCGGCAATCGCTCTTGCAAGGTATACAGGCGGTGCTGTCGCTGTGTCAGGTGAAGTTGATTTAATAACGGATGGATCTGTCATCGCATTATCATATGGAGGTTCTCACTTTATGGAGAAAATCACTGGATCAGGATGCTCGCTGGGTGGAGTGGCGGCTGTTTATGCTACGGCTGCAACGCCGTTTATTGCAGCACTTACGGCCTCGGCCGTCTACAATCTTGCCGGAAAACGTGCAGAGGCACTAACCGTCGCCCCGGGAAGCTTTCAGGTAACGTTTATTGATGAATTATATAAAGCTACCGCACAAGACATTGCGGAGAACAAATTTGAACTTGAGGAGGTTTAAACAATGAATACTTTAATTGCAGTTTCAATTGCTCCGTCAGGAGTAGGGGAAGAGCTTTCTGCCGAGGTGGCAGAGGTTATCAGAGTGATTCGTAATTCCGGATTACCCAATCGCACGAATTCAATGTTTACAGAGATCGAAGGCGAATGGGACGAGGTTATGAAGGTTGTTAAGGAGGCCACCTTTGTACTTGCGGAAAAAGGCATACGCACAGGTGTTGTACTTAAGGCCGATATCCGCCCCGGCTTTACAGACACTATGACAAAGAAAGTCGAAAAAGTTAATAGTATTTTGGATAAATAATTCTTATATGAAGGAAGGATGAGGAGCCATGAATGATTTTATTTATGAGAACTCAACAAAGATTTACTTTGGCAAAGATCAGCTTCGCAAGCTTAGTGTTGAGCTCTGCAAACACGGTAAACGTGTGCTATTGACATATGGTGGAGGCTCTGTCAAGACATCCGGATTGTATGACAAAGTGGTGGAGGAAATAAAAAAATCGGGACTTCAGCTGTTTGAGCTCCCCGGAATCGAACCAAATCCCCGTATAGAATCCGTCAGAAAGGGTGCGGAAATTTGCAAAAGAGAGAAAATAGATGTATTGCTGGCAGTTGGAGGTGGTTCTACAATCGACGCTACTAAATACATTGCCGCAGCAGCCTGTGTTGATTTTGATCCGTGGGATTTTTTTAGCAAATTCTCTCCTCTCAAGGAGGCTCTGCCCGTCGTCATAATTTTGACTCATTCTGCTACAGGCTCTGAAATGAATACCGGAGGCGTAATAAGCAATCTTGAAACAAAAGAAAAAATAGGGCGGCTTGCAAGGCCTTTGCTCCCAAAGGCATCCTTCCTCGATCCTACAAACACTTACACTGTAGGCCCTTACCAAACAGCTTGCGGTTCTGCAGATATAATGTCTCACATTATTGAAGTGTACTTTAATATGAACAAGGGTTTGTATATGGTCGATTGCTTTATGGAAGGAATGATGAAAACCGTTATTAAATACGCCCCTATCGCGATGAAAGAGCCCGACAACTACGAGGCACGTTCGAATCTTATGTGGGCCTCCTCTTGGGGCATCAACGGCTTTATCAGCAGCGGCAAAAGACAGGCTTGGTCCTGTCACTCCATGGAGCATGAGCTGTCCGCCTTTTATGACATTACGCACGGGCTTGGCTTGGCGATCCTGACTCCACGCTGGATGGAATACTGCCTGGACGAAACAAAGGTCTCTAAATACTACCAATTCGGCACCAATGTCTTCGGCATCGATCCGACACTTGAACCGATGACTGTGGCAAAGAAGAGCATTGAGATGCTTTCAGATTTTCTTTTTAATACACTGGGGCTCCAAAGCACATTAACGGAGATTGGGATCGGCAAAGAGAATTTCCCGATTATGGCCAAGAAGGCTTGCGAGGGCGAAGTCATTGCAGGCTTCAAGCCGCTTGCGCAAAAGGACATCGAAAAGATATTTGAAATGTGCTTGTAATTGTCGCTTGCAAAACCATCGCCCCGCTCGAAAAGCCGGGGCGATTTTTCTTACTGTTTAATTTCTTGTAAATTTTTATTTCTGCGCAATTGTCGTATAAAACTCTGAAACGGCTTTTGCAAAGCCTTCTGACGAAAATCGATTATGTATACTTTCTTGGGCCTCTTGCCCAATTGAGCGTTTGAATTCTTCGTCGGTGAGGAGCTTTTCGGCAAGTTCGTTAAACTCATCATCGGATGTGTACATAAGCCCGTTTTGCCCGTTCTGCACGATGCCGTCCAAGCAGCTATCCCTTTTGCATAGAATCGGGAGACCGCTCGCCATCGCTTCTATATAGGTCAACCCTTGTGTTTCACTTTGTGATGCACTGACAAAGATATCTCCGATTTTGTAATACTTTGCTACCTCAGTCGGCGGCACCATGCCCGTAAATATGACTTTGCTCGAAATCTCCATGTTATGGGCAATCCACCTAAGGGATTCTCTATGAGGTCCGTCACCTACCAAAACAAGCTTCACATCGCCACTTTTGACTTTACGCAAAAAATTAAAAATCTCGTCAATGTTCTTTTCCTTTGCCAGCCTACCGATATAGATCATTACCTTATCTGCACTGCATATTCCGAGTTTCTTGCGATATTGATTTCTTTCATCGTCATTCATCGGCTCCAAAAATGGTTCAATCCTTATTCCCGACGGTATTATTACGATTGGGCGATCTACATTGTATCTCTGCAGTATATCATAGGCTTTCTCGGTCGGTGCGATTACACCGTCAACCTTCGAGATCAGCTGCCTTGATAAAACGGAAACTATGTAGCGTCCGACGCGAACGCTCGGCGAAAAGTAGTGCGTGTAGTCCTCATACGCCGTATGATATGTATGAATAACAGGAGCGTTGCAATGTTTTGCAATTTTAATTGCCAGCGGGAATGTGTTGAATTCACATTGGCTATGTACTATGTCCGGAGACCATTCCACAATCTCTTTTATATACCGATGGGCGGATACAATTTTCATCCGCGCATTTGGGTAAATCTTCTCTGCACTTGCGGAGCCAAGATAAAAAACTCCGTTTTTTTTGTGAGATCGACGTCCGGAGGAAAGGGTCAGTATCTTCACCTCGTGACCCATATTCTCAAGCCCATCGGTCAGGCTCGCCACCGATGTCACAACACCATTAATAACGGGTTTGTACCAGTCTGTCGTTATAAGTATTTTCATAAATCTCCCCTGAATTAATTATATTTCCGCTTTTACCATGACCTTGTAAAGTTATTATCCCTTTCTAATAAGCTTTCAACGGTCTCATATCCCAATGTATTAAGCAACTGCAACACAAACGGATTGTCAGCGGGCGTCTTTATCTCCGCTTTATCCCCATACTGATTTACAGCCTCTCTTGCTATTTCTTTATCTATCATTGACTTGGGTCCGCCTACGCATCCTCCGCGACATCCCATGCCTTCCATAAAGTTCGCGTCGATGTTGCCTTCAGAAATATCCTTGAGAAGCTGCTTGCACTCAACCATTCCTTCCGCAGTTCGCGATTTTAGGCGAATTTTTTTGTCCGGGCGAAGACGATCGAGTGTCGTTTGCACCGCTTCGCTTACACCTGTCGCTCTTGCATAAATGCGACCGGCCTTAGAAGAATGATCCCTGTCGTCCTCTTCACATTCCTTAGGATTAATCTTTAGCAACTTGAATATTTCATCCGCTTCCTCAAACGTAAGAACATAATCGACAGCATCAATGATATCTTTTTCTCTTGCTTCCGCTTTTTTTGCCATACACGGTCCGATAAATACTGTTTTTGCATCGGGGTGTATTTTTTTTATTGATCTCCCGCATGCAACCATAGGTGAGACTGATGGCGGAACATGAGGCACCATATTTTCGTATTGCTTGCGTATCACCGCAACCCAAAGCGGACAGCAGCAACTTGTAAGTAAAAAGTCATCATCATTGACAACCTCTCTGTCAAACTCCAGAGCTTCTTTTAATGTCAGAATGTCCGCAAATAACGCAACTTCGACCATGCCGTAAAAACCCATTCGTTTAAAAGCACATCTCAGCTTTGCGGCATTAACCTCCTCTGTGAATTGCCCCGTGAATGCCGGTGCAATCATAGCATATACCGGTACACTCCTATCCTTAAGCATTCGCATTACAGCTATCGAGTCCTTGCTACCGGTCAAAGCCTCCTCCGGGCAAGCATCGATGCAATCTCCACAACCTGTACAATTACCTGAGATGATTACATTATTTCCCTCATCCCTCTTGATGGCTCCAAAAAGGCAGGAAACCTCGCATGCGCTTTTCCCGTCTACGGTTTCGCAGGAGCTGCAATCATCGCTTGTTATTATAATGGGATGTTTGTCTGGATACATCAAAGCATCAACAAGCCGAATTTCTTCATCGCCCTTATTTGCTTTGGTCATATCATAAAATTCTTTAACCGTACCACTTATTACGGCTTCCTTAAGATCCTTTTCCAAGCTGTTATATCGATGCATTGTTATTTCCTTTCATATTTCAAAAGGGGCTGTATAAAACAGCCTCTCTTGATTTAAAATCCTATTATTCCGTCATTATTGCTAGAATCTCATGGTCTGTTGAGAGCATGCCGTCTTTTCCGAGCCTTCCTAAATTAGCTATAGTCTTTTCAACATCGTCGGCAAGTATACCGTCTCCTCCCAAGAAATTATTTCCCGTCTTAAACATATCGTATCCGAGCAAGGCCGATCCAACCGATTCTGAAATCTTAGCTGCACAGCTCGGCTTTGCACCGTCGCAGATCATTCCCGAAAGAATGCCCGCTGAATTTATTATTGTGTGTGATACTGCTTCAACGCTTCCATTTTCAATGTAAGCGATCGCTGCTGCCGCGCCTATGCCTGCACATACAGCACCGCAAAATGCGGAGAGTGACCCTATGCCTGTTTTTATATGTACCGCTAACAAATCTGATACACATAAAGCACGATATAATTCTTCATCGCTCAACTTCTTTTCTTTCGCGTATACGATAACGGGCATTGAAGCCGTTATACCCTGATTACCGCTTCCAGATACTATGACTACAGGAAGCTCGCATCCGCTCATTCTGGCGTCGGCGCCTGCTGCTGCTGCTGCCATCATCCTTGTGCTAAGGCTATCATCCTTCGTTGACAGTATCGTCCCAATGTTGGCTCCCCAGTCGTTCTTAAGCCCTTCTTCTGATATGGCCGTATTGTATTCTATTTGCCTGTCCAAGGATTCCTTTACCTCTCCTATGTCTACAATATTGGAAAAATCCACAATATCGTTTACATTTAAGAGATCCTTTTGCAAAACCCCGTCGGAGCCTTCAATCTCCGCAACTTTATCAAATATGACCTCGCCGTCCTTTTTAATCATAACGATGTTTGCATGCGACTTACAAATATGAACCATTGCCGATCGATTTTCTTTTTTTACAGTCACGATGATTTCCAAAAGTTCTTCTCCATATGTCGGAGCTACTGTGAATTTGGCCGTTTCTAGGTATTTTTTTATTCCTGCCTTTTTCTCATCATCTACAAACGCAATGACCTCGAGTTCCTTGCTGGCATCCCCGACAACGATTCCCGCAGCTGCCGCCGCTGCGATCCCTTTCATGCCACCGGTGTTTGGCACGATTACACTCTTCACGTTTTTAATAATGTTTCCGCTGACTTTTATGTCAACTACATCCGGAAGCATCCCTAATGTTTCTCTTGCCTTAGCCGCGCAGTAAGCTACCGCGATCGGCTCCGTACAGCCCATTGCCGACTTTAGCTCTGCCTTGAGGATATCAAGGTAAGCGTTGTAAATTTTGTCTCCTTTTTTCATGTTGTCTCTCCTTAAAAAGTATTCACACTATACGTTATTTTGTTATATAAATTATATCATTTTTATGGGAAATAACAACACCTACTTTGTTATTTTGTCATATGAGCACCCTGGGAGAGTTTCATCAAATCTGCATATACTCTTGTAATCGCAATAGTCGCATGAGGTTTTATCCCCAAAACGCTTTGGCGAAACTGATACTATACCCTTAAGCAGATCCCCGGCGAGCTGTGTAAGACGCTTGTCAAATGATTTGACGAATTCGGAAAATTCTTCTCTCTGCATAAAGGCCTTCCCGGCATAGCTGTAGCCGTCCTCGCTATCTTCGTCCTTTACCCTTCTCAACCCTGAAACAATATTGGACCAACCTGTAAAATCGCCCGCTATATTCTCGGCGGATCTCCTGCTGTCGGTAACCAATCCACTCATCGCAAAGGTCTTCCTTAATTCTGCCTCTAGGCTACTTTCAATTTTACCGGGCTCTATTCCGTCTGCCATAAGTTCCATGTCTTTAATGTAAAAATAAAACACACCGGCAGGCTCAAGATTGCTGTACCCTGTCATATTGAGTGCCGCCTTGAGATAAAGCATCAATTGAATTCTAAATCCGCTCTCCACCTCTTGAACATTGAAAACCTCGCTGCCGGATTTGTAATCAATAATTTTAACCGTATCCCCTTCCAGTATATCTACTCTGTCTATCTTGCCTTCCACTAATATTTTACCCGAATCCGTCAAAATCTCTACCGGCGGAATGTATGAGTTTCTACCGAATGGAATTTCGAAATACATTTTCTTTATTTTACCTGAACGCACCTGATGTATCAGAAGCTCTGCGGATAAGAGCAGAGTTTGCTTCAGTCTTTGAGCCTTATAACGTTCCTGCTCACCTAAGCCAAGTATTCCTTCTCTATAAGTCTCTATTTGCTCAGATAGCAAGCAGTCTATGATTTCATTGAGCTGTTCTTTTGTAATGTTGTGCCACCCGATTTCGTTTTTTTCATCGTTCAATAGAATTGACAACCTCAAAAGGCATTCATGGTAAATCTCTCCGCTCTCTCTTCCCGAAACCTCAAATATCCTGAGCTCTTCGGGCTTCAACCCATAGGCCACAAAATGAGCAAACGGACATTTCCCATATCTTTCAAGCCTGGTAGGGCTTAAGGTTGAATTGCTATCGTAAATTTTATTTGTTATCTCTCTCTTGAGATCCGGCTTCCTGCTCGAATACATCAATCCCTGCTCAAGTATCCTTAAATTTTCACTGTCATTCTCCCTGTACCAGGAGGCAGCATTGCCGCGCTCGACAGAAGCATTATCTCTGTCAAGCATAGCCAGATGACTTAGGGTGCTTTTACGTGACTGTATTAGCTCTAATGCGTTATTGCGGTTTGTTATGTCATTTTTCACTTCAAGGTAAGGGAAAAGCGTACACATATCTTTAAAAATTCGTGCAGGCTTCTCCGGCTTACCTTCCAAATCCGATACGGAATAGCTCATATACATATAATCGCAGGGGGATGCTATCCTCTTGTAAATAGACAGCTCTTCCTCCTGCACTCTCATGGCATCGGGTTTACATATTTCGGTACCGCCCGCTATTAATGCTATTTTTTCATCCTCGTTAAGCAAGCCTTCTTGAGAGGAGGTTGCTGGCAGTATTCCATCATTTGCACCTATTACAACGAGTGCCTTTGCTTCGCCCGCTCTCGTCCGCTGCATATTACCAAGCATCAATCCATCGGATGCAGGAGGAATTATGCTTACTTCAACTGCCGCAAGGCCCGCCTCGACTATTTTTGCAATCATTTCAAGAGAAAGCATTTCATCTCCTAAAAGGGAATTAAACTGTTCTATCAAGCTAATGAGTTCATTCCAAATCTGAACAGTTTCGAGCCCGGCTTCAAGCAGCCCTATCTCTTCTTTTTGCTCCACATAAGCCTCTATCATTTCTGGCAGCCTTGCATCATCCTTTAAAAAGAAATACAGTGCCGACAGTCTATCCGAGGTCAATCTGCTCCTTTTAAATTCATTTGAAAATCTTGCAAAATGCTCCGAAACTCTATGTCTTATTTCATTAAGCTCTGCAAATTCTTCCTCCCCGTATTCCGCTTCTCCATATTTGAACGGAGTATTCCAAAGCGTCCCTCTTATTTTATATTTAATTACATAATTTTCGAGTCTTTCCGTCTCGTCTAATGTTACTTCCCTGCATAGGTCCGTCTTCAGCAGGGCAATGACATCTTCTGTTTTTATTCTCGATACCGATCTTATGAGCGCACTGACATATGCTGCTACGGGGTTTCCGAGCAGATTTCTTTTTGTGTCTATAAAAAGCGGTAAGTTGTATTGCGAAAATATTCGCTTTATTACAGACCCTCTCTTTTCAGTATCGTTACATATGACCAATATGTCGGATAATTTCAATCCCTTATCCCGTATCAGATGGGTTATATATGCCCCCGCCGTCTCTGCCTCTGTGTAGTAATTGGAAGCCCTAACAAGAGTAACAACATCATTGTTCGCCTGTTTGCCCTCCGGAAGAAAGAAAAGCTCCCTCTCAATATCAGTTATTTCTTTAGCAATCTCACGCAATTCACCATCTATCTTTTGAGCCTTGCATTCTATACCGATTTCTGCGGAGCGTTCACATAAAATCTTAATCATGCGCTGAGTAATCGCAAAGATATGCTCATCACGACACCCATAGTCGCACGTAAAGACTATATTCACGTCCGTAATAGCTATAAGTTGGCATATCAAATCTATACTTTTTGGAGAAAGATAGTCAAATCCATAAAGCCATATATCTTTATCCCTTACTAGCTTTGAATCACTCATTTTGGGGAGGAATAGGTCTATATAGTCCTCGGTATCGGAGAATCTTCCTTCTATTTTTTTCTCGTAATTATTGAAGATGGTACATATATCCGATAATTTTTTTTGAAGTATTCCATCCTGTTCACCGGCAATCAATGACAGATCCTCCGGTGATACTCCGTATTGCTTAATCTCGGATATCGTATCACTGAGCATTTCTATAAACGCAGGCTTCCTTGACATTCCTGAGTACATTAAAAGAAGGCCGTCATTTTCAGCATCCGAAATAAGTTTTGTCAGGAGCATATGCCTCCCATATTTGCTTATCCGTTCTCTGCGACCGCCTCCGAGCTCTTCGAGAACACGAAAGCCAAGTCTCGATATGCTCATAACCTCAATATCCATCATCCCGGGAGCTCCTGTATACTTAAGGACGTCTTTTTCTGCTTCCAGTGTGAATTGATCCGGCACGAGCAATAGAGCCTTGCCTCCTATGTTTTCAAATATAAATTTTGTTTTGTTAACATTCTCTCTGGCATAGAAAATCTTCAGCATAATGCCTCCAAAACACCTTCCAAATCCTCTGCTTTTTCAATAATATAGTCTGGATTGTACCCCAATGCTTCATCAAAGGAAACTGACCATCCAACCAGCACGGTTTTAACCCCCGCATTTAAGCCGCATCCCATGTCATAACTACTGTCACCTATTAAAACGGCGTTTTGCGGGTCTATCTTCAGCCTTTCAAGAGCCAAAAGTGCCGGCTCAGGATCCGGCTTATTCTTTTCTGTATCTTCACATGTAATTATTACATCGAAGATGTCCGCCAAGCCATATTTATCAAGAATCTCATAAGTACTCTTTTTAAGACGCGAGGTGACTATTGCCGCCATATATCCTTTGCTTTTGAGTCTTTTTATCAGTTCCTCCACTCCCGGATACATCCTTACCTCGTCTAAGAATATCGTCGATTGGTAATCTCTGTATATTTTTATATATTCGTCAGCCTTTTCCCCGAAAAACCTTTGCATGGTTATAAAAAGAGGTTCTCCGTATGTTTTATATATTTCCTCTGCCGGCCGTTCGATCCCCTCTGCACGGCGAAACACCTCTTGCCAAGAGTCAAGAATAATCTTTTCCGTATCCGCTATTGTCCCGTCAAAATCAAATAAAACAGCCTTTATTTTTCTCATTTTACATTTCCTTTACGCCGCATTGACAGCCCAACTCTTTCCTTATCGTAGTCAATAGATAATATAGTCACTTCCACCGTATCTCCGACAGATACAACATCCATAGGATGCTTTATAAACTTGTCCGACATCTGCGAAATATGTACAAGCCCGTCATTTTTTATCCCTATGTCTATAAATGCGCCGAAATCAACAACATTTCTGACTGTACCCGTAAGCTCCATTCCTTCCTTGAGATCTTCAAATTTCTTCACATCATTTCTGAATATCACAGGAGGAGCCGAATCTCTTGGGTCTCTTGCGGGCTTTTTGATTTCTTCAATAATATCCGAAAGTGTAATCGCACCTACACCAAGATCTTCCGCCATAGCCACTAAAGGCTTTGCTTCTCTCTTATACATGCTCTTTATTTTTAAATCTATGGCATTTACATCCGCTTTGCCTATAGAGCTCGCCTGAAGGTCGAGTTTTTCCATCATTTTCTTAGCCGCCTCATACGATTCAGGGTGAACAGATGTTGCGTCCAGCGGGTTCTTCCCCCCTTGTATACGCATGAAGCCCACACATTGGTTGTAGGTCTTCGGGCCGAGCTTAGCCACCTTAAGCAGCTGCTTTCTTTCTTCAAACTTGCCGTTTTCTTCTCTGTGTTTGACAATGTTATCGGCAATCGTCTTGCTCACCCCCGCTATATAAGAGAGCAGCGATGGAGATGCCGTATTCAAGTCAACGCCTACTCTGTTAACGCAATTTTCGACTACATTTTTCAAAGCGCCTTCAAGGGCATTTTGGTTTATGTCGTGCTGGTATTGACCGACGCCTATGCTCTTGGGTGAAATTTTTACAAGCTCTGCAAGCGGGTCTTGGAGTCTTCTTCCAAGTGACATTGCACCTCTAGTAGTAACATCCAGCTCCGGATATTCCTTTGATGCAAGCTCAGACGCCGAATACACAGAAGCTCCTGCCTCATTGACAATTGTATATTGAACATCGTGGTTACTTTTAGCCAAAAATCCAGCTACTACTTCCTCTGTCTCTCGGCTTGCAGTCCCGTTTCCTATTACTATTGTGTTTATATTATATTTGTTTATAAGCTTATCAAGTGTAGCCTCTGTTCCGGATATATCCTTCTTCGGCTCTGTCGGATATACGGTTGTATAAGCAAGCAGCTTTCCTGTATCGTTTATGACGGCAACCTTGCAGCCCGTCCTAAATCCGGGGTCAATGGCGATAATCCTTGCACCATTTACCGGCGGAGTCATCAAAAGCTTTTCCGTATTCTTTGCAAAGATCTTAATCGCTTCAGTCTCCGCCCGTTCGGTAAGCATATTCCTTACTTCCCTTTCAATGGACGGCGAAATAAGCCTCTTATATGCGTCTTTTGCAGTCTCCTGCAGCAAATACAATGAGGAGGACCTTTCATTTTTTATAATAGCTGAGTTTATATATTCGATTATGCTGTCTACAGGTGCAACCAGCTTTATTTTGAGTTTCTTTTCCTTCTCTCCTCTGTTAACCGCCAATATCCTGTGGTTCGGTATCTTGGCGACAGCCTCGCTCTTGCCGTAATACATATCGTAAACTGTCTTTTCTTCGGAATCAGCTGCTTCTGTCTCCAAAATTCCGGATGATATGGTCTTTTCTCTTATAGCCGCTATGATGTCCGGGTCGTCTGCAATGATTTCTGCAATGATATCGCAAGCTCCGGCGAGAGCCTCCTCGGCCGAAGCAACGCCAAGCTCCTCTTTTATGTATGGCTCAGCGAGAACTTGATTTATTTTGGCAGCGTCTTCGGTCGAGCCTGCATTTTGCTCCTGTGCGAGCAATATGACGGCCAAAGGCTCGAGGCCTTTTTCTCGAGCCTTTGAGGCTCTCGTCGATTTTTTTTGCTTGAAGGGTTTATAAAGATCCTCTACCCTCTGCAGCACTTCCGCTTTTAAAATCTCTTTCTGCAATTCTTCAGTCAGCTTTCCCTGCTCATCAATGAGCCTGATGACCTCATTCTTTCTCTCATCAAGGTTTCTCAAATATGCAAGCCTATCACAAAGGTCCCTCAAAATATCATCGGAAAGCCCACCCGTGGCTTCTTTTCTGTATCGCGCAATAAATGGCACCGTATTGCCTTCATCTATGAGCTCAACTACGTTTCCCGCTTGCTGCTTCCTTATATTAAATTCTTTCGCCAGCTTTGACGAAATATCCGCTATGGCCGGTATTTCCATGTATCTGTCATCCTTTCGGTTTGCTTCTAGTCTCTCATCCTCAGCTTTTCGTTTATGAAGTAATCTATCTCCCCATCCATTACCGCGGCAACGTTCCCTACCTCCGCATTTGTCCTGTGATCCTTCACCATTGTATATGGCTGGAATACATAGGAACGTATCTGGCTGCCCCATGTGTTTTCGGAAAAGTCGCCCTTGAGCTCATTAAGACTCTGCTTCTTTTCTTGCTCCGCAAGCTCGATAAGCCTTGATTTCAAAATCTTCATCGCCACATCTCTGTTTTGATGCTGGCTTCTTTCGTTTTGGCATGTAACAACTATATTTGTGGGGATATGTGTTATTCTTATAGCTGAATCCGTCTTGTTTACGTGCTGGCCACCAGCACCGCTCGCGCGAAATGTATCTATGCGTATATCCTCTGTAGCGATTTCAACCTCTGCTTCGTCCGAAATTTCGGGCATAACCTCAATCTTTGAAAATGAGGTTTGGCGCTTACCTTGAGAATTGAACGGTGATATTCTGACAAGGCGATGTACGCCTCTCTCGTTTTTCAAATATCCGTAGGCATTTTCACCTTCTATTATCATAGTCGCACTCTTGATTCCCGCTTCTGTATCGTTCTGCAAATCTACAACGTTGATGACGTAGCCTTTCTTTTCAGCCCAGCGCACATACATACGCATCAACATTTCAGCCCAGTCCATAGCATCAACCCCACCTGTTCCGGCATGCACGGAAAGTATTGCATTTCCTCCGTCATGCTCTCCATTCATCAGTGTTTTGATGCGTAAAAGCTCAGCCTCCTCATTGAAACTCTCAAAAAGAGACACGGCTTCTTTCTCCAGCTCGTCAGTTTCACCGGATCCGGCTTCCGAATCGCTCACAAGCTCCAGCATAATCTCTATATCATCAATCTTTGCTTCGAGCTGCGTATACTCATCTATTTTATTTTCAAGGCTCTTCTTTTCTTTTAAAAGCTTTTGCGCTCTTTCTCTGTCTGACCATAAATCTTCACTTTGAGCCGCTGCATTCAATTCTTCAAGCTTCCCTTTAAGAACAGGCAAGTCAAAGAGATTCACCTGCCTCTTTTAGCTTTGCCTTTGCTTCGGGCAGTTCATTTCTGAGCTGTTCGAATTCAAACACAACCTCACATCCTTTCACTTTTGCGTATACTTACTGTTACTACTTACCGCAACAATTCTTATATTTTTTACCGGATCCACAAGGGCAAGAATCGTTTCTTCCTACCTTCGCGTCTTTTCTAACGTAAGTTTCCGGCTTTTTTTCTCTTTCGGGAACATTAGTCTTCGCAGGCACTTCGCTAGGATCTTCTTCTACGTCGTCAGAGAAGCTATCCTTTCTGTTCACACCACCGGCTATCACCTGTTTTCTTTCCGATTTCGTCTCTATAGTGACGTTATAGCAGAATTTAACAGTATTCTCCTTTATATCCCTTATCATCAGCTCGAACATATCAAAGCCTTCATTTGCATAAGCTGCAGCCGGATCCTGTTGACCCAGAGCACGAAGACCTATACCACTCTTAAGTTGATCCATTGCATCTATATGCTCCATCCAATGATTGTCAACAACTCTGAGGAGTATCATGCGCTCAAGCTCACGCATTCTATCCGCTCCTATGGCCTCCTCTTTTTCCTCGTATAGCTTATCAAAACCTTCTTCCACTTGCTCTTTTAATGTATTCCCCGTAAGCTTCAAGAATTCTTGTTCTGTATGCGTTGGAATTTCAAAACCAGGGCAAATTCTCTTTAGTGCCGTCCATATCCTCTCCATTTCCCAATCCTCAGGGAAGCGTGAGAGTACCGTTACGGAATCAACGGCCTCTTCAACGAGGTCGTTTTTCATATTCATTATATACTCGCGCAAATCTTGACCAAAGAGAACCTTTCTGCGTTCATCATATATTATTTCTCTCTGCTTATTCATTACATTGTCATACTGCAGTACATATTTTCTGATTGAGAAGTTCCTGCCCTCGACCTTTTTCTGTGCATTCTCAATCGATCTTGTGAGCATTCCCGCTTCAAGCGCTTCATTTTCGGCAACTCCCATTTTGGACACCATGTTCTGAAGTCTCTCTCCGCCGAATAATCGCATAAGCTCGTCTTCAAGTGAAATAAAGAATTGCGTTTGTCCAGGGTCTCCCTGTCTTCCTGAACGTCCTCTGAGCTGATTGTCTATACGACGGGATTCGTGTCTTTCCGTACCAATTATAAACAAGCCTCCGATTTCAACAACCTTTCGCTGTTCCTCTGCACGTTCCGCTTTGAATCTTTCGTGTAGTTCCTTAAATGCCTTACGCGCCTCCAAAAGATCGTTATCATCAGACTGAACAAAGCTATTTGCAAATGAGATAGCCTCCTCCGAATATCCGAGCTTTCTCATTTCGCGGTTTGCTTCAAATTCCGGGTTGCCGCCCAGAATTATGTCTGTACCTCTTCCTGCCATATTCGTCGCTATCGTAACCATATCTATACGGCCGGCTTCTGCTACTATCTCAGCCTCGGATTCATGATGCTTAGCATTGAGAACGTTATGCTTAACGCCTCTTTTCTTAAGCATTTCTGAAATCTTCTCCGAATTTTCTATTGATATAGTTCCCACGAGTATCGGTTGCCCGGTCTCGTGTACGATTTTAATTTTATCTGCAATAGCTAAAAACTTTCCGTTTTCTGTTGCGTAGATGCTATCTTCGAGGTCTTTTCTCTTAATAGGCTTGTTCGTAGGAATAACGAATACCTGCATATTGTATATGTCCATGAACTCGCTTTCTTCTGTCTTGGCTGTTCCTGTCATACCCGCAAGCTTCTTATACATTCTGAAGTAGTTTTGCAGCGTGACAGTAGCAAGGGTCTTGGATTCGGAGCGAACCGACAATCCTTCCTTTGCTTCAATCGCCTGATGAAGTCCGTTTGAATATCTCCTTCCGAACATAAGGCGTCCTGTGAATTCATCTACTATGACGATTTCTTCATCTTTAACTATATAATCTACGTCCCTTTTCATCATATTACGAGCCTTGAGAGCCTGAAGGACGTTGTGGTTAATTTCCATATTCTCAGGATCCGAAAAGTTCTCAACACCAAAAAACTTTTCGCATTTTGTAACTCCGGATTCTGTTAAAGCGATGGTCTTGTCTTTCTCCTCCATCGTGTAATCTTCTTCTTTTCTCAATGTCTGAACGAATTTGTCCGCCGTTCCGTAAAGGTCAGTCGATTTATCCCCCTGCCCAGATATAATTAGCGGTGTTCTCGCCTCATCTATAAGTATTGAGTCAACCTCATCGACAATGGCAAAGTTCAGTTCCCTCTGTGTGAGTTCTTCCTTATATGCCACCATATTATCGCGAAGATAGTCAAACCCGAATTCATTGTTAGTTCCGTATGTTATATCTGACTTATATGCCTGTATCCTCTCTTCATGTGTGATTCCATGAACAACGCAACCGACTGTAAGACCTAGGAATGAATATAGCTTCCCCATCCATGTGCAGTCACGCTTTGCAAGGTAATCATTGACCGTTACTACATGCACGCCTTCTCCGGATAAAGCATTGAGGTATACCGCAAGAGTTGCCACAAGCGTCTTTCCTTCACCTGTCTTCATTTCAGCTATGTTTCCTTGATGCAATACGACGCCGCCTATAAGTTGAACTCTGAAATGCTTCATTCCGAGACTTCTTACCGAGCCCTCTCTCGCAACGGCAAACGCTTCGGGAAGTATGTCATCAAGAGTTTCCCCTTTTGCCAATCTGTCTTTGAACTCCGGTGTCTTTGCCTTCAGCGCATCGTCAGATAGCGCCTGCATACGTTCGTCGAATGCTTCTATCTTATCTACAATTTTCTCTATTTTCTTGATTTCTTTGGCATTCAGGTCGCCAAAAATTTTCTCCATTAAACCCATATGAGTTTTTTCTCCTTTCAAATCCAATACCTTATTTATTCTTCCTCATGAAGCTTTTCCACTTTTAAATTAATTTCTTTTGCTCTTCTCTCATCGGCCATGGTAACCCGAACCTTAAAAAGCTTATCCCCAATAACTCTTTCAAACACGTCTCCGGGTTTCGGCAATCTATCGAGTTCCACAACCACCCAGCCGTTTACGGTCGTGACGTCTATTTCATCAATTTCATCTTCGACATCAAAAAAGTCAAGAACTTTTTCAAGGTTTGCCGACCCCAGTATTCTGTAGCTATCGTCTCTCAGCTTCAGAATATCCTGCGACGTCACCGCATCGTGCTCATCGAATATCTCCCCGACAAGTTCTTCGATGATATCCTCCATGGTAACAATACCCTCCGTACCGCCGTATTCGTCAATAACTATAGCGATATGAGTTTTTATACTCTGCATCTTTTTTAGCAGCACTGCAATTTTTATCGAACCGGCCACAAAAACTACGGGCTTTATGAAATCCGAAAGCGGCCTGCCTGAGCCTCTTATGTAATTATGGAAGTCCTTTTGGCTGAGAATCCCCAGGATATTATCTATTTCATCCTCGTACACGGGAATTCTGGAAAATCCGGTCTTGCGGAAAAGCTCCGCAAGCTCAGCCTCTTCTGTATCCCTATCTATCGCAACCAAATCTGTTCTCGGAGTCAACACATCCGATGCCTGCAATTCATTAAACTCTATGGCATTCTGTATCAACTCTGATTGCTCATTGCCGATGCTGCCCTCGGTTTCAGCTTCCTCAACTATATTTATGAGTTCTTCTTCTATTTCTATTCCGGAATCTGTGAGTTTAAAGATACGTGAAATCAACTTTTCCCATAGGTCCGTAAACCACGTTAAGGGTTTGAAAAGAATTATAAATGTATTCAGAATCGGCGCAAAGAATATCGTTGCCTTTTCGGCCCATTCGGCCGCAATGGTTTTTGGTGGTATTTCGGTGAAAAGTAAGAAGATAAGCACGATTGCCACGATTGCTACAGCAACACCCCGGCCTTCAAGGAGGCTTGTAAACAGCGCCGTGGCAAGTGATGCCACAGTAACTTTAATAATAATATTGAGTATTATAACGGTCATCTGCAGCCTTTCGTAGTCTTCAAAAAGTTTAAGAACATTTTGTGCACTGCTCTCATCCGAGGCCGCCATATTTTTTATTTTTGTTCTGCTGAGTGAAAAAAACGCCACCTCCGCCGCATTCAGACACGCTAAAACTACAAGAAGCACAACGATTATCGCAATAAACGTAATACTGTGACTGTCCATATAAAAATCCTCTCTTGAAATCTTTGCTTATGTTTTTAATCAATATAATAGTATACCCTATTTTTTATAAAATGAAAAGAGGGTTTCCCCTCTCTACACAAGTTCTTCATATTCTCCGTTTGATATTAATGTCCCCTCTTCATTTGGTCTAAATGAGTTTTTTACCCTGATGGGTATCCTTGATTCCTCAGCCGGGTTCAATGCTTCGGGATGGAGCACCGTCATGCCCGCCTCCGCAAGATTTCTCATATCGGAATATGCTATATACCTATACCTTCTCGGATTTTCATGCAACCTGGGATCTTTCTCATAAACTCCGGAAACATCCGTCCAGTTCTCATACAAATCCGCATTAAGTGCGGCGGCGACGAGCGAGCCTGTTATGTCCGAGCCTCCCCTTGAAAACGTACGTATTTCTCCGAGATGATTGCTCCCGTAAAATCCCGGAATGACGGCTCGCTCGCATCCTGATAATGCCTCCCTAATAAGCTCTTTTGTTTTGGCATTATCAGGGGCACCGTCCGCCCCAAAGCGGACGATGGTCGCCGCATCGATAAAAGTACGCTTCAGCAATGCCGCCATTATAAAAGCATTCAAATATTCCCCGCGGCTTGCCAAATAAGCCTCCGTAGGATTCAAGTCATATTCCTTATATATTTTATCCATCTCACCGGCAAGAATCTGTTGCATTCCAAATGCATCCAGTTCCGCCGCTATCCCGCGAAATCTCTCCGCTGCTCGTTGAAATGCATCTTTATCATTTTTCGACGCGAGGAGTAAATCAGTCACCTTTTCGTCATCCTTATATCTTCTCCCCGGAGCCGATACAACAACAAATCTCCTGCTTTCATCCGCCTCTATTATATTTTTTACTCTAAGAAAGCCCGCCCCTGATGCAAGGGACGAGCCTCCGAATTTCACTACTTTTATCTTCATGGTCGCTATACAACCTTTCTCAACATGAAATGTCCCTATAGATTATATATAGCGATTTTCAGTAAAAATGTTACGAATAGAATTAAATGCCTGCTTCCTTTTTCAAAATTTGCACTTTATCCGTTCTTTCCCATGGCAAATCGATATCAGTTCTGCCAAAGTGCCCGTAAGCTGCAACCTTCTTGTATATAGGCTTCAGGAGGTCAAGATTACGTATGATTGCTGCAGGACGCAAATCAAAAACCTTGTTTATAATCTCGTCAAGCTTCTCCTCCGGAATTTTTCCGGTGCCGAATGTATCGGCCATTACGGATACAGGCTTAGCCACTCCGATTGCATAGGCAACCTGAACCTCGCATTTATCCGCAAGCCCGGCCGCGACGATATTCTTCGCAACATAGCGCGCCGCATATGCCCCGGATCTATCTACCTTTGTTGGGTCCTTTCCTGAGAAGGCTCCGCCTCCATGTCTTGAATATCCTCCGTATGTGTCAACGATAATTTTTCTTCCTGTCAGACCGGAATCCCCGCACGGACCTCCCACAACAAAGCGTCCAGTAGGATTTACGAAAAACTTTGTATCAGCGTCCAAAAGCTCAGGCGCAATTACAGCCTTTATTACATTATTTATAATATCTGCCTTTATTGTCTCATGATCAACATCAGGAGCGTGCTGCGCGGATACAACAACAGTATCTATTCTTTTGACTTTGTCATCATCATATTCTACGGTCACAAGAGTCTTGCCATCAGGCCTCAAATACGGAAGCGTCCCATTCTTCCTGACTGCTGTGAGCTGCCTTGCAAGCTTATGTGCCAATGAAATAGGCATAGGCATAAGCTCAGGTGTTTCGTTACAAGCAAAGCCGAACATCATTCCTTGATCTCCCGCACCCGTACTTTCTATCTCATCTTCGAGCGTTCCTTCCTTATACTCAAGCGCAGTATCAACTCCGAGCGCAATATCTCCCGACTGCTCATCTATGGCTGTCAGAATAGCGCAGGTTGCGCCGTCAAATCCATATTTACCTCTATCATATCCAATTTCCAATATGACTTCTCTTGCAATTTTCTGGATGTCGATGTAGCAATCTGTGCTTATCTCACCCATTACCATGGCATAGCCTGTGTTGACGGTAGTTTCTGCCGCAACTCTGCCGTTTTTATCGCTTTCAAGTATCGCGTCAAGTATAGCATCTGATATCTGGTCGCAAATCTTATCCGGATGTCCTTCTGTTACTGACTCTGATGTAAATAATCTTTTCATTTTTCTTTTCCCTTTCTCGGATATTTATTTTTGTAAATAAATAAGCCTCTTTCTAAAAAAGAGGCGAGAATTCTGTACTATCCTTCCTCATCTTCCAGAATATACATTCTGTAGGATTTAGCACCGATAACAGCTTTCACTGTCCGGTTGCTGGACTTCACAGGGCCTATTCCCTCAGTCGCTCTTGATAAGGCTTATTTATTTTATTTAATAACTTATACTATTTTTTTGTCATCTTGTCAAGCCCATATTTTTAATATATACTTTACTAAAAATATTATTCGGAGGCATTTTATTTGTTTGAAAGAAAATTTGAAATAATCAAAGGTGGTATAAATACCCCGCCCGATATCGATAATCGCCAATTTGTATCCGCATTTGTGACAAACACACGTCTCATGGGGGTACTTGGCATGTATATTGAATGGAAGATAGAAAGCTTAGGCGTACAATCTTCTATGCACCAGTTTTTCTACCTCGATGCCGAGGAATATGGTTTCGAAACATATACAGAGGTGATAAATGCCGATGTGGCCGAGCTCCGAAAAGTCGAGCGCAGCATGATGGGCGGTCTTGGCGGTAAGAGGGTTGATATAAACGAGAACGAAGCACGTCTCATCGTTCAACACTATATATCCTTCAACGAAAAAAGGGGATTGGCCTTGCCTGCAAGCTATTCAATGTACAGCTTCCTCGACGAGCCACAATTGGAACTTTCCAAAGAAGAGAAGAATGCTTTATTCGGAAAATTATGCGTTGAGCTTAACGGGCCGTTTGAGGCTATAAATTATTTTCTCATGCGTGCGTTCGCAAAGGATGAACCTGCAATCGAATTTCTCGCATCTGAAGCATTTTCGGGGAACTTGTCTGAGTACACCGGATTAGCTGCTTCGCTTTGTAAAAATACAATCGATGTGTCCATATCTGACGATGAAGAACCCCTGTATATATGTGAATCGCTTCTTGACGACGAAGTATCCAAGCAATATATGATGGTGATTTCCGAAATCAAGGTGGACTGTGATTTTAAAATCAAATCCTTTGATATTAGCAGCACGTTCCTTATTTCCCCGATCGAAGCCGCTATGCAGATGCTGCGTTCCGAGTTCATAACAATTTACAAGATTTTCTTTGATATCTCGTATTTCGAAGAAAGATGCGAGCGGCTGCTCGAAACATCTGTTCCCACTTCATATGAGAACGGAACATTATATATGATTTTCAATAAAGACAATCTCCACGTAAGAAACCAGGTCTTTAATCTTAACGATGACATTACAGGCCTCTTGTATCTGCCCGAGGGTAGCGACCGAATGATAGCCTGTTCACCCACCCTGGGAGGCATACAAAAAATTGAAAACAGGCTTAAGAGCTCTCCCTTGGGGATTTCTGTGTTCCCTGTGAGCAAGTATGAGTTCAAGGAGCCTGTTTTCTATGATTTTATCAATAGCGAATTTGACGACTTTGAAGCTTTTATTGCTGAAACCCGCGAGTTCGACAGATAAAGGCTCTTATTCTACCCTGTCTATCAGTATAAGCTCTCCGCTTACACCTTTTAGTGTGGAGCGCAAGCTCAAATTACCCATTGTAGTCACATTGTCAAACCTTGTATCGGGAAGAGTGCTCCAGTTGCTTACAATTGCTTGCCTTTTCCCGGTACTTATATTTTTTGAGCTTTGATTTATCGCTTCTTCATACGCACATCTTATATTTTCCTGCGAAAGCTTGTACCTACTAATCCTAAAATTACCGTGAAGTTCTGTAATCCTTATGAGGAATTCCGCACCTTCATTATAGGTATCTATACGCTCCAGCATCTTTTCTTTTGACTGTGCGGCCAAAAAGTCCGAACACATTGTGTCGTTAAGGTTATATACCAAAACGCTCATGCATTTTTCACATTCTCCCGTTTCCGTATCGGCGGTAACAATAAAATTGACACCTCTTTCGCGCACGTGCTCACGCAAACTTTTCAACAGCTTGTACGGTCTTGCGAGAGGCCTTGTCACATCTCCCCTATCCATAAGCCTGCCCGCAAAGTAAGGCTTGCCCTCTGGCGAAAATTCCTTTGATAAATCGACCTCGACAATAACCGGAAGTAATTTTCTTATATTTAAATACTCCCTATACAATTCGATATGTTGCTTTTTTAATGCCTCTTCTATATCGTCGGAATCGCTTTTTACATATCTTGCTTCCTGTACATCAGGCTTCCCTGCCTCTCCGTATTTTTTCCTGTACTCGGCAGGTGTCACACCATATCGGTCTTCAAAGTGCTTTATATAGTATCTCACTGCGGAAAATCCGGTCTCCGCCGCCACCACGCTTATTTTCCTGTCCGTATTTTGAAGCAATGCCTTTGATTCTTCTACCCTTATATAATTCAACAACTCCTGGAACGAAAGCCCCGCCGCATCCTTTATAACATGAGAGAGGTAGTAAATACTCAGATTTTCGGCTTCTGCAATGCTGTTAAGTGTCAGCTTACTGTTATAACGCTCGCACATTAGCGACATTATTTTGCAAAGCCTTGCCGCAAGTATTCGATCGCTCTTGGAGGAAACACCTAGCAGCTTACCATCACCTATAATTTCGTATCTAAAATCCGAAAGAAGCACGGAAATAAGGTTATGAGTCGTTTCTATAACTTTTTCCTCATATCCGTATCCCTTTTGAATTATTTCAAGCATTATCTTGCCTATAAGCCTTTTAGCTATATCCACCTCTTTAGGTAAATCCTTTTCCGGATCCATCATAAAAAAGCTGCCCTTAAGGTCCTTGTAATACTCGTTGAAATATGAAGAAGATATGTGCAATATCATCAGCATATTATTCTTGCTGTCAGCTTTTAAATAATGGAGCTCATTTGAATTTATTATAAATGCATCGCTCGCCCTAAGATGATATGTGTATGCCCCGCAGCGAAGCTCAACCTTACCTTCTAAAACATAAAGAATTTCTAAATCCTCGTGGAAGTGAAATGGGTACGATTCCATTTCCGCCACCAATACTTTTACGGGCAGCTCATCCTTGTAAACATTTCTCTCTCTTATCATTTTTTCTCCTTATTATGTAAACCTTTGTTCTGTTCTTTGCAAACATTTTTCAACATTGATAAAATCGCTAGTTTTTAGGCTTTATACAGCTTTTCCACATGTCTTGACGGATTGTATACGATTTTATCCTCAAACGCCTGTGGAAAACTATATTTCACTTTATCGTTGAAATCTCAAGGGTTTTACTGTTTATGTAATTAATTGTAAACTAAGTTATCCACATGTTTTTGGGTCGAATTTGTAACTACTGCGAACACTAAGTGTTATCAACGATTCTGGGCATTTGGACATTTTTCTTTCCCGAATATTCTTCTATGCCTTTATATATACATACAGCGATTTTCTTACGGTAATCCTGGTTCTGCAACAATGTAGCCTCTTTTTCATTTGAAAGAAATCCACATTCCACTATAACTGTAGGACACGAAACATTCTTTAAGAGCCGAACATCACTTTTCGGAAGCACTATGCGATCGGTTCCGTCATTAAGGCCTGATATAAGGTTCTCCCTTATTTTCTCGGCAAGAGCCTTACTCTCCCGAACGTTAATGTCTTCTTCATCACCGCCGGCGTAAAAGACTTGGGCGCCGTGCACGCTTCTGTCCTGCGTAAAGCTATTCAAATGGATGCTGACTACTGCGTAAGGAGCAATCTCATCTATAATTTTCTTTCGAGCCCTTAAATCTCGGGTTTTTCGGCTCCTTATAGTGCCAATCTCATCATCACCCAAGGTCCTGTCATCCTCTCTTGTGAGCACTGTCTCAAATCCCGCTCTTTCAGCCTCCTCAGCTACAAGCAAGGCTATCGCCAGGTTAATGTCCTTTTCAGGTACTCCGTCTACACTCTCTGCACCTCCATCAAATCCGCCGTGTCCCGGGTCAATGAGGAGTACATCTGTATTTTTTAATTCCTTTATTACCTGCTGTAATGTGCTACCCGCAGGCAGGGCTGTCAAAACAAGTGCAATGATTGCAACAGAAATCGTTAGTTTCAGCGCATTTTTAAATCTCATATAAACATCTCCTGCATGGTTTTATGAAAGCATATGCCACACAGCTTTGTCCTATTACGACCACAAACTTGTATATTTCTAAACTATATTACCACAAAATATACCCCCTGTGCTATACTATTTGTATAAAACTTTAAGGAAACCCGGTGAAAAAAATGGATACGTTAAAATTGTATATGGAAAATGTTTACCTAAAAGAATGCGAAAGCCGCTTGACAGCCATTTCGGTTACCGAAAATAATATTTTGGCAGAGTTCGAGTCGACAATTTTCTTCCCCGAGGGCGGTGGCCAATCCTCCGATGTGGGGACCGCTACTATCTCTGGAGAAGTCTTCAAAGTTATAGATGTTCGCGAAGAAGGGCATTCCGTCATTCATGTCTGCGAAAAAACTTCCGCAAAAATTCCCGAAATCGGTGCAACTGCAATTCTTCAGATCGATTGGGATCACCGATTTGATAATATGCAGAGGCATTGCGGAGAACACGTATTGTCCGGCCTTTTGTACAGCAAATACGGCGGTGTCAACAAGGGCTTCCACATGGGCAAAGACTACATGGCAATAGACATAAGCTTTGAGAATGATGAAATGTATACCGAGCTCAATCAAGAAATGATTGATGAAATCGAATTGGATGCAAATAATGTCATATGGTCTGACCTGCCTGTAACAACAGTTTTATTCAGCGATAAGGACGACGCCACTTCTCTTCCTTTAAGAAAAGCTTTAGCAGTGGAGCACGATATCAGCGTTGTATCAGTTGGCAACAAAGATGTGGCTGTAGATTGCGTTGCGTGTTGTGGTACACATCCCTCATCAACAGGTCAAATTGGTCTAATTAAAATATATAAGGTTGAAAAAAACAAAGGCATGTTCCGCGTATACTGCGAAGCGGGTAAGAGAGCCTTCGTCGATTACAGAAATAAACACAATATTATCTCTGAGCTCGGCAACAAATATAGCACCGTGCCCAATGAGCTGATTAAACAGCTTGAAATAGAAGAACGCAAAGCAAAAGATATGCGAAGTGAGCTAAACAAGCTAAAGCACAATATGATAAGGAGCCGCGCAAAAGAGATAGATGAAGAGCTTTCGGCGCTCCGAGACTCCGGGAATTGCGATTTCTTAGTAAAGGAGTATTCCGATTTTTCGATTGACGAGCTTCTTAATATCGGCAAGTTCTTAAAAGTAACAATTCCCAAGCTTCTTATTCTCATCTGCCCTAGCCAAAATGCAGTCGTTCTTCTCTCGGACGGAAAATCATATGATTGCGGCAAATTGGTAAAAGAAAACGCCCCTATCTACAACGGTAAGGGCGGTGGAAGAGCGGACAATGCCCGCGCACTATTTAACTCGCGTGAGTATCTGGATACTTTCGTCGATCTTCTTGGAAAGCACCTCCGCTGATTATATAAAAAGGTATGGCCAGTATAAACATTGCTCCGACCATATTTCCCAGCCCCACGAGCAGTACGTTGTAAACGGCCGAAGCGACGCTTACATCTGCCGAAAAAGGGGCAAGCAGAGCTATTGTAAACAAGGTCATGTTGGCGACGCAATGCTCAAAGCCCGTAGTAACAAATGCAAATAAGCACCAAAATACCATTATGAGCTTACCGACCTCACTCTTTCACTTATAGCTGCTCCATACTGCCATACACACTAGTATATTGCAAAAGACAGCTCTAAGAAACAGCTGCAACGGCGGTAAGTTCATTTTTATTTCCGCATATGAGGCTATATCCTCCCCCACATCTCCGGTAGCTAGTCCGGTAAGATAAAAGGCTCTTCCGGCTAAAATAGACCCGAGCCAGCTTGCAAGAAAGCATACCACAAATATTATAAATGTCTTTTCCCATGGCAGTAATCCCGATAGTGACCCCATTGTAGGCACAAGGGTATTCCCCGTAAAGAGCTCTACCCCTGATATTACTACAAGGCTCAGCCCTTCCTCGATTTCGTCTCGGTAAATATGGCCCAAACCCTCTCATTCAATTTAAATAATCCTTCCGATTCTATCTATTCTTGTGCCTCCTGTCAAGAAATATTATATTGAATTTTTCTTTCCTAAAAACGAAAAAATCAAGTTTTAGTAACCTTTGAGATATTCGATTTCCTTCGGCGCCAATTTTCTGTAATGTCCCGTCATCAGCCTTGCTAAGTAAATCTCTCCTATGGCTACTCTTTCCAATTCCTGAACCTTATTCCCTACACTAGCAAACATCTTGCGTACCTGGCGGTTTTTTCCTTCATATATACTTATTTCCACAATAGCGAATCTCTCCGTCTGCTTAATCACATTTACCTTTGCGGGCGCTGTCACAAAGCCCCCGATGTCGACACCTTTTCTGAGCTTGTTTACACGCTCCGGTGAAATAATGCCCTGAACGGTAGCTCTGTATGTCTTATACATTTTATGCTTTGGGTGCATCATTTTGTATGCGAGGTCCCCGTCATTTGTCATAATCAAAAGCCCGGAGGTATTGTAGTCCAATCGCCCCACAGGAAATATACGTTCGGGAACATCCATAACAAGATCCGAAACGATGCGTCTGTCCTTTTCGTCCTTTGCAGTCGTCACATAGCCCACAGGCTTATTTAGCATGATATAAACCAATCTTTCGGCTTTATCGATCTTCCTTCCATTCACTTCAACAACATCTCCGTCTTTGACATCAATGCCGGGCTGCTTTACCGTAACTCCGTTTACCTTTACGGCCCCGTTTATTACAAGCTCATCAGCTTTCCTTCGGCTTGCAAATCCTGCGGTGGAGATGTATTTATTAATTCTCATTGATATGACCCTCATTTTTTCTTTTATTATATCGATTTCGCATATATCTTTCCCATTTTAACATATCCCCTTAACATTTACAAAAAATAAAAAACCTGCCCGAAGCAGATTTTTTATTGCAGGTTTTTGTTAGTGAGTACGCGGATTTGCGTTTCAACACTTTACCATAATAACATATTAGAGCAATTTTTTCAACTCATTTTTGGCAAATTTTTATTTTAAGGCGAGGTAACCTTTAGACCGATAATTCCGCATATTATCAAGAATACAAAAAGGAATCTTGTTGCATTAACGCCTTCACCAAGTAAAAGTACTCCGCATATCACCGCGCCTACCGCTCCGATACCCGTCCATATTGCATAAGCAGTTCCAAGAGGCAATACCTTTAGCGCTTGAGCGAGCAATACAAAGCTTATAATCATTCCTATTACCGTAACCACACTCGGCACAAGCCTTGTAAATCCATGTGAATATGCCATTGCAACAGCCCATATTGTTTCAAAAATCCCCGCCAAACCCAGATAAATCCAATGCATGTTTTCTCCTTTCCACTCCTCGAGATAAAACCAAAAAAAGCTCGAGAGAAGCAATTCTTCTCCCGGGCTTTTATCCCTCCGTGTACACGAGTGTATCGTGCGTTTTATCTCGGACCTGACCGAAGTTAATCGCGGAACCCTATAAAACTTATGTATTACATTATCATATTTTTCAATATGAGTCAATTTTTAACTTACAACTTCTAGGTTTTTTCACAGAACGTTTTTTATTTCCAATAAACCGAATTCCAATTGTTCTTCAGTCGTAGGGGAACACGTCGCTATCCGAATTGCGTTGCTCTTTGTACTCTCTCCTACAGAAAATCGTTCAGCGCCAAAGACCTTTATTTTTTTTTCCATCATCAGTTCTTCAAATGATCTCCCACTGCATCCCTCCGGCAACTGCAGCCACTGGTAATATGATTCCAATTCACAAGGGGCAGATGGGAAGATTTTCGAGTATAAACGATTACGCGATATTGCCATTTTTCGTTTTTCTTGTGCGAGTTTCTTCGCAACTCCAATTCGAATAATCTCTGTCATTACTTCTACGTTCAAAGAGGGTGCTTTGATATTGATATTGTAGCACCCTTCCTCTAATTTAATAAAATATTTTTGAGGAAAATGCATATAAGCTACCCTTATCCCTGCACAAATAGATTTAGAAAGGCTGCTTATGTAAACTGTCTGTTCAGGCAGCAACGCACAGAAGGGAATAGCTTTTTTCTTGCGCAAAAATGCAAAAGCGTCATCCTCGACTATCAATAATTGATACTTTTTTGCTATATAGGAAATATCTTTTATACGCTGCTCCGAAAGCGCCGTTGTTGTAGGATTATTACACGAAGTCATCACATAAATCCCTTGAATACCTTCTATAGAACAAATGCTATCAAGTTCATTCGGCAACATACCTTGATCGTCGCTTTTTACGGCTACAAGCTGTATATGAAGCATCCCCGCTAAAGCAATAAGATTCGGATATGTGTATGGATCAGTTGCAATCTTATCTCCAGGCGAAAACAACGATGAGAGGGTAATTGCCAAAGCGTTTTGTGCTCCTGCCTCTATTATCATATTATCTGCGCTACAATCAACTCCGAATTGGGACACCCAATCCGCACCTACCATGCGTTGGCTATAACTCCCAAGAGGGTTGCTGTATTCAAATAATTTCTCTGACAAAGGCCTTTTCAGCACCTCCCTAGCAATCTCTTTTATCACGTGATTGTGTTTAAAAAAAGGCAATACCATCCCCATATCCGCTATCGCAGTATCATCCTGATTAACGATGGAAGAAGGGATGTTTGCGTTAGGAGAAACAAATGTACCGTTGCCAATGACCGCATGAATCAGACCCTTTCGTTCGCAAATTTTATACGCCTTTGTAATGGTACTGTGGTTCAGATCCAAATAGTCAGCAAGTTCTCTTTGTGGGGGCAACTTTGTATTTGCAAGTAGTTTCCCACTTTTGATGTCAGCTTCCATCAACAATGCCAAGGAGCGATATATAGGCGTTCCAATTTCGTCCTTATTTGGTTTCCAATTCAATACATAATTATCAAAAGAATTTATTGGCATCACTTCACCTCCTAAAATGTATGCCCTACATTTTTGCTATTGTGAGTACAATTATCATGGTGGTACAATTTTATTAATGTATGGTATTATACCGCAAAATCTTACCATAAGTAAAGTAAAAGGAGGATATGATGAAAATTAAAGTTGATGTAAAGGGTCGTTTAGGGGAGTTCGCCCCAAGGTATGCACAATATTCGGAAGAGGTATTGTTTGAGGATTTATGGAGTAATGAAGAGTTATCTTTAAGGGACAGAAGCCTAATTACCATTACAGCAATTGTTTCCGCAGGAAATTTCAATCAATTGCCGTTCCACTTAAAATTTGGGCTTAAAAATGGTTTAACCGAACAAGAAATTATCGAAGCCATCACACATATTTGTTTTTATGTAGGCTGGCCTAAAGCCGATTCGGCAATTACGATTGCAAAAGAGGTATTTCAGAATTCCTAGGCTTTTTAAAAGAAAGGTTATAAAAATGGAAAAATTTAAGTATCAAAAGATTGATGCGTTTACATCAAATCAATCCACAGGGAACCCTGCCACCTGTATTTTTTTAACTGAAACGCAGACCCTATCGGAAACAGCTATGCAAGATATAGCCCGGCAGCATAAAGGGTTCGTTTCAGAGGTCATTTATTGTCGCTGCCATGAGGGGATTTTTTTAACTTACTATTCCTCAGAATGTGAAGTAAATTTTTGCGGACATGGCACAATCGCATGTATGTATAGCTTGATTAGAACAACGGAAAAACTTCTTCAATGCAAAGAAATCCCGATACATACCAATAAAAAAGGGGCCTTAACGGTATATAACCAAATAAAAGAACAAGATGCCGTCTTTATTTCGGCTCCGAAGCCCACTTACCTCACCACTTTGCTCAATCCATGTGATATTATGGAACCCCTCGATCTTTCTAAGGAGGATATAAGTAATGAATTCACTATGGACTTTATTGATGCTGGCTTGCGTACTTTAATTGTGCCGGTGAGTTCTACAGAGAAACTAGTCAATATTTTTCCAAATGAGGCCAATTTAAAACACTTTTGTTTGCAGAACGACATCGATATCATTCTCGCCTTTTCTATGGATGCAATCGATAAAAGCCATATTGCACATACCAGAGTTTTTGCACCAAAATTTGGATATTTGGAAGATCCCGCGACCGGTTCCGGAAACAGCTCATTTGGATATTATATGCTGAAGCACAAATTATGGGATGGTTCCTTATGTTCTATTGAACAAGGTGGAAATGATAGGATATTTAATGTTGTGAAGCTTCATTTTCATGATAACAATATGCTTTTCGGTGGCAAAGCCACAACTCGCATTGATGGTGTATATTATTATTAACCAATAAAACATCACTTGCCGGCAATTATGAAGGATACTGGTATAACTTAATTTATATCAGTATCCCTATTGCCCATTACCTATTGAAAGCATAGGAATCCTCAGCGATTCCCTTACTGCAATAACTTGCCCGTCTTTTCCTATATGATCCTTTCCTTGTAAATACCCGCGAGTCCGTTCTTTTTGACTCTTTCTTTGATTCTGTCTACATCTGTTGAATATAATCTTTTCTCCTTCATTCTGACGAAATATTCGGCGCCGGCAAATGTGTATCGATGCAACAATCCCTCTTCCGTTGCCAGCGACTCGTTCGCGAAACTGATCAAATCCCCCGTTGCAAGTGTGCTCGGCAGGGACAGCGGCTTCATACCTTTTAAATACCTTGCCGCATTGAATCCCGCGAG
>JAQWFH010000022.1 GCA_028704515.1 Eubacteriales bacterium
AATGTTTGTAGTGAAACTATTGTACCGCAAAAAGGGGGGTCATTGTCTTTTTTGTTTAAAGGCAAGCAAACCCATTGAAATATCAACAAGTTATTGGTGAACACTAAGAAATTAGTAGACACTACGTTAAAAATGGGGGAGAAAATTGAATGAATAAGACCAATAAAAAAGCACCTGCCGGACTGCCATCCGAGCAAGCGCACTGTAAAAATATCTACCTTTAGGATATCACGAAAAAACCCGTGATGTCAATACGAAAAGCAAGGAGGAAAAAATGAGTCAATCTATCATAAATAAAGCCATAGCTCACATCACAGAGGAAATGATGAAAGATCCGAACGATATGGCGATCGTGGCTATTGAGGAACATCTGACAAGCATTTGCACCACCGAGGCTGTCGCCGTAGCGTTGCTTACGGAAGGCAAGACTCTCAAAGGGGCTCTTGGCGCAATACAAGAGGTTGCAAGAAAAAGGCAAAAGAACGGGTGCGGCTGCGTATCAGGAGACGAAGGATTCGCAATCGCGGAAAAGTATTACGGTATTGATTCGCAAGTAGCATCTGCGCCTGTACACAAGACGGCTGCCGCGATCAACGTCCTCGATTTTCTTTAGGGGGTGCGCTGTATGCAAATTATTTTCAAGCAATCGAGCGCTAAGGCGGGAGAAAATCAAAAAGCCGTGAAGCTTTGCAAGAAGATCAAGTATCCTCGCGATTTTGCGGATTATATCGCCCGCTCGGTGCTGCAGCCCTTATTGATCTACAGAAACGGCGAACGTCGGGGCTTCGTCACTTGTTGTAACGAATATATCAAACTCGACGGCCCGCTTCGCACGAACGCCAAGGAGGATTGCCCTGTTTGCGGCAAGCGCGTCTTGACGGTTCCGTATACAAGAAAAAGACAGTACGACGATAACGGCGTAGTCATTGCGTACCGCGAGAAAGAAAAGCTCTATTTGGCCGCATTAAGCATAGAGCGGGACTGTTCTCCGGGGGAGATATTCTCCAACGGAGAGGTGTTTGCGGGGGTATGGCCTACCAATATCTTTGAAATTACTCCGACTGCGAGGGCTGTATATACAAATCGTTGGTACAACGGATGGAGGTGCGACAAGGAAAAGGTAAGATCTCTTGACTCCGGGAGCTTTAATTATGCGGTCTATTTACACAAACAATCGATTAGACGTGCCTTGCAGGGTTCGTTTTTGGGACGCGTAAACTATGAGAAAGTGTTGCGGTATAATTCGACGACCTTTGTCAGGTACTTATTTCTGGCGGCAAAATATCCGCAGGTGGAATATCTCGAAAAGCTTGGTTTGGAAAGCTTAATTGATGATCGGCTTTACGGACGTAGGACATATAGTGCCGTAAACTGGCGGGGCAGGGATTTAAAATCAACATTGGGCCTTTCGCCGGGAGAAGTAAGACGACTTAAAAGCTTTACCGATCCTGCGGCCGCAATCGCGACGCTGCGAAAATGCAAAAAAGAAGGATGGAATCCGAATCCGAACGATCTGGCGAATGTATTGCGCGTGCTCGATATCGTGGAAGACAGAGGATTCCTCAAGCATATGACAGTAAAACAGTTGTATCGCTACATAAAAAAACAAGAATCCGAGTATCGGGCGGGAGACACATACCCGCTAAGGCGTGACTATAAAGACTATATCAAAGAATTGGTTGAGCTCGGATATGACTTAACGGATGAATACTACCTGTTCCCGAAATCGCTTACCGAGGCTCACGGAAGAACGAGCGCGGAACTCAGGTTGAAGATTGAGAGGGAGCAGGTTGCTGTAGCTCGGAAAGAGACTATGCAGTACAAGAAAAAAGTCTTGCCGCACCTTATCCCGCTTGCCTTAGAAGCGGATGGGTTTAAGATATTCCCCGTGGCCTCAAAGGCCGATCTTTTGGCGGAAGGGCGCACGCAACATCATTGCGTCGCAGGATATTGGGATAGGGTGAGGAGCGGGAGCACTGCAATCTTCTTAATTCGTCGAGTGACCGCGCCTGAGCTTAATTTTTACACTCTCGAGCTTAATCCTAAGAATAAAACGGTGCAACAGTGCAGAGGTATAAGAAATTGCGGTATGACGGAAGAAGTTGAAGCATTCGTTGGTAAATGGCTTTCCGAGGTTGTGAAGAAACAGCTAAAGAAAGCCGTATAGAGAAAGGATTACATATGAGTAAAGAAATTATAGAGGTTGATTACAAGGTAGTGCCTGAGCGCACTCTTGACATCATCGCAATCGAGATTAAAACAATCGACAACCATGTCTGTCAAGTCGCATTATCGGGGGCTGTAGCGATTGGGACACGGCTCGAAGAAGCGAAAGAGCAGGTTGGACATGGGAAATGGGAAGAGTGGTGCCGCGAAAACCTAAACTACAGTAAAAGTAAAGCGGAAAGATTTATGAAGATTGCGTTGGAATACGGGAACGAAAACAGTCCGTATTTAGCGGCGATTTCAAAAACGTCAACGTTGACGGATTTCAGCATTTCCAAGGCTTTAAAGCTTCTTTTGATACCTGAAGATGAGGTTGAGGCTTTTGCGGGCGATGCTGATATCGGCAATACCTCCGTAAGAGAGCTTGAAGCTAAAATTAAACAGCTTGAGGCTGAAAAAGAGGAAATCGGAGACGAGCTTGTTGCATCCGACAGTGATTTAAAGATGGTTGAGGATCATCTTGCAGCCGCAGAGGCAGAAAAAGAAAGGCTCGAAACAGAGCTGGAGGCAGTTAAGGCAAAAGTGGATAGAAGTCCCGAGGAATCCGAAGAGCTCGAAAAAGCAAGGACGGAAATTGAAAAGATACGAAAGAAGCTAAAAACTGCAGAGGCTAAGGTAAAGGATGCAGAGGCGGAAAAACAGAGGGCTATGGAAGAGGCGGCAATCAAAGTAAAACAAGAAGCGAAAAGTGAAGCTGAGGCCGCTTTGTCTGGATCAATTGAAGCTCTCAAGGCTGTGGCTGAAGAGGCGGAAAAGAAAGTTTTGGCTGCTGAAAACAAAATGAAAGTTATGAGTAATGAAGATGTTGCGCGCTTCAAGGTCAAAGTAGATGATACCCAGGAAGCCTTTAGCGATGCCTTGCTTTGTATCAAGAAGGTTGCCGGCGCAGATCCCGAGCAGGCGGAGAAGATGAGTAATGCTTTAAAGACAGTCTTAAAAGTAATGAGCGAGCAGTTCTAGCATGGATGCTTCGACGCATATAGAAAGGGCGAGTTATGGGAACGAGGAAACATCACGCCGTTATGCTTTCCAGCAAAACGCACTGGAATAATAAGATTTTTGACGGAAGCAAAAAGGCAGAGCCACGGGATAGGTATCCTACGCATGCGAATATCCCTTTTATAGTTTATCTTTATGACTCGGATATGAGAAAAATTACGGGTGAATTTGAATGTATTGACATTATCGACAACACTAATATCGAATACATCGCTCAAATGACCTCGATGAGCGTAGAGACTGTAATAAAATACATAGATCATAGCCGCGTGTACCTCTGGGAGATTGGCAGGGTAAGGGAATACACTAAGCTACGAAACATGGAGGAATTTGGTCTTAATTGGCCGCCCAAAACATGGGTGTATGTTGATTGAAAGCCTGAGAGGAGAAAGATGAATGAATAGCGTAATTTTAATAGGCAGACTGACAAGAGATCCCGAGGTTAGATATGTACCCGAATCCCAGCTTGCAGTAGCTAGATTTTCGATAGCGATAGACAGACCTCCGAGAAAAGACGGAGCAAAGCAGACGGATTTCCCGAGGATAACTGTGTTCGGGAAGCAAGCGGAAAATTGCGAGCGCTACCTTTCTAAGGGAAGGCTGGTGGGGGTACAGGGCAGGATACAAACAGGAAGCTATAAAAACAAGGAAGGTCAGACAGTATACACGACAGACGTGGTCGCCGACAGAATTGAATTCCTTGAATGGGGCGACAAAAGTGAATCTCCGAGCGGTGATTCACAGAGCCGGGACTTCGGACTACCTGAAGGTTTCCAGCCGATAGACGATGACGATATGCCGTTTTAGGAGGAGATATGAAAACATTAATCTGTGAGCAATGCGGAAATACATATATCGCAACAAGGGCATCTCAAAAATATTGCTCAGATGAATGCCGCCTTATTGTTATAAAGGAGCGGGGGCGTCTCTATAATGATAAGCACCGTCAGAAAGAGAAGATAGATGAACAGAAAAAAGCAAAAGACGCCATCGGATATATAAACGAGAAAGCGAGAGAATCGGGAATGAGCTACGGGCAATACAGAGCGAAACTGATGCTTAAAAATATGCCTAAAATAAATACGGAATTGGCGAATGAATTGAAAGTGAAAAATGTTTGAATTATACGGAGGAAGGAGAGTAAAAAATATGGCAGATAATTTTAATTTTGAAATTATAAGGAATTTATGCATTTTATCCACAAATACAAGAACAGGCTGGAGCAAGGAGCTCAATGTGATCTCATGGAACGGCAGAGAGCCTAAATTGGACATAAGGGAATGGAACAAAGAGCATACAAAGTGCAATAAGGGTATTACGCTCACAGAAGAAGAGCTTGCAGCCCTCAAAGAAGCGGAAATATAATAAAGCCTCGGACAAGCTCCGAGGCACAGCTATAGAATCTTTATTATATATAGGTAAGTTGAAGAGCTCGGGTTAAGAGCAGTTAAACTTGATTAAGGTTATTAACAATAGAGGTGCGTAATGGCAATCAAAGAAACTATCATGGCTGGTGGAATTATATTCGGCAGGATGATGCAGAGAAGTCCGGTAGGGCACAAAGGAAAAAGAGCAGGAAGAGCGAATCCAACAATTGAAGAGGTGCAGAGGAATAACGATAGATATGCGGAAAGAGACCTCGCAATAAAACTATGCCATAATTATATCCCTGGCGACATTCATCTCACTTCTACATACGGCGGGATTGAGCCTTCAGCTGAAGTGGCTAAGCGCCACGTAACTAATTTCCTGCCTCGGTTGAAGAGGTTGTACGAAAAAGCCGGCATAACGTTTAAGTATATCCTGGTTACAGAATATTTAAACAAAAGAATCCATCACCACCTCATTATTCCTAAAGGTCTTAGTCGCGAAGAAATTGAAGCTGCATGGGGGCAAGGGTCAATCTTTATGAGCCCGCTTTATAAGGATAAGGATTACAGAGAGCTTGCGCATTACCTAATCAAAGAGACTTCGAAGACATTCCGAGATCCTGAGGCAACTTTCAGGAAACGATACACCTGTAGCAGGAACATCGAGACGCCACCAGTATATCGGGAACTCATTCATGATCACGAGGTTGAGGGAGAGCCTGAGCCGATTAGAGGGTATTACATAGACAAGGACAGCGTATATCGAGGCGAGAATCCATTTACGGAAAGACTTTATGTTGAGTACATCATGCTGCCTATCGACATATACCATACGCGAGTAAGATTTAACAATAAAGAAAAACGGAAGTATAAGCGAGAAAATTATGATAACTGGCTCAGGAAAAACGGAGAGCGTCAGATCGTTATAGATATTTAACCTCAAAAAAGTGAAGAGGCTTATTTGCATTGGAGGAGTTATGACAAAAAAGGAAATCGAGCAAATTTATCATCTGAACAACGAAGTCAAGATGTGGCAGCGGGAGCTTGATCGTCTCCGCTGCAAGAGCATCGCGGGCGGTGCCGTTCTGTCTAATGCGCCTGTCAAGAATTGCGTGGGTGATAGCACGGGCGAGCTGGCTTCTTCGATAGTTAACTGCGAGGAGATTATAAACGGTAAGCTGGCTGAGGTACAGTTCGCTCGCAGCCGCATCATCACCTACATAGCCTCAGTTGATGATAGCTACATGCGGCAGGTTTTGTTTTATCGAAACTGTTCCTTAATGAGCTGGAAGCAGGTTGCGAGCGAACTTGGGGAAGGATACACCTCTGAAGCGGTCAGGCTGTCGTATTATAGATTTTTCCAAGAGAGAAAAATGTAACACATGTAACACGTGCTATATGCTATAGTTTAAGATAGCAGAGATATTAATCGGGAACCACTCATAACAGTGGTTCTTTTTCATTGCTCTAAAGGAGGCGATGTTGATGTTAACCAAGCAATGCGCAAGGTGTAAAAAGATAATCCCGTATGGCTTAAGGTATTGTGAGGCTTGTCAACCAGCCATAGAAACTCAGAAGAGGCATGCAGATGCAAAGCGTGCAAAGTACTACGATCAGGAGAGAAGAGATAAACAGGCGACGACATTCTATAACAGTGCTGCATGGAAACTGTTATCCAAGACGAGATTGCAGAAGGATGAATACAGATGCCAAGACTGCGGGGGCATTGCGACAGAAGTCCACCACGAGAAGCCAATCAAAACACACTGGCATCTTCGGTTCGATATCAATAACTTAAAGTCTCTTTGTACTTCATGCCATAACAAGAAAAGAAAAGACGAGGGGGAGGGCGGGTAAAAAAGTTTGAAACCTTTTGCCCTAGACCGCATACCAGACTAAATCTCAGCAAAAACTCCCCACGACAAATTCCAAATCATGAATGTTAATGGGGGAAGGGTAAATTTTATACAAAAAATATAAAAAATTACGCGCATGCGAGAGGCAACGAAAAAGTAATGAAAAAAAACTGCAAAAAACACACAAAAAACAGGCGAATTCATCAAAGAACGGAGGTAAGAAATTATGGCAGGACCTAGACAACCGATTGATCTGGTAAAGGCAAAAGGGAAAAAGCATTTAACCAAAACCGAAATTGAAGAAAGAAGAAATTCTGAAGTAAAGGCGGCGACTAATAAAATAGAGGCGCCTGCTTATTTGAAGAAATCACAAAAAAACGAATTTAATAAAATTGCGATAGAACTGCTTGACATGGGTATAATGTCAAATCTTGATTGTGATGTATTGGCACAATATATCACCTCTAGGGAGATGTATATTAAACTGACTAAGGAGTTAAGGAAATCCAAGAATAGCGGGGAAGATTTAGCCAGATATGAGAGAATTGCCTCATTGCAAGATAAATACTTCAAACAATGCATAACAGTAGCAAGAGAACTTGGTTTAACGATAAGCAGTAGATGCAGACTTGTTGCACCCGCCTCAAAAGAGCCACCTAAACAAAATAAATTTGATAAATTCCAAAAGGGCGTGGGTTAATTGGATCGAGCGACCCTATATGCTGAATCCGTAGTCGGTGGAAAAGTAGTAGCTGGGAAACCTCATATACAGGCCTGTCAGAGACACCTCAGCAATCTTGCCGCCCAGGGCACGAAGGATTTTCCTTTCGTCTGGCGGCCCGAGAAGTCAGAGGAGATCCTTGACTTTGCTGAGACCTTGACTATAGCAGAAGGAGAGAAGCCGAGGCCGCTTGTGCTATATGGCTTCCAGCATTTCGACTTAGGTGTCCCGTTCGGATGGTATAACGATAGGGGTTACAGACGCTTTAGGAGATCATATAAATCCAAAGCGAGACAAAACGGAAAGACTTTCGAGAATGGTATCCAGGGCACCTACATAGCAGGGTTCGGTGGATATAACTACGGAAAGCTCTTCACTGCAGCCACAAAATGGGCTCAAGCTAAATTGGCGTGGGAAGAGATAATGAAGTTTGTTCTGATTGATTCTGATCTGTCGGAGCTGTTCAAGGTGCAGGAATATAAGACGCTCATAACGGCATTAGGAACCAACAGCACCATTGAAGCTCTTTCTAAGGATAGGTCGCTCGATGAAGGTTTCCGTGCCATTTATAATTCTATAGACGAGATACATCAACATAGAGATAATTCAATCTACAAGGCTTTATATAACGGAACAAGATCTTTAAACGAAACTCTTAACAGTATGACAACAACGAGGGGGCGCAATCTCAACAGCTTCTGCTACGAGATGGACGCTTACTGCCTTAACATCCTCAACGGATCGGTTTCCGCAGAGGATTTTTTTGTTGACATATATACACTGGATGATGGAGATGACCCATTCGATGAAAAGAATTGGATAAAATCTAATCCTTTACTGGCTCGAACTGAACAAGGCATGAAGACGCTCCGCACAGATGCACAGACCGCAAAAGACATGGGAGGCATGGAGCTTGCTGACTATTTGACAAAGTGCATGAATATGTGGGTGCAAAAGACGGATAACCAGTACATCGATGTTGAAGCGTTCAGGAAGTGCAAATCCAAAAGGACATTGGAGAGCTTCAAAGGGTATCCTTGTTATGTTGGGCTCGACCTTTCGAGCGGCGGGGACTTGGTGACGCTCAATATTGAAATTCCGTTTACGGAGATGGGGAGGCAGAAGTATTACTTTTATTCTCATTCGTTCATGCCAAGAGGCCGGCTGATGGAGCATATTTTGACCGATATAGCGCCGTATGACATCTGGGAGAAGGAAGAGCTAATCACCGTAACGGGCGGGAAGATGGATTTTAAGAATGACTATAAATTCATTATCAAGCATTTAAAAGAGCTACAAGAACAGTTTGACTTAAACTATACAGGCATTGGGTATGACCCGCATAATGCTGACGGGTTCCTGTCTGATCTCGAAGATTTTGGTTGTCCGCTCACGATGATTACGCAGTCGGCAAGATTTTTGAATGATGCCACGGTTGACTTACAGCTGCTCATTAGGAACGGAGATTTTGAGTATCACGAAGGCAGCAGTCTTTTTATTTGGTCGTTTATAAATGCGAAGATTACATCAAACTCATTTGGCGAAATTAAGGTAGATAAAGAGCCGAACGCAAGGACGCGACGCATCGACCCTGTTGACGCTGCTATCGATAGTCACGTGCTCTGCATGAAGCGGGAGGAGGGGGTTGACATCAAAGGCGAAATGGAAAACTATCTCAAGCGTATGGGTTGGGCTTAATTAAGGAGGTGAGAACAACGAAGAATCCATTAAAAAAGTTTTTTCAAAAAGACGAAGTCAATAAAGATCTGACTCTTCAAGGGTTGATTAACATGCTCAATCTTCGGGGGGTCAGTGGCGAGGCGTTGAGCGAGGCGACATACTTTGCCTGCCTTAAAATATTATCCGAATCACTCGGAAAGTTGCCGCTGAAGCTCCAACAGCATACGCAAGATGGCGGAGTTGTAAAGGCATATCGTCACCCGCTCTATAGCGTGCTGTCAACAAGGCCAAACCCTTATATGACATCGACACACTTTTGGAGCACGGTCGAATACAATCGCAACCACCACGGCAACGCTTATGTTTGGATAAGGGGCGCAGGGTCAAGAACTACCTTGTGGATATTGCCAAGTAACGCCGTGCAGATATGGGTTGACGACAAAGGAGTATGGGGCAGTCAAAACTCAATTTGGTATGCATACACCCATCAAAAGAGCGGAGAGATTTATAAAATCAGTTCCGACAGCATACTCCACTTCAAGACCTCAACATCATTTGATGGCATTAAAGGACTATCGGTGCGGGACATTCTAGACAGCACACTGGCCGGAAATCTGACCGCTCAGGATATGCTGAATAAACTCTATGAAAATGGTTTCACAGCCAAAGCGGTGTTGCAGTATACCGGGTCACTCAGTGACGAGCTGACGAAGAAATTTGTCAAGGGTATTGAGGATTTCGCAACAGGCAATAACGACACGGTGAAATCAATCATTCCTATACCACTGGGGGCGACATTAACGCCACTAAACATTAAGCTCGCGGACAATCAGTTTGTGGAACTTAAAAAATACTCTGCATTACAAATTGCGGCGGCCTTTGGAATAAAGCCGAACCAAATTAACGACTATGAGAAAGCGAGTTATGCGGCAGCCGAACAACAGCAACTTGCATTTTATGTGGATACACTGCTCTACATTTTAAAGCAATATGAAGAGGAATTATCTTATAAACTTCTGACGGAAGACGAATTGCAAAGCGGTTATTACTTTAAGTTTAATGTTGCTGTTATTTTAAGGGCTGACCTTAAAACACAGATAGAAAGCCTTGTCAGTGCCACAACAAACGGTCTTTATACGCCGGACGAAGCAAGGGCACTACTTGATTATCCGGCTAAAGGTTGCAATGAGCTTATCTGCAACGGGAATATGATGCCGGTCAAGATGGCAGGCGAACAATTCAAGAAAGGAGGAAATGAATGAAGAACCTTATCACAAAGGCTGCGAAAGTCGGAGGCTTGGAAGTAACTGAGGACGAATTGAAATTAATCAATCGATACGCCATAAAGGAGCTTACCGCCGAAGAGGTCTTTACTTTCAAGATAGCGATCTGCGATAACGAGATTGACAGGGACTATGAAGTATTCCCGAAGGCAACACTTGAAAAGATGGCGGAATTATATGTCGGAAAAACGATCATATCAAACCATCAAAACAGGGCAGAGAACCAGTGTGCAAGAATCTACGCAACGGAAGTCATTGACGGGCAAGGCGAGACTAAAAACGGTGAATCATATACCCGGCTTGTGGCGCACTCTTACATGGTTCGGACCGAATCCAACAAAGACCTGATCACAGAGATTTCGGCCGGAATAAAAAAAGAAGTCAGCGTCGGATGCGCAATCGGGCAGGTGGTATGCTCCATCTGCGGTGCGAACCAACGGGAAACGTTGTGTAAACACTGGCCAGCAAAGGAGTATGACGGGAAAGTATGTTATTTTAAGCTACTTGAACCGAAGGATGCCTACGAAGTCAGTT
Source organism: Eubacteriales bacterium (assembly GCA_028704515.1). Taxonomy (GTDB): domain Bacteria; phylum Bacillota; class Clostridia; order Peptostreptococcales; family Anaerovoracaceae; genus UBA1440. The sequence goes on from JAQWFH010000022.1 coordinate 10,670, forward strand.
TCGTAGCCGTCCCAGCTCAACCGAACGCCGGAGTTACGAAATCCTACGGCGGCGAAGAGCCGAAGGAAGGAGACGCAGAAAAAGTTAAATATATAGCGGACTCAAACGAAATGAAATTGAAACTCGTTGAGTCTTTTTTATTTGTTGAAAACAGAAAGGAATAAGAAAACATGCTTAATAAAAAAATGAGAGAACTTTTAGCGGCAATCGAGGCTAAAAGAAAGGAGGCGAGAACCTTTCAGGACGCGGACGATAGCGAGAAAGCAGCTGCTGCCTTAGACGAAATTGACGAGCTACAAAAGCAGTACGAAGTGGAAAAAAGGCTTTTTGACGCGGAGCAGGCGGCCTTCGACGAAAAGGATTTTACGCCAGAAACCCATAAGGACAAGAAGGACGGCTTTGAGACTATCGTAAAGATCCTTCACGGCAAGTCTTTGAACGAGACCGAAAAAGCCCTGGTTACTGGTGGAGCTAGCGGAGAAAACAATCTAATGCCTGAAGATGTTGACCTAACCATTAGGGAGTTAAGAAAATCCTATAATTCTGCAAAAGACCTAGTAACCGTTATTCCTACTGACACCATGAGTGGTGGGTTTAACTTCGAAAAAGGAACTCCATCAGGGCTTACTAATCTAACAGATGGAGACGATATTGATACCACTGGTGGCCCAGAATTTGAGAGAAAATCTTTCGCTGTTAAGTTATATAGCAAGCTGATTCCAGTATCTAAGGTTCTTGGAAAAGCTGAAAAGGCTGGATTACTGACATACATCAATAAATGGTTCGTAAAAAATGCAATAATTACAGAGAACCAGAAGATATTTGCCGCTCTAAAAGACGGAATTACCCCGATTACCTACCTGACATTTGACCAGCTTAAAACTGCTGCTCAGACTGGCCTTGATACTTCCGTATGGTATGACGGAGTTATCGCCACCAATCAGAGCGGATATAACCACCTATCTCTGTTGAAATCTGAGGATGGCAAATACCTAATGCAGCCATTAATCACCGAGCCAACCAAGAAGGGAATCGACATCAACGGAACGATCGTACCAGTCAAGGTTTACGACAACAAGTTCCTTCCAAATGTCGGTGGTAAGGCTCCGATATTCTTCGGATCAACTAAGGCAGGCTGCTATATGATCGAGCTCGGCAGCACCGAATTCAACTCAGACGATTCCTACCTGTTTGGAAAAAACCAGAAGGCATTGATGATCCTCGAAGGCTTCGACGTGATCGGTGCCGATAAGGACGCCTACAACTACGGCCTGCTCGACATCAAGACTTATGATGTCACATTTACTGTTAAGATTGGAACCACGGCACAGGCAGATATTGTTATCGAATGCAACGGACTTACAGGCACAACAGATGTTGACGGGAAAGCGGTGCTGAAGCTGACCAACGGTGTGTTCAACTATACCGCTAAGGGTGCAACGATTAAAGATTTCGCAGGCAAGGCAAATGTAGCAGGTGCAAATGTCCCTGTTGCGGTTGCAGCTACTGCAGCTGAATAAAAGGAGTTGGATTAAATGGCAGCACTAACACTTACGGACGTCAAAGGCTATCTTAGAGTAGATTTTGGCGACGATGATGTGCTGATCGAGAGTCTCATGACGGCCGCAGATGAATATCTAAAAGCCAGCGTCGGTGCAATATATGACAATACGAGCGAGAGGGCTAAAACCCTCTCACTTATTGTTATTTCCGACCTCTACGACAACAGGCAGTTGGGCGCATCGGAAAAAGTTAGCAATAATGTGCGAAAGCTTGTTGATGATTTCTCCCTGCAGTTAAGACTGGAGCTGAGGCCATGAGTAACTTATCGAGCAGGCTGAACAGCAGAATCGACGTCTACTCTAAAGCGCCAACAGTAAATGGACTCGGCGAAGACGATTTCGTCTATGCGAAGACAAGGACTGTATGGGCCGAAATAACGCCGGGAGCAGGAACGGTGAAGGATGGCGAGGGTGATACCGTATACTCCGATATAAGTCATAAGATTGTAATACGAAAAGGCGCAATCTCGGATATTTCAAACGATATGTATTTCATATTCAGTGGGCAACGGTACGATATCAAGCATTTTAACCCTAATTATAAGTATGGAGATAGAATTGAGATCTTTTGCAGTTTGGTGGTGGAGTAAATGATTAATGGCTTTAACACAAAAGAGCTAACGCAATTTCAGAATGAACTAATAAATCTTGCTCAAAAAAAAATGCCGAAAGAGAGTAAGAAGTTCCTCAGAGACCAAGGTAAGAGTCTCAGGAAGGATACGGTGGCACTTGCTAAAGCACGCACGAAAAAGAAATCTGGCAACCTTTACAAAAGCATAAAGACAGGTAAAGTATATGTTTTTAAGGGCAATGGTGGTCTTTCAATCCGTGTTTACGGCGGCAAACCGGCATACCATGTCCACCTTTTGGAATATGGGCATAGACAAGTTACAAAAGATGGCAAAGAGGTCGGGTTTGTAAAAGGTAAGCACTTCTTTAAAGACGCAGCCAAAGGTTTTGAATCAAAGCATTACAACGATGTTCAAAAATTCTTAGATACCGTATTAGATAAGGGGTTGGTTTGATGATAACGCTTCTGCAGATTAACAAGGCTATTAACGACCGAATTAAATCGGCTTTAGTTGGAACTGACTTCTCGTCCGCGCCTATTATGGCAGAAGATGTTTCGGAACCCATAATCAGGCCGGGCCTAAAAGTGGGGATAGAATCCTCCACAAATAGGAAGTTCAATTTCAAATGCAGAGAAAAGAACCTGACCTGCAGTATCTATTTTTTTGCAAAAGACAGATACAAGTACAAGATAGACAATGCGAAAATGCAAGAAATAATAGAAACTGCCTTCCTCGAAGATTTAGAAGTTGAGGAAGGCTTTTATATGCCGATTGAAACGGTTGAAAGTGAAACGGCAGACACTGTTTTAGTTTGTAGTTTTGATTTGTATGCGGTTGAGTTATTGCCGGATACAGATACAAGCGAACCGATGGAACAATTAAATTATAAGGAGGTCGAAGAATGATAACATTACCATCAATCGAGGTAATCTTTAAGCAATTGGCCGGAACCCTCATAGAGCGAAGTGAAAGAGGCGTTGCGATCCTAATTGTTAGAGATGATACCGATAGTTCATTTGACTATAAGGAGTATAAAAACATCACGGCGGTTGAAGCCGACAGAACGAAATACACAGCTGCAAACTTGCAGTATATCAAGGACATATTCAACTTTGCTTTAAATAGAGTGGCTATAGTAAGAATAGACACTGCAGTCGACACTATATCGGACGCACTCACAGCGCTAGAGGCGAACATAAAGACAGGCTGGATAACTATTGCCGACGGTGCAACGGAAGACTTTGCCACTCTTGCGAGCTGGATTAAGTCTAAGGAGCTTGAAAGAAAGACATATAAAGCCGTTACCTACAAAGCTGCAGTAACGGATTGCAAGCATATAGTTAACTTTTATAACGATAACGTTACTTTTGTAGATGCTAGGGGACAGGTTACAGGCGAAAAATATGGCCCTAGTCTTATTGGTATATTAGCCAGCTGTAATATTCGAAGAGGCTCGACATACTTTGAATGTGCTAATTTAACAAGGGTAACTGAAGCAGCGGACAATGAAGCTGCTGTAGCTGATGGCAAGTTTATCCTAGTCAACGATGTTGACAAGGTTAAAATAGCGCTCGGAATCAACTCTATGACTACCACTGACGGCATCAACAACACCGAGGATATGAAATTTATAGATACTGTAGAGGCGATGGACTTAATTAATGATGATATATCAGCAGTCTTTAAAAACGAGTATCTCGGCAAGTATAAAAACAATTACGATAACCAGGTGTTGTTTATCAGTTCTATCAATACCTACTTTAAACAACTCGCAAATGATTATATCTTAGATAATAATTATGCTAATAAGGTAGATGTCGATGTTGAGGCACAAAGGCTTGCGTGGCTGGGAGTAGGGAAACTCGAAGCTGAAACATGGGACGATCAGACAGTCAAGAATAATTCCTTTAAGCGTACGGTTTACTTGGCCGGAGATATAAAAATCTTAGGGTCAATGGAAAACTTAAAGTTTACTGTAAATTTGGCATAGGAGGTGAGTAGATGAAGATCAATCAAAATAGAATCTTAAAGGGCAATAACGGCAATGTGTGGCTGAATGGCAGGCTGCTTGCTCAGGTAAAGAGTATAGAAGCAAAGATAACCGGGAACTTTGAAGAGGTTAATACTGTTGGCTCCAACGCTACATACAACGCCTATACAGGATGGAGCGGCGAAGGCACTCTTGTTATGCAGAAGATAGACAGCACGGCTCTCAACCTCCTTGCAGACGCATACAAAACCGGTGATATGCCGGATATAAAAATTACATCGAAGCTAAAGGACCAGTCCACAGGCAAGTCTGAGCGTGCAGCAATAAGCGATGTTGTTTTTACCGAATTCAACTTGATGAAGTTCGAGGCAAAAGCACTTGTTGAAGAGGAGCTGCCATTGAAATTCTCAGACTACGATGTATTAGAAACAATTTAGCGCAACTTGATATTAAGGCTCTAATAAAACCGCTTAAAACGCAAATTAGAGCCTTGTTTTATGGAGGTTTTTATGGGAAAAGCAACAATAGAAGATTTACTAGCTAGGAAGATGCAGAAAGAAGAGAATCGTGCCAAAACTTACGAAATACCAGTAGTTTCGATGGGCGGGAAGGTGCTAACATTCAAAAGGCCGAGTGACGAAATGCGACTCGACCTTATGGATGAGATGGGCTCAAACCCAGATATGCGCAAGACGATAGGGATGTATAAAAAAATCATCTATCTGTCATGCGAGATGCTTCAGGACAAGGAGCTGCACGAAGAACTCGGAATCAAGGATCCGTTTGACACCGTGGACGCAATATTTGATCTCGACGATATCACAGACATCGGCGAAAAATTAATGGACGCGATGGAAAGCCCGGTTGATGAAATAAAAAACTCGTAAAGCACGATGAGGAACTAAATATGTTTGCTTTTTACTTGGTGAGGGGTTATAAAATCAATGATTTGATAGCCCTTACCGAAACGGAAAAAGTTGTGCTTCATTGTGCTAGAGAAAATTATTACGAAGAGGAAATGGAAAAATATAAGATCTTATTAGGAGAAAGGGGATAGCTATGGGGAGTAAAACAATTAATACCATCTTAAACTTACAAGACAGAATGTCCCCTAAGTTAATAAAAGTATCCGATAAAGTAAAAAAGCTGGATAAGGATACGCAACGAGCAACCCAAAAGATGGCCAATATGGCCAATAAATGGACATCCAGCGTTGATAAGATGGTGAGTAAAGCTGGGAGGCTGGCAAAAGTAGGTGCTTCGGTCGCTATTGCAGCGAGTGGAGCAGGGGCGGTAGCATTAGTTAAGCAATCCGACGCATATTCGGGAATGCAAGCAAGATTAAAATTGATAAATGACGGTCAGCAGACAGTGGCTCAATTCAACGAAAAAATCTTTAAATCGGCTAATAATGCAAGGACGAGCTATGAAGATATGGCAGATGTTGTTGGTAAATTGGGAATTACAGCCAGTGGCGCCTTTGAGGGCAACGACGAAATTTTAAAATTTACAGAATTGCTTTCTAAGAACTTTAAAATAGCAGGCGCAAGCACCCAAGAACAATCATCAGCAATGTATCAATTAACGCAGGCTATGGCAGCCGGCAAGCTGCAAGGCGATGAATTCCGTTCAATATCAGAGAACGCACCGTTGTTGGCGCAAGCGATATCTAAAGAAATGGGTGTTTCCGTTGGTGAGCTTAAAAAAATGAGTTCGGAAGGTAAAATCACATCCGACATCATCAAATCGGCTTTGTTTAATTCTGCCGATGCCATCAACAAGCAGTATAAAGAAATACCAATGACCTTCGCTGAAGCTGCTACTAAGATGAAAAGTCAATTAACTAATAAGCTACAACCCTCATTCAAGAAATTATCTAATTGGCTGAACTCAACAAAAGGGGAAAAGGCCATAAATAAAACTGCCGATGCAATTGCAAGATTGGCAGCGAAGATGCCTGCCGTCTTTAAGGCACTCGGCAAGATATACAACTTCGCCAAGAAGGTATACGACACCATCATTAAATACCAAGATTTTATTGTTTTCTTCGGCACATTTGCTGTTTCAATTATCGCCGTTACAAAGGCAGCGACGCTTCTTAAAACAGCTTTTGCAGCTCTGCAAATTGTTACTATGCTGCTAAATGGTACGCTTATGCTCAGCCCGCTTGGATGGATCGCCATTGGCATCGGGCTTGTTATTGCCGCAGGAGTTCTGCTTTATAAGAATTGGGACACAGTTAAAGAAAAGTGCGCCGGATTTGCAACCGGCATAAAGAAATTATGGAAGGGGTTAATTGACTTCCTGAAGCACCCAATTAAGGGAACGGTCAAGCTTTTTAAAGAGAGTAATGAAGGCGGCGGGAAGAAGCCGAAAGGAGCAGGTAAAAACGCTCTTGGCACTCCATATTGGCGAGGTGGATTCACACAAATAAATGAGCGCGGCGGTGAAATCATAGACCTGCCGAGCGGATCTAGGGTGATACCTGCTGATAAGTCACAACAAATGATTAACAACAGCAAAAGCAATGTATTTAATATTAATATCAACGGTGTCGGCAAATCTACTGACGAGATCATAAACGAGTTTGTGCCAAAGCTGAAATTAGCACTTGCGAACATGTAAAGGAGGTAGGCATGGATATATATTTAAGTATAAATAATCGTGAAAAAGTTATCCGGATTCCAATACTGCCTCCGGAGTTTATGATACCGTCACCACAGCAAAATGAAACATATCAAACCGTTGGGGCGGGTGAGATTAATCTAATAGGGCAAAAGGGACTTAAAAGTATATCGTGGAGTAGCTTCTTCCCGGCCGAAAAATTGTCTTACAGTAAGAACGACACAATGTTTGGGTGGGAGTATGTAAATGAGTTTGAAGCTCTAAGAGAAAGAAAGATACCCTTTAGGTTGATTATTACGGGCACGCCCATTAATATGCCAGTTACTATTGACAGTTTTGAGTACGGGATGAAAGCTGGAACCCAGAACGTCCAATATTCAATAGAGTTAAAAGAGTTTAAACTGCTGGAGGTGAAGTGATGATTATAAAAGCCAATGGCAAAGATATCACTTCCCTTGCAGGGAGCATAACGCTCGATAGTAGCCTTGACACGCTCGGAGATCAATTAGGATTTGAAATAGCATATTCACAAAATAATGCAGAGGTTAATGTGGGTGACTTAATCCAACTGTTTAATGATAAGGAAGTTTTCCGAGGGATAGTCGTTACCAAGACGAGAAATGAGAAATCCCAGTCATTTAATTGCTTTGATTATGCCTTTTACCTGAATAAATCAAAAGTGATAAAGCAATTCAACAAGGTTAAGGCTGACGTGGCAATAAAAACACTTCTAAGCGAGTTTAACGTACCCGTCGGAACGATTGCATCAATGCCAACGATAATATCCCAAATCTATTATGACAAAGAGGTATCCTCGGTAATCAAAGACATTATAGAGCAAACAACTAATACCACTGGCAAAAAGTACGTCATGGAAATGAACGTAGGGAAATTGGACATAAGACAAGATGCAGACTTGGTGATAAACGTCAAAGTCCAGCTAGCCGATAACCTGGCGGCAGTGGACATCGGAAAAACGATCAGCAATCCGTCTAAAAGCGCCAGCATTGAAGAAATGAAGAACAGCATCAAGTTATATACTGGCGGCGAGGATGGAGTAAAGGTGTATGCAGAGGTTAAGAATGATGCTCTGATAAAGAAATACGGCTTATTACAGGAAACCCAAAGCCTAGAGGATAAAGACATTGCCCAAGCGAGAAATATCGCTCAAAACCTCTTAAAGGACCTCGGAAGAGTATTGGTTGAGGGCAGTATTGAAGTTTTGGGGCATTTTGATTTACGAGCCGGGCGGATATTGCAATTAAATGAACCTATTACCAATTTAGTAGGCAAGTATAAAATAAAATCAGTTAGTCACAATATTGGCAATATACATACAGCGAGCCTTAGCTTAGTGGAGGTGTAAGATGGACTCAATTGTAGAAATGGCAAATTTGCTTAAAGAGCGAAACAACCCATCAATGCAAGGAATTGGAATTGGTAAAGTAATAGCGGCTTCACCGCTTAAAATAGCTTTTAACAGCTTTGTTTTAGAAAAAGATAGGCTGGTAATAGCAAAGCATTTACTTGCTATTTACGGCACATCTGATGCTAGTATAACGACACATGGCAGCCATGCCCATACCGTATCCGACAAGTTAAAAAGCGGCGAAAAGGTAATCGTTATACCTAGCACGGACAATATGACCTATTACGTTATTGATAAGGTAGGTGATTTATAATGTTTCCTGAAACGGATATACAGGTAGGTATAAACCCGGAAGAGACTGCCACATTGGGCAAGTCTTTTTCATTTGACTTTGGCAAAGGTGATTTTGCTACGGTAGACGGAAGGCTAATTCAAGCATCCGGAATAGATGCCTTAAAGGTTTGGATTGAAAAAGTTATTAAAACAGAGAAATACAAGTTCAAAATTTATAATACCGGCGATACCGAACAATACGGCATCACATTAATTGATTTTGTGACAAAGGGATATCCACAGGCCTTCGTGGAGATTGAGTTGAAGAGAGAAATAGAAGAAGCATTATTGAGGAACCCGGAAATCGTGTCGGTTGAAAACTTTGGATTTAGCAGAGATAAAAGAACATTAGACTGCAGTTTTGCCGCCAGCACAATTTACGGTGAAACGATAGAAAGCGAGGTGTTTATATGACAAAGGACGAATTAAAAGCTGATATGCTTTCGGAAATCGACAGCTCATTCGATACTTCCGAGGGAAGCTTCTTTAGTGATGCCATTACGCCTGCAGCGATAGAATTGGAAAAGTCTTATGCGGCTATGGACAGCATTCTCAATAACGCTTTTGTCGGCACAGCTTCAGGCGGGTATCTTGAAAGAAAGTGTTCGGAGCTTGGAATAAACAGAAAGCCTGCAACTAAAGCGACAGGACAAGTGGAGATAACAGGCACGGTGGGCGCAAACATCGTAGCGGGTAGTCTTGTGTCGAGCGAACTGACAAACTTCGTCATAACTGACAATAAGGTCATAGGAGCGACAGGGAAAGAGCTTGTTAGTGTCGAATGCGATCAGTTTGGAATCGCAGGCAATGTGCCGGTTGGATCTATTAAATATTTTCCAGTAACGCTGGAAGGAATAACAGCGGTCACAAATCCCGCCGTATTGTCGAATGGTTATGACGCGGAGTCAGACGAGAGCTTAAGACAAAGGTATTATGAAAAGATTAATATGCCGGCAACAAGCGGGAACATCTATCACTACAAACAATGGGCAAAAGCGGTTGAGGGCGTCGGAGATGCAAGAGTATATCCTACTTGGAGCGGAGCGGGGACAGTTAAGGTCGTAATTTGTGACAGAAACAAACGTGCTGCATTACCCGAGCTAATATCAGAGGTGGAAGACTACATTGAGACAAACAGGCCTATAGGTGCAGATGTAACCGTTGCAAGCGCCACAGAGAAATCAATTAATATAACTGCTACTATCGTTTTAGGAAATGGAAGAACCCTGGAAGATGTAGAGAAAGGTTTCTCCGAGGCATTAACGGATTATTTTAAAAATACCGCTTTTATTGATACATATATCAGTTTTGCCAAGGTAGGAAGTATACTTTATGGGCTTTATGGTGTGGAAGATTATTCGAGCTTAAAGCTCAATAATACCACGGCAAATATTAATATCGCAGAAAAAGAAGTGCCCGTACTTGGGACGGTGGTGCTGTCATGATATTAATGAAATATATGCCAGACTATTATCGTAAGAGCGAAGTCTTTATCAACCTTCTGACGGCATTTACAAAAGCGCTCAACGACAATAATCATTCCATCGAAGACTTGGGAAATCAGCTTTTTGTAGATAAGGCAACATGGGGCCTTGATATCTGGGAAAAGGAATTAAACATCTATACGGACTTGTCAAAGCCTTATACGGATCGCCGAGAATTCATTAAATCCAGATTACGGGGAAGCGGAACATGCACGATTGAAATGATTAAGAATACCGCACTGGCTTACACCAACGCTGAAATCGATGTCATTGAAAACAATCCAGACTACAGCTTTGTTATAAAGTTTGTGGGAGTTAAAGGAATCCCCAATGATGTCAATTCCTTTAAAAGGACAATCGACACAATTAAGCCAGCTCATTTGGTTTACACGGTGGAATATTCCTATAACACCCATAATTTTTTAAAGGCTTATACCCACGCTGCTCTAGGCGCCCAAACCCATGAGCAAATCAGAATATTTACATAGGAGGTGAGTAAATGCCGAATCAAACGACAAATTACAATTTAATAAAACCGTTAGCGTCTGAAAATTATGATGTAGGCGTACAAAATTCCAATATGGATGCTATTGATGCTGCGCTCGGAACGCTGACAGCCGTTGCCACGCAGACTGAAAACGGCCTTATGTCTGCCGAAGACAAAGTGAAACTGGATGGGACGGCCGCTGGGGCAAATAAGACAGAGATCGTTGATAATCTCACATCAACCGATGCGTCGAAAGCTCTCAGCGCAAAGCAGGGAAAGGCACTGAGCGATGCCAAAGCCAATAAAAGTATTCTCGCCAATGTAACCCTCGCCGCCGCATCGTGGTCAAACGGAAGATACACATATAGCAGCGCCAACATAACGGCAACGAGCATCGTTGAAATATTACTGCAAGAACCCAATGTAACACAGGAGCAACGCAGTGCTTGCAGAGCGGCAAAAATATCGCATTATTCACAAGCTGCAGGCTCAATAACTTTCCAAGCACGCGGGGCAGTTCCGACAGTCGATATTCTAGTAACATTCATCATAAGGGGGGCTGTAAATGTTAATTAATTTAATGGATGGCGGTGGTAGTGGTTTGATGATAACACAGAGTGATAATGTCAGGGAGTCTTTAATAGCCCCTGATGACACATTTGTATTACGCTATGATGCTAGCAACAGACAAAAAAATATAGTTTGTTGTCCAACTTATTTGGCGAAAGGCACTGGGCTCTTAAAGGTTAAAATCGAGTGCGAAGTTAAGGGGAAGCTTTTGGATTCCCAAACACTACCTTTTTCTAACAATAACACTCGTATGCTTGCTTATTTTGGGATGGTCGATGTGTTTAAGACTGTTAATGCTGGGACTCCTACTTCTCGAACTCCTCATAACATGTTAGAATATAACGCAAATATATTTAATCAAATCCGTGGTGACGAAGTTACTGTAGGCTACCAAGATGTCAACGCGATATATAAAGATATAGATACAAGCTTAGCACTTCCACTTCAAGCCAGAGATTTTACTCTTTCTGACACTCATGTTCATGTTCTGCGAGTAACACAGGGCGATGCCTTTTGTATTTACGCCAAACCAGCGCCCATTGAGAGTGGCGGAAACTTTTCTGATATTTTTGAGTACGTAGACCTTAAAGTGACCAAAGCAGAAATCTGTTACGATTTCGTATAGAAAGGAGGTTTGATTATGCTTATATATATTGATAATAATAAAACAGTCACACCAAGAAATCGAATGATTTCAAAAGAGGACGCACAACCCTATATATCAGATACCTGCATATGGATAGATGGAGATTTTCCGGAAGCACCCAAAAGAGAAGGCTATAATGTTGTATACAAGCTGAAAGGTGCAAACGAGGTTGTATACGAGTATGCGCCAATAGACCCATTGCCTGAATCGGAAAGAGTCATGAGCGAACTACTAGCTTCGACCGAGTGCAATACCTGTCTTTTAGAACTCATGAACATTTAATCGGAGGAATGTTATGTATAATATAATGAAAAAGCTGATTAACAGCAAAAACGCACAGCTAAACAAGAGTGAAATCACGATTGCGGAGTATAATAATTGGGCGTTACTCACACAGCCAAAACTTGACGCTTTTCTCGCATGCGACAGAATCACAGTGGCACAGTATGAAGAGTTGATGGGATTGTTTATTAAGTAGCAAAACAAACACAGGAAATGGAAATTATCTATTAATGCGCGAGAGGCGTGTTTTTTTATTGGAAGAAGGTGAATAATTGAAATTTAATCGAAATCCTGTTGAGCCTGTGAGGGTAACATCAAAATTCGGGCCGCGGAACACTGGCATCAAGGGCGCATCCACGGATCATAAGGGCGTGGATTTGGGTGCGAACAGGGCGCTTGCCAAAACCCCTGCAATCCTGACGAATAAAGCTAAAGTCATCACAAACGGGTGGAACGCGCTTAGAGGGTGGTATGTTGTAGCTCAGATCGACAATATATACTCTGTGCTCTATCAACACCTCGAGAGCCAAAGTCCGCTTGTTAAGGGTGAGACTTACCCAGCAGGTACGCAGGTCGGCATAATTGGCGAGAGCAGGGACAAGAGCAAAATCCCTACAATGTCGGCGCATCTGCATTTTGAGGTCTGGAAAAACAAGGTGCCGATTAACCCGGCACCGTACTTAAATAACTTGGAGGAAGAAGAGATGGAGAAAACGTACAAGACGCTGGACGATGTCCCCGCGTGGGGCAAGGCGACAATCGAGAAAGTCATCAGAGCAGGTGGAATCACTCCTGCAAACGGCAATATAGACCTTACACACTCCATGCTTAGGATATATGTATCGCTTGATAAGATGCAGAAATTATAGGTGAGCGTATGGACTACATAGAAACAATAGCAGACATAGCCAAATTAATCACATCAATTACAATCATCGCAGGAGGGCTTTGGACGGTGTTTACATTTTTTAAAAGGCAGAAAGAGCAGGATGTTGAAATAAAAAATATGAAAGAAGAACAACAAGTTATGTGCTTCGGTATGCTTGCCTGCCTCGATGGGCTTAAGCAACTTGGGGCGAATGGGAAGGTAACCACCGCGCATGACTGCCTTGAAAAGCACATCAACAAAGCCGCGCATAGGGAGTGATGATATGAGATTCAGTAAAATCATAGTAGCGGCGGTAATCGCCATGAACGCTTTATTCGCCATAGCGGTACTTGCGGTGTTTTGGCATACGGGGAGTGAGCCGAGCATTCTAGTAGGCGCGTGGTTTGCCTTTACAACGGGGGAACTTTGGACACTCGGCAAAATTAAACGAGCGGAAAGGAGAAAAGATGAACGAGAAAATTATAATTCTAATAGCGGCGATGCTGATAATTCTTGCCTTAATTCTGCTCCTGCAGACCAAGTATAAAAAGCAAGCTGCAGAGGTGCTCCTGTATTTAGTTACGAGAGCCGAACAACAGCTAGGTGGCGGCACGGGGCAGCTTAAATACTCAGCCGTCACAATGTGGCTGTATGAGCAGTTGCCAAGTCTAGCAAGATTGCTGCTGCCTGCAAGGGTGATTGACGGGATGATAGAGGATGCTGTCGAACGGATGAAGATGTACTTAGAAGAAAATGAAAAGGCAAAAATGATTGTTGGCGGGGTTTAGTGCCCCGCCTTTTTTGATTTGAAAAATATCATCTGAGTTAGATGTTCAATTTTGATGACGTAGGTAATATAATAGTATAAATTCTCGCTTCAAACAATAAAAATAATAAAATAAAAACATAAATTTTTATCTCATCATAGCGTAAGGGATTGCATTTTAGAACACCGTATAATATACTAAGAAGACAAGAATTTTATTATCTGCTTAAAGCATACAGGTTTTTAAATTTTATGTAGTGGGGAGGAATTATAATGGCAAATAAATATCTGGCGTCAATATATAATAATTTATTTGATCAAAGATTTGATTGTAATCGCTTTGAACATCGTTTAGAATTGCAAAAGGGTATATATCTATTGCAAGATTTGGGTGTCCCCGTGAGTGAATATGGTTTTAGTTGGTATAAACATGGGCCATACTCACAAACCCTCTTGGATGATATGTATAGAATGAATGATGCAAGTATATCAACCGAAGACTTGTCGGACTATTCCCAAGAGCAGTTTTTAAAATTAAGAGAAGCGTTTACTTATAGTCCATTAAATGAAGAAGAATATAATTTACAAAATTGGGTAGAGTGCGTTGCCTCAATACATTTTCTCAAAGAAAATGTATTACCGCGTGCGGCAAGCGAAGAATTGATCTTGGATGAGTTGACTAGAAGAAAGCCTCATTTAAGCAATTTCAATTTAAATCAAAAAGCGTTTAAAGTTGTAAACAGTTTATTTTCTTGAGGAGGATTCTTTAAATGGAGAGAGAGCTTGCGAAGGAACTAAACTTAAAACATAGGATATTAGATAATGTTCATGGGTTCATCTATTATAGCGATGCGGAAGCACAAATAATGGATGAACTTTTATTTAAAAGATTACAAAGCATAAAACAATTGAGCTTAGCTAACTGGATTTTTCCCGGATCTGAACATACAAGATTTGTACATTCAATCGGCGTAATGCATATAGCTGATCGAATAGCCGAAAAGATAGGTCTGAACACATCAAAAAGAAAAGTGTTACGCTTAGCTGGGCTTTTACATGATATAGGTCATTATCCATTATCTCACGTCTGTGAGTTCCCGTATAAGAAAAAGTTAAAAAGCTATTCAGAGGGAACTTTTTGTAAAGATGTAAACAATGAGGTCGCGAAAAGAATTGACGGCTTTACTATTAAAGTTGAAAAAGACTTCATGGTAAAAGCAAATAAGGGGCATCATGAAAGTGTTGGAGCTTTAATAATCCAGAATAATGATCGAATTAAAACCATTATAAAAAATGAATGCGGAGAAAGTGCGATAGATTTAATCTGCGATATGATCACGGGAAATGTGGAGAGAGTTACGGGAGAAGATGCATTACTTGTTCAGATATTGCATTCGGAGTTAGATGCAGATGGTATAGATTATTTACGAAGAGATGCAGCCTTTTCTGGGACAAGTTTTGGTAGCTTTGAGTTAGATCAATTAATTAACTGTATGAAAAGAGTAGACCTAAATGGGAGCCAAATATTAGCCATTGAGCCCAAGGGAATTGCAGCAGCGGATCAGTATTTAATTAATAAATTTTTTTCATTTTCCCAAGTGATTTTTAATAAGCATATAGTGATTTTAGAATGGATGGCAGAGCGTATTGTGGCATGGATGCAGGAAAAATGCGCTTGTTTTCCCGAACAAAATATTTTATTAAACGAATGGCTAGGAGGGGAGGGCGGAGGATTAGAAAAGTACCTTGCATTTAATGATAATTTTTTTTGGAATGCATTACAGAAAACGCAAGAAAGTGATTTTTCACGTGCCTTACCTAAATTTATTCAAAGTTTAAGCGGAAAATTATTGAGCCATCAAGAGCTTAAATTCATTGAAGGTAGTGAGTACAAAATAATATCTAAATCCACGGAGGATATAAGGAACGAATTGCAGGCCTCATATACATACAAAGAGTTGCCAACATGGACAAATAACATAGCTATACTTAACGAAAAGAAAATTACCAAGCATGTAACAGAGGAAAAATTCAAAACGGCATTTTTTGAAAGTGCACAAAAGGAAAACGATGACAGGCAGAATGCTTCGATGGAAAATAAAGATGAATTAACGGTAGCGATTAAACAAGACTATCAAAAGGCTTTAGGGCTTAGGCTAATGGAGGGAATTTGTATTGTAGAAAATGGTGCGCCTCAAGAGTTACATCTTCTTTGCGATGATAATAGATCATTAATGAGACAGTTGTATGACACTACCCTTGTGTTGCTACGAGCATATAAATTTGAAGATTAAAATAATAGACAATAATTTTTAATAAAACCAAAACCGTCCTTATTCTTACAAAAACCGACCATAATATTACATGTACCTTTACAACGAGGGTCCCTTTTGTTATTATCGGATCAAGCAATATTTAATCGGGGGATTTTACAAAAGACACTGCTGGGGGGCGGTGTCTTTTGTAGTAAATAAGTGCATATGACATTGTGGCGCTAACACGTACGGTCCGCCTCTCCCCGTAGCTCCTCTTCCGGAGGTGAGGAGAGTCTTAGAGTATGGCATTAGCGAAATAAACCCTGACAAAATCCTTATGGGGGTACCAAACTATGGATACGACTGGAGAATACCGTTCGTTCAGGGAGAATCGAGAGCGGAGAGACTTTCAAATCCGGAGGCTGTCGCAAGGGCAGGAATATACGGTGTCGAAATTCAGTACGATGAAATAGCACAAGCGCCGTTTTTTCGTTACACTGATGCAGAGGGCAACAATCATATAGTTTGGTTTGAGGATTACAGGAGCTGGAATGCAAAGTTCCAATTATTGAAAGAGTTGGGGCTTGCAGGATTTAGCATATGGAATCTCATGTCTCCCTTCTTGGAGGGAAGGGCTGCTATACGTGATAATTTTGAAGTCAGCAAGTTTTAATAGGCAAGTAAAAACCTGCCTCGGAGGGAAGAGGCGGGTTTTCTTATGGAACTAAAATTACAGGCATTATTAGAAAATTTTTATGCAGAATACCAAATAGTCTATGTACCCACTTTATGATATAGTGTATAATTATAACAGATGTAAGATGTAGGTAAAGTGACAAAGCGAAATATGGAGGAAGATATGCAAAATCTACAATATTTGAAGCTTTTAGCTAAGGAATACCCAAACCTTAATGCTGTATCGAGAGAAATTATTAACCTGAAGGCAATTCTTGCACTACCAAAGGGTACCGAATATTTTTTGACAGACCTGCATGGGGAGCATGAAGCATTTATTCATATGATAAAAAGTGCATCGGGCGTAATTCGCTCAAAGATTGAAGAAATTTACGGCAAAACACTCACCGAAAGCAACAGAGCTTCTCTTGCAGCGCTGATATACAATGCGCCCGCAGAGCTCGCTCGCCGCGAAAAAGAAGAGCTGGATATGGAGCAATATTATAAAGTCACAATTTATCGGCTCATAGAGGTTTGCAAATCCGTATCTACAAAGTACACTCGCTCAAAGGTGCGTAAGAGATTACCGAAATACTGGGATTATGTCATCGACGAGCTGCTTCATGCGGATGATGAGGCGAACAAAGCATATTATTACAGTGAAATCATAAATTCCATATTGGAATGCGGGGTCGCAGAGGAATTTATAGAGCAGCTTGCGGATTCAATAAGCAGGCTGGCCGTAGATCAACTTCATATACTAGGAGATATATTTGACAGGGGCGCACACCCCGACGACATTATGGATTTTCTTATGGAGTTCCACGATGTTGATTTCCAGTGGGGAAACCACGATATAGTCTGGATGGGAGCGGCTACAGGCAATTGGGCTTGTATTTGCAATGTTTTGCGTATGAATATAAGCTACAACAATTTCGATATGCTTGAAATCGGATACGGAATCAACCTGAGACCGTTGGCTGTATTTGCTACAGAGGTTTACAAGGACGACCCTTGCACATATTTTTACCCTAAGGTTTTTGATGAAAATAAATACGATCCGGTATCTGGTGACTTAGCGGCCAAAATGCATAAGGCAATAGCGATTTGTCAATTTAAAGCTGAGGGACAACGAATAATGTCGCATCCGGAATACAATATGCAAGACCGCATGCTTCTGCACAAGATAAATAAAGAAGAAGGTACAATAGAAATAAACGGAGTGACATATGAGCTGAGAGACAACAATTTCCCAACTGTCGATCCGGCAGACCCGTACAAGTTTACCGCCGATGAGTCACTTCTGCTAAACTCACTGGAGGCTTCGTTTTTACAAAGTGAAAAGCTACAAAGGCACATAACATTTCTTTATAGTCACGGAGCGCTTTATAACATCTGCAATGGAAACCTCATGTATCACGGCTGCCTGCCGATGACTGAAGATGGCGAATTTGAAGATGTAACAATTAACGGTAAGACTTATAAGGGAAAAGAGTTTATGGATTACATAGACGACCAGGTCAGAAAGGCTTATTTTTCGCCAGGTAAATCCGAGGAAATAGGAAGATCCGGCGATCTGATGTGGTATCTGTGGCTCGGAAGAAAGTCCCCTCTTTTCGGCAAGGATCGAATGACTACATTTGAGAGGTGCTTTGTAGCCGATAAGAAAACGCACAAGGAATATACGGTGCCGTATTATAAACTGATAGAAAAAAAGGAAATCTGCGTAAAGATTCTTGAAGAATTCGGTCTGGATCCGGAAAGCTCACACATACTTAACGGACATATGCCTGTAAAGGTTAAGGATGGAAAGAGCCCGATAAAGGGAGACGGCCTTTTGTTCGTAATAGATGGAGGAATGGCAAAGGCATACCAAAAGGATACCGGGATTGCAGGTTATACGCTTATCTTCAACTCACGCTTTATGGCACTCGCCGAGCATAAGCCTTATTCGCCGTTGCAGCCTGACGGAACACAACGCTTCGGAGCGCCGCAATTGCGTACAGTCGAGCTTCTAAAAAAGAGAATGCTGGTATCGGATACCGACCAGGGACAGGAATTGAAGAGGCAGGTTGAAGATCTTCAAGATCTCGCAATTGCTTATAAGGATGGAAGTATAAAAGAACGCCATTAAACATCATTAAATTGATAAATCTCTTTGACAAAGAGTCAAAAAAATTATATAATGTTATCCGTACCGTGAATCATGGTACGGATAACTCATATATGATATATGCGCGCGTAGCTCAATGGATAGAGTAACTGACTACGAATCAGCAGGTTGGGGGTTCGACTCCCTCCGCGCGCACCACACAAAAATACACTCCGCAAGGGGTGTTTTTTGCGTAGGAAAGATGGAGTCGAACCCGAAAGGGCGTGCGCCGTTTAAAAAACAGCATGTTATGCTGTTTTTAGGCGTGCGGCTCAAGTCACGGAGATGACGCAGAGCGGCAGATGCGAGCAAGTGGAGCATCTGCAAACTCCCTCCGCGCGCACCACACAAAAATACACTCCGCAAGGGGTGTTTTTTGCGTAGGAAAGATGGAGTCGAACCCGAAAGGGCGTGCGCCGTTTAAAAAACAGCATGTTATGCTGTTTTTAGGCGTGCGGCTCAAGTCACGGAGATGACGCAGAGCGGCAGATGCGAGCAAGTGGAGCATCTGCAAACTCCCTCCGCGCGCACCACACAAAAATACACTCCGCAAGGGGTGTTTTTTGTGTGCCAAGTCATCAAAGAAGCTGTAAAATTTCATCATATCGGATTGCATAACTTGCAAGCATCATATTCTTGAGGGAGAGCATTAAAATATACTAAATTTTTAATGCTTATTTTATCGACAGCAGTACATGCCGGCAAATGATATTTCTTTGTATTACTATTCCCAATATATTTGACCTCTGATTGTGTCAGAGAGCCGGCATTATCTCCGGCATCCGCCACAGTAATTACATTTGAAGTATTAATGTTATAACTTGAACCGTTTGTAGTTACTATAATCGGACCTGAGTTGAATGTTCCGTATGTCATTGCTCTGATTTCTGAAAATCTTTGCATAGCTGAAAAGTGAGGGAGTTTATAAATATTTCCCATAGCCGCTGAAACGATAACGGTTTCAGGTTTTATAACGTTAAGGAATTCAGTGGTTGAAGATCCTTTTGCACCGTGGTGCCCGGCTTTTAAAATTTCAACTTGAGAAAATTTATCTAAATTTGCCTTTTCAATGCTTTCCTCCGCATCTCCCATCAACAATACTTGTACATCCCCGTAGGATAGCAAGCTAATTAAGCTGTTATTGTTAGGGTCAGTATAATCTCCTGACATCTGAATTATTCTATAAGACGCATCGTCGCCTATAAAAAATGAATAATTTTGTGCATCTTTAGATGTAATATATTCGGCATTATGGGCTTGAACTGCAGCAATGTACTCAGAATATGCTTTTGTATCTAAGGTTCTCCCGTTATCAATTATTCTATCTGCTGTATAAGCATTTAAAACTGCAGGAAATCCTCCGATATGATCGGCGTGTTCATGTGTTGCCACAACAACATCAAGGTTACCATCTACATAAGGGTTAATATAATTTACAACAGTACTCCCGGCTGATTTAGGACCTGCATCCACTAAAATCTCAAATTCAGCATAATCAATAAAGATACTATCTCCCTGCCCAACATCGATAAAATGAATAGTCATAGCTTCATCTATCGCCGTAGGGCTTGCAAGAGCAACTACTGTTTGACTGTTATTGTCCCAAGATACTTCAGATCCAAACGCTTCAAGGACCGCCCGGATTGGGAGATATGTGCGGCCGTCTTTTATTAAAGCGGCAGTATCATTATATAGCTGCCGGCCATTCTTTATAATATAATCGCGCCCTATAGGGACCTCGACTTTTATTCCGTCTTTTTCGGCGATTGCCATTCTTGCGACATTATCCCAGTTCACCTTGCAACCAAAAGTTTCCATTGTTTGTCTAAATGGGACTTGTGTCCTATTAGCTTGGTCAATAAATGGGGAACCCGATTGTTCTGAGAATTGAACAGGTGCATTGTTGATGCTGACACCTACACCTGCAAACGCAATATATGTAGGCGACAATACCATAACTGTAATCAAAAGTGTCAATAATAGCTTCTTCATTTAGCCCTCCCAAATAAGATGTCATTTATATTCTAACTAAGCGATCTCGCGCCAAGTAATAATCTCTACTTTTATTTCTTCTATATTATTTAATATTACTATTTGCATAAAAAAAGTCAATAAAATTCTCGGACTTTATCAGTTGAATATACCGGAGATTGAGCCAGAGGCGATATGTCGAAAATAGACGGGAATAGCTGATAACGGAAGAATAATTCTATGATATCACACGACATTTTACAGTATGAATATATAGTATTATGCGTATTAATAAATAGATTATTATTAGGGCGAGTAAGTATGTGTTATTTGCATTAAAAATGAGTAAGACTTGTTCATTGATAAATAAATCTTACTCAACAGTTTACATTTTCCATCATCTGGATATAAACCATCAACTCCTTGCGGGAGGTAACGTTCAGCTTCATGTAGATACGTCGGTTATGGGTTTTAATGGTATTGATGGAAAGACAAAGAACCTCGGCAATTTCCTTTGCGGTATGACCTTGCACATATAAATCAAAAACGCATTTCTCGGCAGGCGAAAGAGATTTGATATTCTTTATAAACTCCCGGTACAGTGCGGAAGATTCTTGTGCCGCTAGTTCTTTTGTTTCTGATAACACAGGCAATTCGTCCTGAGTCGCAAGAAATTCAATCAGGTCATCAATTTCAGGAATTTTCGTTTTAGCTGCGGGATCAGGTTTCTTCAGGTGCTCCAAAGCTTCTGCAACCGGTCTTATATATCTGTGGCTGATAAATGCTGCAAGACCAAAGTTCGCAAACATAAGCAACAGAAGTCCTAAGATCAGGTTGCGGTTCCTGGACGAAATCAGAAGATTAAGCCCTTTATCGGGCATCATCAGTGCCACCGCCCACTGCTCATCGCCATATGCAGAATCAACCGGATACAAGGATATCATCTCGTGTAGCCCGGCATAGATCTCTTTTCCAGACTGCCGGTAGCTGTAAAAACCCCCGGTGCCGGAGGAAATATCAATTTGAGTGTGTTCAGGC
This sequence comes from Eubacteriales bacterium, assembly GCA_028704515.1. Classification (GTDB taxonomy): domain Bacteria; phylum Bacillota; class Clostridia; order Peptostreptococcales; family Anaerovoracaceae; genus UBA1440. Next base: position 32,315 of record JAQWFH010000022.1, read on the forward strand.
GCGGCAGGGCCTGCGGCAAAGTTGCCGGCAAAAAGCGCACCGGACAGACGTAGCGTATTTTCTTCCAGCGGAGAGAGCAGGCAAAATAAATGGTCATAGCCTTTTGATTCAGGTGTATGGGAGAGTTTAAAAAGCATCTCGCTTACCTCAAAGCCGCACACGCCAAAGACCGTACCGTCAGAGGCAATGAGCGGCACGGTGCAGAGCATGGCCCGCTCGCCGCCACCCGGAAGAAGCATTGCCTCACTCCAGCGGTACAGCCGGGAAAGAGGACGCTTTTGTTCCCTCGCGGTAGCCATTACCTCTGTAAAACCGGGCGATTTATAATGTGCACGCTTGTCAAGACACAAATTTAGAAATTTTTAGTTATGACTCCTTTCTTGAATTTAAGCTGCACAAGCAACAAAGCTAAAGTAGATTTCTGCTGGTGTTTTGTAATCGTAGCTTTG
>JAQWFH010000023.1 GCA_028704515.1 Eubacteriales bacterium
GCATTCTGTATATCCTCAGTGCTTTCAATATCGTACTCCTCTAGAAGTGCGGCGATAATATTCTTTTTTCCTTCGGTCAGCGGACCAATCTTGTGTACATTTTTCTTACTCATAAAAAAAGCCTCCTGTGATATTTTCATTTTATCATAGAAAGCTTATTTTGTAATTTACAGACTTTCCTTCACAGGCTCTTTTTATGCTTTAATCCAATATTTAAATCAACGATTCGCCGATTTCCATGCGGAATCTTTCTATCACCTTTTTTTCTATTCTAGAAACCTGTACCTGCGAAATTCCCATATGAGACGCTATCTGTTGCTGCGTCATATCATGAAAATATCTCAGTACGATTACTGTCCTTTCTCTTTCCGGTAAATCTCCTATCTTTGATTTCAGATATATGGAGTTTAATCGCTTGTCCTCTTCTTCAACGTAGTTGCTTCCCGCAAAACCAGTTTCGGGTACCGGCTTTTCTGCGTTATCAAGGCTTTCGGGTATAATCGCATCTGATGCTTCCATTATTTCAAGCAATCTTTCAAGCTGTATATCAGTTATTTCCGATAGCTCCGACAGTTTTGGGTATCGTCCCGTTTTGTTGTAATATTCTTCACCTGCTCGTTTTACTATACCTATTTCTTGTTTGAGCTGCCTGCTCATCTTTATCTTGCCATCATCTCTTATATAGCGTTTTATTTCTCCCATGATCATAGGTACAGCATACGTAGAGAACATTACGTCGAATGATACGTCAAATTTGTCTATCGCCTTCAGAAGCCCGATAAAGCCTATCTGAACCAAGTCATCAAGTTCATAGCCCCTATTTATAAATTTTATTGCAATGCTTTTTACAAGCCCCGTGTTTAATTCGATAAGCAATTCCTTTGCTTCCATATCTCCCGAGGCAGCTCTTTTTATTAATCGGTATGTATCTTCTTTTGGGGGTGCCTTGTAGCTACAGGCCACAGCTTATATCCAACATTTTGACAAGGGTTACCCGAGTTCCCTTTTCCTTTTCAGATTCGACAATAAGCTTGTCCGTAAAGCTTTCCATTATTGTAAAGCCCATCCCCGATCGTTCTTCTAAAGCGCTCGTCGTAAACATAGGCGCCCTTGCCGCTTCTATATCATCTATCCCTATTCCGTAATCCTCTACTATTATAGTTATAGTGCCCTTTTCTGTTGATCTCATTTCAAGCTTAATAGTACCCTCACCCGAGGAATTATAAGCGTGTATAACAGAGTTGCTGACCGCCTCCGAAACAGCTGTCTTTATTTCGGTAATTTCCTCGACCGTAGGATCAAACGGAACCACAAAGGCCGCAGCAACCATTCTGGCAAATCTTTCATTTTCCGCGATGGCAATAAATTCTACTGTAACTACGTTATCTTTCATTTTCTTCACCTCGCTCTTTTAACTGCCGCATTGCTTCTCCTCTTTCTTCCGTTTCCTCTATAATAGTAAATATACCTGCCATTTCAAAAATCCTTTTCATATATACAGAACAGCCGCACAACATCATACAGCCGTCCTTTTCTTTTACCTTCTTATATCTGCCCATTATCATCCCTATGCCTGAGCTGTCCGCAAAGCTTACACTTGAAAAATCAAGGATAAGATTTTTGGCTCTGTAGACTTGCATAGCATGGTCTATATCCTCCCTTATCGAGAGAGCCGAGTGATGATCGAGTTCACCTGTAAGTATTGCGGTTATTATATCGTCTGACATTTCAAATTCTATTTGCATAAAAGAATACCCCCTTTTCCTCATTATACAAGTATTTTGAATGCTTGTCCTTAGGAGAAAAGGGGGAATTTGTTCTATTTTTGTCGATTATTATTCAGGCTTTATCATTATAGTTTCCTTTGATGCAAGAGCTTTTTCAATAAGAGCCCTAACATCTAATTTACTTTCAGATTCCAGTATTTTTTGTAGCTTTGGTTTCGTTACCGGATGCTTTGGAAGGAATACCGTGCAACAGTCCTCATACGGCTGTATCGAGGTTTCGTATGTGCCAATCTCCCTTGCCTTATCCATTATATCTACTTTATCCATTGCTATGAGAGGCCTCATAACCGGAAGTTTTACGGATTGATCCGTCACGACAAGCGCTTCAGCCGTCTGACTTGCAACTTGTCCGAGATTTTCTCCCGTAATAAGCATTTCAGCACGATTCTGATTTGCCAAGAGCTCCGCAATTCTCATCATAAACCTGCGAACATGAAGTGTTGTTTCTTCTTCCCGGCAATTCTTTACAATCTCCTCCTGTATAGGTAGAAGATTTACTATATGCATCTTGAAATTTCCGCAATAGCTCGCAATTATGGTTGCAAGCTCTATTACTTTATCTCTGGCTCTCTCGCTTGTATACGGATAAGAATGAAAATGCACTGCCTCAATCATCATCCCCCTTTTTGCCATCATCCATGCGGCAACGGGCGAATCTATTCCGCCTGAAAGTAGTATCATGCCTTTGCCGTTTGTACCCAAAGGAAGCCCTCCAAATCCGGAGATTTTTGTATCATAGATATAGGATATACCCCTTCTTAAATCTACAAAAAGAAGAACATCAGGATTGTGCACATCAACCTTTAGAACCTTGCAGCCTATTAAAACCTTCGCACCCACAATTCTTGCTATATCCGGAGATTTTACAGGAAAATCCTTATCTGCTCTCTTGGCTTCTACCTTAAATGTTTTAATGCCCTTATTCTGTATGAGATCAAGCATATATTTAACTGCCGCTTCACCTATAGCATCCAGGTTTGATTCTGTCTCTACGGCAGGGCTAATCGAGGCGACACCGAAAACCTTAGATATTTCACCGATGACATCACCCTCGTCATAGCTCTTGTCCGACCTAACAAAGATAAGCCCCTCATGCCTTTTTACATCTATAGGGATATCGCTTCTTTCAATTTTTTTAAGATTTTTTCTGATTCGTTCTACGAGCATTCGCTCAAAGTAAGGCTTGTTAAGACCTTTGAGTGCAATTTCTCCGCACCTTACAATAAAAATATTTTGTTCGTTCACCTGAAACTCCCCAATCTTCTGAATTCCGTTGTTGCCTGTTCAACGCATTTAACGGTATAATCTATATCTTCCAGCGAAGTAAATTCGCTTATGCTGAAACGTATGGCACCTTCAATCTCCTTGTCGGAGCGCTTCATGGCATTAAGCACATGACTCTTGCCTTTTTTGTTGGAGGAGCATGCCGATCCGGTCGAAACGTATATATCGTTGCTTTCGAGCTTGTGCAAAATCACTTCTCCTCTTGTTCCGAAGAACGATACATTAAGAACAGAGCAGCAACAAGCTGTACTTTTAAAATCAAGAGCTGTTTTCTCGATGCTGTTAATCTTTATATCCTTTATACTTTCACGAATACCAATGAGTAATCTCTCTCTTACTGCATTCATTGAAGCTGTACGCTTATCAAAATTCTTCATCGCCAATTGCGCGGCAACTCCAAATCCGACTATACCGGGAACATTTTCTGTACCCGACCTATATCCGGACTCTTGACCGCCTCCTACCATGAACGATGGTATATTTATACCTTTTTTTATATAGATTGCTCCGCAGCCTTTAGGACCATGTATCTTATGTGCCGAAGCCGTAGCTATATCAGAATACTCTGCCCCGCCCCTTACTTTGCCTAGGGACTGAACCATGTCGGTATGAAGCAATATCCTCGTACCGTTTGCTTTATTAAAATCATCTATAATTTCTCTGACTTTTGCAAGAGGCATAATGGTCCCGGTTTCGTTGTTAACTGCCATTACAGACACCAGTATTGTATCCTTGTTCAGCTCTTTTTTAAGAGTCTCAAGATCCGGATTGCATTCTCGATCAACCCCAATGTATATCGGCTCAAAGCCCTCCTCGCCAAGCCTTTTAAACGCCTCAAGGACTGCCGGATGCTCGACTGCCGTAGTTATTATGCGCTTGCCTCGCCTCTTCATCGCTCTTGCCACTCCAAATACAGCTGTATTATCCGACTCGGTACCTCCTGACGTGAAGTGAATCTCTGCTTGCGAAACACCCATAAGCGCGGCGACACTTTTGCGTGCATCACGTATTGCTTTTTCCGCCGTTATACCGAGCTTGTAAAGAGATGACGGGTTACCGTAATCCTCTCTCATGTATTTAGTCATTATATCTATGACCTCATCATAAGGCCTTGTAGTAGCACTGTTATCCAGATATATCATTATCCGCTTTCACCTTCTTCTTATGCGTAAACATCTAAATGCCACGGATATGTGAGCCCTTTTTTAAAGGCTTTCATAACTGCTTGGCTCTCATCCAGAAAATACGAGCGAGCTATATTTCCGTTTGCATCCCAATCACATCCGTCCCACCAAATTGCAACCTTTATTCTATCAAATTTTTCTATCGTAGCAAACATATTGTCAATCCATTTTGCTTTGTCTCCGCCTGCGCTTGCTGAAGAAAATTCGGTTATAATCAAAGGTTGCTTAAACCAATTGCAATAGTCATTATACATCTTTGTGTATAAGTTTTCAAACTCCTGCCATTTCTCCCCTGGATAGTAATTACCTGTATTGTACGCAGTCATCCCTACGATATCCACATATTCATCTCCGGGATAATACATGAGAGAATGATTCCAATTGAAATTTGGGAATGAAACTGAGTTCGGGTTCCATATCCACAATGTATTTGCATTAGCACCTTCTTGCTCGAAAATTTCATGCACGTATTTGTATACTTCCTTAAATATCATTGTATCCTTTGATGTATGATATGATGAATATGGGCACCAGTCCCCGTTCATTTCGTTGAACAATCTAAACATGACAGGATGATCAAATTCCGCAATCACCTTCGCATAGTCTCGCAAGAATTGATCGTATTGCCCATCCAGTATGTCGTATACCATGTTACTCTGAGCGTGACGCGTCTGCAATGTAAGCTCAAGGGTTGCACCCTGCTTGTATGCTTCTTCAAGCCTATATTTTAGGTTTGGGTGCTTGTAGGTATTCTCAAACTCGCTGTAATTAAGCCATATAGGGAAATTATATTCAAAATATTTTTCATAATAATTTATCTGATCGTATTTGAAATTTGAAGTGTCCGGTTCGAATATCCCCCATGTTAGCTCGCTTTCCGTGCTAAAATATTTTAGGTAAAATTCGAGGGTTTCATCGTTCCATCCCCTTGTATCCAAATTCACTTCCTCGGCCGTCCTCACATACGGAACTGCCATTGGCGCAAATGTTGAAAAGTCTTGAATGAGATATTCATATTCTCCTGCCTGATAAATAGGAATGGACGACTTTACAAATACAGTATAAACATAAGAACCCTGCGGAATCTCTATGCAGGCATAATAATTCTTATCGTTTGCAACTCGCGCTAGCTTTGCTCTGTGCCACATTGTAAGCTTAACATCTTTGCCGCTTACATTGATCCAAGCATCATAATCCGTTACATGATCCGTGCTGTTTGCTAAAAATTTATTTGAATAATTTATGTATCCGCCCTTTGAAGATGAAGAAATATTTTGCTTGTATATCTCTACCCGCTTCGTGTCGTTTTCGAGAACTGCTCCAACATTTGAATATGACATGTCGACATTCATTCCCGTATCTACATTGAGCTGATAGCCATCGACATAATTAACAAACCTATCGTAATACCCGCTTACTTTATAAACAGTATAGGTTTGTGCCGGGTCTGAAGCTGCAAAAGCACTCATACTGCCGGAAAGCAGCAGTATGAATACTGTTATGAATATCAAAACCTTACTTTTCATTAATTCTCTCCCTAAATATCTTATTTGTATGTTTCAATTACAGCTTCAGCTATTTTTATGCCGTCAACTGCTGCAGAAACAATGCCACCGGCGTACCCTGCACCCTCTCCTGCAGGATAAAGCCCGGCTACTTCGCTCAAAAAATCATTTCCCCTTTTTATCCGGACAGGCGAAGAACTCCTTGTTTCCGGTGCCGTGAGAATTGCATCCTTGGAGTCAAATCCCCTTAGCCTTCTTGCAAGAAAAGGCATCGCTTCTTCTATTGCATCAACCGCAAATTTCGGCAGGCTGTTTCTGACCGGATAAGAGGATGACTCTTTCCTTGAAAATTCTAGCCATGTTGTCTTTGGTGGATTAAATGTCATCTTTGCATTTTCGTATGCAAGTCTTTCGTATTTCTCCTGAAATTCTATCCCTGCAAGAGGGTGCTTCGTATCAAAATCCTCAACTCTAACATCAACTAGCAATGCGCTGTTTCCGTTTTTTCCGTTTCTTGAATTATTGCTCATGCCGTTTATTACAATCTTGCCTTGCTCAGAAGATGAAACTATTACTTCGCCTCCAGGGCACATACAAAATGTATATACGCCTCTATTGTTTTTACATCGATGAGCAAGCTTGTATTCAGCGGGAGGTAAGGAATATTTGCGCCAAGCTTGGCCATATTGAGCATCATTTATCATTTCTTGAGAGTGCTCTATTCTTAAACCGATAGAAAATGGCTTTTGCTCCATGGGAACGCCTTTTGAGAAAAGCATCCTAAACGTATCTCTCGCACTGTGACCTATAGCAAGTATAAGGTCGGAGCACTCTATCCTCGTGCCGCCGTTTATTTCGATAGCTGAAATTTCTCCGTCATCTATGAAGATATCGGTCAACTTGCTTTCAAATATAATTTCTCCTCCGAGCTCCTCGATTGTTTTTCTTAAATTGACAACAATTCCCCTGAGCTTATCAGTTCCTATATGAGGCTTTTGCTTATATAAAATTTGTTCATCCGCTCCCGCTTTGCAAAACTCTTCAAGGACCTTTCTTATTCTTTTGTCCTTTAGACCGGTTGTGAGCTTCCCGTCAGAAAACGTCCCCGCACCACCTTCTCCAAACTGAACATTTGATTCATCATTCAGCTCACCTTTTTCCCAAAACACGTTTACGTCCCTAACTCGCCCCGGCATAGCTCGTCCTCTCTCTATTACGAGAGGCTTAAGCCCCGCCTGCGCCAAAACAAGAGCGGCAAAGATGCCGCAGGGGCCAAATCCGCATACTATCGGTCTTCCTTTAGAATTTATATTTTTGCATATTGGCAATTCATATATTACTTCTTCTCCCTTCTCGAGATTGAGTTCTACCTCATCTCCGGGATTGAAATCGACAGTATATACGCGCTTAATGTCGTTTTTGTGTCTTGCATCTATCGATTCCCTCACAATACGCCATTCCTTTATTTTAAAGCCTTTTAACTCTTTTGAAAAGAGTTTTTCTATCTTTTCAGGAAGGCAATTTTTGTCTTCGTCAAGACTCAGTTTTATTTCATGTATTCTGTACATCAGTTTCCTCTTCCCGCCATCGCAGTACCGGCCTTTATTCCCGTTTCCCATGCATTTTGCAGATTATATCCGCCGCATGGCCCGTCATAGTCGAGTATCTCACCCGAAAAATACAATCCTTTTACAATCTTTGATTCCATAGTATCAGCTTCCACCTCATCAAGACTCACGCCTCCTGCTGTGCATTGAGCATCTTTCCAACCACCGGCTCCGGAAAGCTTTATTCTAAACGATGATATGGCTGTAGTAATATTTTTTATGTCGCTTTCAGTGGGTGTTGCGCTTCTGTTTTGCTCCATCATGCACACGGCCGACAGAGCTTCCGCAAGCTTGTCCGGAAAAATCGTATTTAATATTCGCTCCGTATTCATGCCTGGAAGCTTACTCCTTTCAATTAAAAGCTTTTCTATCATATTGAGCTCGTAATCGGGCATAAAGTTTATTATAACATAAAACTGACCAAAAGCGACGCCCGGAGATTCATCTTCTTCCAATCTTACAAATCTGCTCAGGTTGAACACTGCTATCCCGGATATCCCTGTTTCGGTAAATTGTACTTCACCAAGCTCTTCCGCCAATTTGATTTCATTTTTATAAAGAGAAAGTCTTGCCTTTACCCTAATTCCCTTGAGTGCCATTGCCTCCTCTTTATTGTCTGAATTTAAAGAGGTCAAAACCGGTGCAAGCCTTTTAACGCTATGCCCCAAATTTTTCGCAAATATATATCCGTCTCCCGATGTGCCGAATACCGGAGACGATTTTCCGCCGCAGGCTATGAGTAATTTCTTTGTCTCGTATTTTTTTTGTGCAGCTTTAATAACGAAGCCTCCACCTCGATTCTCCGTTATTTGACCTACAGTAGTCTTGCAAATAAGTTCTACATTTAGATGCGATAATTGGTGCACCAAGGCATCCACGACCTGCGAGGCTTGCCCAGAATAAGGGTATACTCTTCCTTCATCTTCTTCTCTTGTCAATATACCGGCGCTGCTCAAAAATTCTCTTACATAACCGGATGATTTGCAAGCTGTATTGGTTATATTGCACCTACCGTTGCCGCTAGCGGATATTTTTTTTCCCGGCTTTTCTTTTTTTTCTAATATGCAAATTTTTGCAGACGGATTTATGCGTGCTGCCATTAACGCGGCAGCCATGCCGGATGCTCCGGCTCCTATAATTAATATATCGTACACTTGTTTCCTCCGAACAAAAGTTTTTCGTTGATAATTTTTATTCTAAATGCTATTATATATAAGATATGTTTAAATTTATTAGAAAAATATTTACTCTTTTTATAATATGTGTCATCGTTGGCACAGGAATCTTATGCTATGCAAGGTTTGCAGAACCCAATATGCTTGGCAAAACCAATATCGATATTCCTGTAAGTAATATTGTCATTCCCGAAGGAAAAGAACTCAAGATTTTCCTCTTTAGCGATACACACCTGGGATTTTCATACAACATTGAAGATTTCAAAAGGGTTGTTAAAATCTGCAATGAAGAAAATCCTGACATCGTAATATTTTCGGGCGATCTTATTGATGATATAAAAAAATATAACGAGGACCTCGATTTAATTTCCGATGAAATGAGCAGGATCGATGCACCGCTGGGAAAGTATGCGGTACTGGGAAACCATGATTATGGCAGCAACGGTAGCAGCACATATATTGACATTATGTCAAGCGGCGGCTTTGAAGTGCTTGTAAACGAGCATATTTTTATTGAGGAATACAATATCGTCATATTCGGTATCGATGACTATCTTATCGGATACGGCAATCCCGATATTCTGACGGCCGCATCACCTGACACCTGCAATATTGTAATTTGCCATGAACCTGATATCGCAGATGAATTAACGGATTATAACGTGTCTGTAATGTTATCCGGCCATACTCACGGCGGTCAAGTATATTTGCCTTTCTATACAAAGGATTTTCTCCCCACATACGGTAAAAAATATGTGCGTGGCCTTTATGAGGTTGGCGAAAACGGATTCCCTCTTTATGTTACAAAGGGAATAGGCACAACTAACCTGCCTTTTAGATTATTTTCAAAGCCCGAGGTCACAATTATGACCCTTAATCCTTTGACATAAACAATAAGCGCTACGACAAAAGCCGTAGCTGCTTTTTTTATTGTGCCTTTTGTGCCCGGTTTATATCTTTTTTAGCCTTTTGTTTCTTTGCCGCGGGATTTTCTTCTTTTGCTTTTGTTCGCGCATTCCCTGCTCATATTTTACCCCAAGCGCATCCATCATAAATATAAAAATCGGAACTCCTATCAAAAGCCCCCATACTCCCATGTAATGCTCTCCTACCAGAAGTATACTGAACACAAAGCACACCGGAAGTTGTGTCTTGTTTGCCATGAGCTTCGGATTAAGAAGGTAAGCTTCAACCGCGTGTAAAACAGCTATTGTAGCCAGGACTTCAATTACCATCACTATTCCCCCGGTGTTAAACGCAATAGCCGAAAGAGGTATCAATGATATTATTACCCCGGCTACCGGAATCAAGCCTAAGAAAAATATCATTATTCCTAATGCGATTACATCCGGAAGCCCTATGAATTTGAATGCAAATACAGACAACACACAATTTACGAAGGCTATCGTTAACTGAACCTTCATTACCTTACCAAAAGTAGCGCAGAAGTTTTGACCGAAACTAACGAAATACGTATAAAAATCCGAAATCTGACTCTTTGCGAGGTACTCACCAAAAAATGCAATTTTGTTCCTCTCTAACAGAATAAGAAATGAAAGCAATATTGCAAGGGACAACGTAATTGCCATATGTGCTATAATAGTGCTTAAATCGGTCATGAACTTCGTAAGGTATACCGTTACTTCCGATATGTAAGGGCTCATATCAATAACAGTCAAAGCTCTTGACAGGCGGGGGCTCAACGCGTCATTAAATGCAGCCCAGTCAAATTTAATGATAACATTTACGATTTCCGTAACACGTGCTATAGCGGATGGTATGAATAAGCCAATCCCTACGACTACGAGTGTAATAAAAATCACATATAATAAAGCCAATGTGCCAGCTATAGGTATGCGAATCCCCATCTCGAGAAAGAAATCTTTGATTTTTTTAGTTGCAACATAAAAAACAAAGCATAGCACAAAGGTCATAAGAACTAAGTCCAACATATTCCACACGGTTATGAGGAGTAATGACAGGACTATTATCGAAATAATCTTCGCTCTTCTTTCTTTGCTGAAAAAATTACTGTTATTTTCCATGGAAAATCCCTTCAGTCTATTTTGACCTTGAATTTTTTTTGGATTCCGAGCGTTTGCTTCTGGAATCCGAATCTGATTTTGACTTCATCCCTTTTGGAATTTCAATTCCCGTATATATAAGATTCATTGCCTGAACCATCAGACATATCCCTACAATAATAGCTACGCTTAGCGCGAAAGTTGCCTGATTGAAAAAAGAATAGAATCCCACCAGCAGAGATAATACACCAAGTCCGGCTTTACGAGCCCACATCTTTTCAGAATCTTTTCCACATCGAATAACGGCTACTATCCTCGTTATACCGACAAACATAAGCCACATCCCAAAAAAGACAGGTACAGTTATATCCGCAATCAGCTGGTTGAAAAGTACAATGACAGACAATAGAATTGATAATATAGACTCGGTCAGAAAATAATCCCTATGCCACGTTCTCTTTTTTACTTTTATACATACAAGGACACCAAATGCCCCTTGAATTAGCATTAACATCCCAATTATAAATGCAAACGCAATAAAGGTTTTGCCCGCATTCATAAAGCACAAGACAGAAGCAAATGCGTAAAGCACCCCCATAGTTATTGTTATTATGCGCATATTAAAATACCGCTCCCTTCCTATTTCTATAGTGTAACATAATTGATTTTATTTTTAAAGCAAAATGTTATATAATAACTATATGAACAGAACTATACTTCATTGCGACATGAACGCATTTTTTGCGTCGGTTGAACTCCTTGATTATCCCGAATTAAAGAATGTTCCAATGGTGGTGTGTGGAGACCCAAAAAACCGCCATGGTATTATATTGGCAAAAAATGAGATTGCGAAAAAATACGGCGTAAAAACTGCCGAAACACTGATGCAAGCGAAAAAGAAATGTCCCGGCTTGATGACCGTACCGCCAAACCATGAAAAATACACGAAGTACAGTCACCTTATAAACGATATCTACTACAGATACACCGATATGGTTGAACCCTTCAGCATTGACGAGTCATGGCTTGATGTGACTGGTAGCCTTAAACTTTTTGGAACCGGTAGACAAATAGCCGATACGATACGTGAGCATATAAAGATGGAATTAGGTTTGACTCTCTCCGTCGGCGTTTCATTTAACAAGATCTTTGCCAAAATGGGCTCGGAATATAAAAAGCCGGATGCGACAACCGAAATAACAAAGGACAACTATAAAGAGCTCCTCTGGGGACTTCCTGCTGCTGATATGTTCTTCGTCGGACGGGTCACGGCCGATAAGCTCAAAAAAACCGGTATAAATACCATAGGAGATCTTGCAAATTCAAATGTGAAGCGCCTTGTGAAATTGCTCGGCAAGCAAGGTGAAATGATTCACAATTATGCAAACGGGATTGATGATTCGCCGGTTCGTTATATATCGGATAGGCCGAGTATGAAATCCGTCGGGAATGGTATAACCTTTGCCCGAAATCTTGTGAACGAGGACGACATAATTACAGCCGTTACGGGACTTTCTGATACGGTTGCATCACGCCTCAGAAGGTATAAGCTCAAAGCATGTGGCGTAAAAACCGATACAAAGGATTCATATTTTAAAAGTGTATCGCGCCAAATGCAGCTGCCGACCTCTACGAATATTTCCAAGGAAATATCCGATGCCGCCGTTAGGCTTGTAAAAGCTTCATTCCCTCCCGGCACTGAGATAAGACTGATAACGGTAACGGCGATTAATTTAGAAGCCGAGGATGAGGCTGTACAGCTTTCCTTTTTTGACGATGACGATCCCGCTTCGCGTAAAAACGACGAGAAGCTTGAACGCACAATAGATGTTATTAGAGAAAAATTTGGTAAAGAATCCATAGCATATGCTCAGATTATTGGAAACGATATAGGCATCAATACAAAAGACTCGGGTAAAGAATAAAGAAGGGCACTGCCCTTCTTTATTTTGATAATATATCCACGATTTCTAGTGCCGTATCATCAAATTCACGATTCATTTCAAGTGCATCTTCGAGATTGTAAGCGATTATTTCACCACCTGAAATTCCTATCGCCTTTGATTCAGGTTCATACATCAAAAGACGCGCAGCTTTATATCCCATCTTTGATGCCAGCATTCTGTCTCTGGCCGTAGGTGAACCTCCTCTTTGAACATATCCCAGTACGACTATCTTGGTTTCCTGTCCTGTACGTTCTTGAATTATATCTGCCAATTCCTGAGTTCCCAAGTCAACCCCCTCAGCCTTAACAATAATACTGTGGAGCTTTCCTCTGTTGATGCCTTGCACTACCTTTCTGCAAACAGCATTTATATCAACGGGCTTTTCCGGCACCAATATGCTTTCTGCTCCGCCTGTCAAACCTGCGTACAGAGCTATATCGCCGCAATTGCGCCCCATGACCTCTATCACAGACGTTCTCTGATGTGAGGAGGAAGTGTCTCTGATATTGCTTATCGCCCCCAAAACTGTGTTTACGGCCGTATCAAAGCCTATCGTATAGTCTGTATAACCCAAATCGTTATCTATAGTGCCCGGTATGCACATTACAGTTAATCCCATCTTCGAGAGCATAAGTCCGCCTCTATATGAGCCGTCGCCTCCTATAATTACCATCCCGTCTAAGCCAAAGGTCTTAATCATTCCATAGGCCTTTTGACGCCCTTCCTCAGTAGGGAAACGTTCGGAACGCGCCGTTTTGAGAATCGTGCCGCCTTTATGCAAAATGTCGGAAACCGATGAAATATTCATTTCCTGGAATTTGCCTTCTATCAACCCTTCATATCCGTAATTGATGCCGTATACCTTCATATCTTGCGATAGCGCCGTTCTAACTACCGCCCTTATAACCGCATTCATTCCGGGCGAATCCCCTCCGCTTGTAAGTATACCTATTGTCTTCATTTAAAGACCTCCTTTCTTATATCTTAATATTTTCTATACCGATTAATTCACTTATTTCTTTTATAAAATCGTCCTGAGGTTCTACCCAAAGCTTCTCCGGAGCCTTGAAGCCTTTGCCCTCTTTGTATATAATTACGGGAACATCTCCGGGATATGAGGTTAAGATTGTTTCCAGCGCTCTATAATCGACATTATCCGCATTTAACTTTATTGAGGTCGCTTTAGGGATATCTTCTTTTGCTTTCAAAAGGGGTTCTACGCTTTTGTCCTGCACCGTCTCTAAGTATGTAAGATCAGATATCTTCTCGGCTATCAGCGTAGGGGCTTCATCCTCTTTAAAGTTGACCGTTCCTCTTACCGCTATTATTCTATCATCGCTTATGAACATATTATATTTTTCATAAATATTTGGAAATACCAGTATTTCAACTACGCCGTAAAGGTCCTGCAAATCTAAGAAGGCCATCATTCGGTTTGCTTTTGTTACAAGAGTTTTCTTTGCACTTATGATACCTGCAATAGTTACCTTCATACCGTCCTTCAGCTTGCCTTCATTCTCATGTCCTTGTATAAAATCTTCGGAGTTGGCTGTAGCCGTTCTCTCTATAACATTAACATAATCATCAAGCGGATGTCCCGATATATACACTCCCAGCATTTCCTTTTCAAAATCCATAAGCTCCCTATCGGAAAACTCAGCTATATCCGGAAGCCTAGCACCTACCTCGGCGGCAGCCATGACATCTGCTGTTTGATCCATACTGAACAACGACATCTGCCCCTCTAGGTTTTTTCTTGCATTTCCTTGAGCCGATTCGATAAGTGTCTCAAATACCGCAAGATGCTGTGCCCTGCTACCCTCCATGCAGGCAAATGCCCCTGACTTTATCAGGCTCTCTATAGCCTTTTTGTTTACTTCGTGTATGTTTATATTATTTATAAAATCAAAGATATTGTCGGGTATGCCGTTCTCATTTCTAAGCCGTAATATTTCATTGATTACTCCCTCGCCGACATTTTTTACGCTCAAAAGACCAAATCGTATTGCTCCGTCTGATACTGTAAATTTAGACGTTGCTTCCTTTACACAAGGAGGCAGAACCTTTATTCCCATATCTCTGCAGTTCTTTATATATTTTGCTATTTGATTTGAATCTCCCATAATTGATGTCAAAAGCGCAGCCATAAACTCTACGGGATAATATGTCTTAAGATATCCCGTTTCATACGCAATTACAGCATATGCAGCCGCGTGGGATTTATTGAACGCATATTCGGCAAAGCTGGTCATGCTGTTGAAAATTTCTTCCGCATCTTTTTTTGGTATGCCGTTTCTTATGCACCCCGGAACCTCTATACTGCCGTCGTCGCCTTTTTTACCGTATATAAAATATTCCTTTTCCTTCTGCATTACGTCGGCCTTCTTCTTACTCATGGCACGACGCACCAAATCGCTCCTGCCGTAAGAATAACCACCCAGATCTCTTACTATTTGCATTACCTGCTCTTGATATACAATGCAGCCGTAGGTTACCGAAAGAATAGGCTTAAGCGAGTCATTTATATATTTAATACTTTTCGTATTTTTCTTGTTTTCTATGTAATCGGGAATGGATGCCATCGGTCCCGGTCTAAAAAGTGCAATGCCCGCAATAATATCCTCAAAGCAGTCGGGCTTAAGATTTTTCATAAATTGAGTCATGCCTCCGGACTCGAGCTGGAATATTCCAAGCGTATTTCCTTCGGAAATCGTTTGATACACCTTAGGATCATCATAGCCCATAGAAGAAAATTCAATCTTCTTTCCGTGATTTTTTTCTATCAGTTCTAGGGCATCGTGAATAACAGTGAGCGTTCTGAGACCGAGAAAATCCATTTTCAAAAGTCCTAGCTCCTCTATTGTATTCATCGTGAATTGGGTAGATATGCCCTTGTCTGACATGTATAACGGGACATACTCCCCTATGCCTTCCTTGGATATAACTACGCCTGCAGCGTGTGTCGATGCGTGGCGAGGCATGCCTTCTATTGCTCTTGAGAGGTCGATAACCTTGGCAACCCTCTTATCATTATCATATCTTTCGCGAAGCTCAGGGTTCATCCTAAGAGCTTTGTCTATAGTCATTTTTAGATCGAACGGTATAGCCTTAGCAATGGAATCAGCCTCCCCATATGTCAGTCCTAATGCTCTGGATACGTCTCTAACCGCAGCCTTTGCTTTCATGGTCCCAAACGTAATTATTTGAGATACCTTGTCAACCCCGTATTTTTCTATTACATATTCTATTACTTCATTTCGTCTTTCATAGCAAAAATCTATGTCTATATCGGGCATCGATATTCTTTCGGGGTTTAGAAATCTTTCAAAAATCAATCCATATTTTATAGGGTCTATATCCGTAATTTTAAGCACATAAGATACCATGCTTCCTGCCGCAGAGCCTCTGCCCGGGCCGACCGGTATACCCTTGCTCCTTGCGTATGCGATAAAATCCCATACAATTAAAAAATATTCGACGTACCCCATTTCCTTTATTGTTGAAAGCTCATAATCCAATCTTTTATAAAGGTCCTTTGCTTCTTGCGATGCGTCTTCTCTGTCGATATTGTATCTATCCTTCATGCCTATTTCGCAAAGCTCATCGAGGTATACTACATTATCCTTCCCATCTGAACCGCGAAATTCAGGAAAATGAAAATTTCCAAATTCTATTTCCACATTGCATTGCTCTGCAATTTTCAAAGTATTGTCGCAAGCCTCCGGAAATGAATGAAATATCCTGCGCATCTCGCCCTCGGATTTTAAATAAAATTGGTCTCCGGAAAATCTCATCCTGTTCTCATCATCCACATGAGCTGCAGTCTGAATGCATAGCAATACATCGTGAGTTTCTGCATCGCTTTGATTTACATAGTGCACATCGTTCGTTGCAACAAAAGGAATTCCCGTCTCTTCATTTAGCTTTTTCATCAGAGGCAATATTCTCATCTCTTCTTCCAGCCCCTGATCCTGAATCTCCAGATAGAAATTTCCGTCTCCGAATATTTCATTCATGCTCAAAGCCTCTGACTTTGCTCCTTCGTAATCGCCATTGAGAAGCTTATGCTGTACCTCTCCTGCCAGACATGCTGATAATGCAATAATGCCTTCGCTGTGCCTTCTAAGTACATCCTTATCTATTCGCGGCTTATAATAAAAGCCTTCCAGAAAGCCTTGGGAAACTATGTTCATTAAATTTTTATAACCCTGATTATTTTTTGCAAGGAGAATTAGGTGTCCTTGCCTCTTATCCTTCTCAGCGTCCTTGTCCTTCATACCGCGCGCCGCGGTGTATACTTCACACCCCAATATAGGCTTAATGCCTGCCGCCAGGGCTTGCTTGTAAAAATCAATGACTCCGAACATAACTCCATGATCAGTAATTGCGATTGATTCCATGCCAAATTCCGAGGCACGCGAAATCAGATCTTTAATCTTTGCGGCACCGTCGAGCAAACTGTATTCTGTATGAACATGAAGATGGGCAAAAGCCATGACATTTCTCCTTTTTATTGTTATGCCTATGATTTTTAATTGTATCATAAAACAGCCTTATGAGCAAAAAAAGATAAATGCTATGGCATTTGATTTTCTCAAATACCATAACATTTATAGTTGAGTCATAATTTGTTGTTATACTGCAGTATATCCACCATCAATAGGAAGAATTACGCCTGTAACATATGAAGCTTCATCACTTGCTAAGAAAATAGCGCCTGGATTTAACTCGCCTTCATTACCGTAACGAGCAAGAGGCACAGTCGCCTTCATGTATGACTGGAATGCTTCTGTATTTAATGTATCAACTGTGAGCTCTGTTGCAAAATATCCAGGACAAATTGCATTACAAGTAATGTTGTATTTAGCCAATTCAGCAGCTACCGCTCTTGTAAAGTTTACAACGCCACCCTTTGCTGTATGATAAGCTACTGTATCAATTGCAGTATTTCCTACCAATCCATACATAGAAGCAATATTAATAATACGTCCGTAATTATTTTTCTTCATTATGTTTGCAAATGCACGAGTTACGAGGAATACGCTTGTCATATCGGCGCCGATTGTGAAATCCCATTCTTCATCTGTCATTTCAAGCACACCAGCATTCTTTGCGGATCCTGCGCAATTTACCAATACATCTATTTTGCCAAATTCTTTTTCAGCAATCGCTGCGGCATTGTTTACTGATTCTGTATCTGTTACGTCGCATTTAATAGGGAGACATTTAACCCCTAATTTACGAATTTTATCTGATAATTCCTCTAGCCTCTCAACTCTTCTTGCAGTTATAACCAAATCGGCGCCCTGCTTTGCAAAACCCTCTGCCATCTGAGCTCCTAAACCGGAAGAAGCCCCCGATACAACTACAACTCTACCTTTTAAATCAAACATAATATGTCCTCCTTTGTTTAAATTAATCTTATACCAATCCAAATAACATGTCCTTTTTTGTCCACCATCCGGATGTATAACTTATTATATTTTTCATCTGACTGATATAGTTATACCCCTAATTGGATTGCTTAAACGGTAAAGAAAAACATTTTCATTCCTATATTTTGCCCAATGCAACTTCATAGCTGTAATAGTATCATTCAGATTAGCAGACTTAAAGTAACCTATCATTTATCTTTGGCATATGATGAATCAGTCAACATTATTGAGGTGAAACCAATATGCCATTTGATACAAGAGAACTGTTTGCAAGATTGATTCAATGCGAATCAGGAGGCGAAGGCGATGCAGGAATGCGCGCGGTAGCAACGGTCGTAATGAATAGGGCAAATATTAATTATGGTGAATTCGCAAGAATAAATCAAGGCGGAAATGTAAGGAATGTCATTGAACATGCCAGACAATTCGTTTGCATGCAAACTTATGTTGAAGGACAATATAATCCTCAGAATGTCTTTAACATGCAACCGGAAGCGATTCATTTTGAAATCGTGGATTGGGCAATGGCAGGGGGCATTCTTCCAGGCGTGGATAATTCTTTGTTTTTTTACAACCCATACAGCAACGAATGCGCGCCTTTTTTCCCAACAAATGTGGGAGTGATACATAATAGAGTAGGAAAGCATTGCTTCTACATTCCGACTTCATATTACGCAGAAACATAGGTGTACTACAAATAATAGCAAAGAGAGGTATAAAATTTATGGCTTGCTGTGATAGACCTACATACATTAAGCGAATAGAAAAAATAACGAAAAAAGAAACTTCTCCTCCATCATTTGCGACTCGACCCGATGAATCTAATCACACGGGTCAACAATGCAGATTTAAAATTACAGCTCCGACGATACCGTATCACAATATGACCGAATTTGTCACTCCAGCACCGGAGTCATCCAGAGCAAGGCCGGTAAGCCCAACTCCAAATATCGTTCCGCCACAAGGCTCTAACAATCAAATAGGCGAGAATATATCTGACCCTACTCGAAGTGCCGAGGATACACCAAGGTTTTTAGTTCCTCAAAGCCCACTTACACCTGAAGGATACAATGAAACTGTAGATTTTAATCAAATTCAATATCTGCAGGGGTTTTACCAGACCCAAATTGGACATTTAGTTCGCGTTGAACATATTATGGGCACGAGTGTTGTGCAAACAGACATTGGGTTTTTAGTAGGAGTAGGTGTAAATTATTTAGTACTTCAATCTGCAGATTCGCCTAATATAACCATACTTGATATGTATTCAATTAAATCGGTCAAGGTTTTTTACGGAACCGTAGATTTCGCTTGAAAATATAAAAACCGGTGGAGAAGAGCTCCACCGGTAGATATTTTTATAAAATTAATTAGAACATCAGGAAAGGAACTATGATAAGTGCAATTGTACCTGCAACCTTGATAAGAGGGTTCATAGCAGGTCCTGCAGTATCCTTACAAGGGTCACCTATTGTATCACCGATAACAGCTGCCTGATGTGCAGGATTCGGTTGTCCGTCAGCAGTCTTTTTGCCGCCGTTAGCTTCAATCCACTTCTTAGCATTATCCCATGCTCCGCCTGCATTTGAGAGGAAGAGTGCAAGTAAAACACCTGTTACAGTAAGACCGCACAGGAATCCTGCCATAGCCTTTACACCCAAACCAAAACCTACGATGAGAGGACAAGCAACCGCTACGATTCCAGGAGGAATCATCTTGCTGATAGCTGCACCTGTTGCTATACTTACGCAACGTGCATAGTCAGGTTTTCCGGTACCTTCCATTATACCTGGGATTTCTCTGAACTGACGTCTTACTTCTTCAACCATTCCACCTGCAGCATCTCCTACAGCCTTCATAGTAAATGCAGCTACAAGGAACGGAACTGCGCCACCGATAAATAATCCAATCAGAACAAGCGGATCATTTAGATTTATAATAAGCTTGTACGCGCCGTCTACATAATCAAGAGCGCCGGATGCCTGAAGATTAGCATTTTTGGCTGCAGAGTCTACGAACGCTTGGAACAAAGCAAGCGCTGTGAGCGCAGCTGATCCAATAGCAAATCCTTTTGCAATTGCAGCAGTTGTATTTCCTACGCTGTCGAGTTTGTCCGTAATTTCACGAACCTCCGGAGGAAGGTCTGCCATTTCAGCAATACCGCCAGCATTGTCGGCTACAGGACCAAATGAGTCCATTGCAACTACAATACCCGCTGTAGAGAGCATTCCCATTGCAGCCATCGCAATACCGAAGATTGCATATTCGGCTCCTGCCATACCTGCAGCAGTATATGCACCGAAGATTGCCGCAGCAAATACTAGCATAGGTACGAAAGCACTTTCAAGTCCTACTGCAAGACCCTGAATAGCATTTGTTGCAGGTCCTGTTTCGGAAGCTCTTATGATATTATTTACAGGTCTCTTGCCACCTGAAGTATAGTACTCTGTAATTCCACCGATTAAAATGTTTACAATAAGACCTATTACTATAGCAATGGTTATTCCATAGCTTAACGGAGCTTCAAATATATATCCGCTCAAGAAGAATACACATACAGCCGTCAAAATATTTGTTGTCCAAAGACCAATGTTAAGTGCTGTCTGTGGATTTCCATTTTCACTTGTTCTTACGCAGAATGTTCCAATAATAGAAGCTATAATTCCGATAGTTCCTACGAGAAGAGGGAACAATGCTCCTGAAAGTCCAAATAAGCTGTTTCCGAGAATCATTGCAGCAATAGTTGTTGCACCGTATGATTCGAATAAGTCTGCACCCATACCTGCCGTATCACCTACGTTATCACCTACGTTGTCGGCGATAGTTGCAGGGTTACGCGGATCGTCCTCAGGGATACCTGCCTCAACTTTACCTACGAGGTCAGCTCCAACGTCAGCAGCTTTAGTAAAGATGCCTCCTCCAACTCTCGCAAAGAATGCTATAACGCTGGCACCGAATGCGAAGCTGTTAATAACATCGGCATCTTGGAATATGAGAAACAATGAAGATACGCCGAGAAGTCCGAGACCTGCTACGGAAAGACCCATAACAGCTCCTGCTCTGAACGAAATTTTAAGAGCTTTGCCCAGACCGTTGCTTCTTGCCGCTTCTGTTGTTCTTGCATTAGATTTCGTAGTACTGTTCATGCCTATGTAGCCTGCAATACCTGAACATACAGCACCTACCAGGAATGAAATTGACATAGGAGCACCGGCTACGAAAAATAAAACAACAAAAATAATTCCTGTGAAAGGGATGAGAGCCTTGTATTGCTTGTTGAGGTATGCCATTGCACCCTCTTGTATGGCCTCAGAAATCTCCTTCATCTTTGGTGTTCCCATCGATTCCTTAAGAACACTCATCATTGTGATGAGTGCATAGCCCAAGGCAAGCACCCCTGCTAACACACCGAACCATGCATGTGTCATAGTTAAACTTGTATCAATAATAGACACTTTCAGATCCTCCTTTTAATTCTAAAGTTTTATTAAAAATCCCGCTAAAATACAGTGTGAAAAATTTAATTTCCACAAGTACCACAAGATTATAACCTTTATTGGTTAAAAATGCAAGATAATACCGCAAGTTTAATCAGCTAAATTGTTTGTTTCTTGTATGCAAATATTATTTTGCTCATTTCTTTCAATATTTTTGCTTTCGCAATTTTCTCAATTTTTTCTCTTTTGAGCAGTTCTGAAAATTACCTTTTTTAATTCATCTTTATTATATGGAATAAGCGGATACAAATAAGATGTCCCCACTAATGTTTTTGTGCTTGCCATAACAATCAAACAAAATATAGATGCACCTATAGCTCCCCACAATCCGAAAATTGCAGCACCTATTAAAATTATTAGTCTTACAACTTTAACGGCATACCCCATCTCAATGCTCGGAAATGCAAAACTGCCTAATGTGACTACGGCCATTACAAGTATTGTCTGAGGTATAAACCACCCGGATTCTATCGAAAATTCGCCTAAAATCAATGCTCCAATTACAGACAGCGACATTCCCAATGAATCGGGAGTGTTCAAAGATGCAAATTTCAGTGCATCTATAGCTAATTCTATCAGCACAAACTGCCAAAATATAGATATTGCAAAGTCCATATCGGGAATGAAAAATCTGATGGCCTCATAAACCTTTATATGTCCCTCTGCCATAAGGAAAAATAGAGGTGAGGCAAATACAACAGCTATAAGATTGATTATTCGTAGTACACGGAAGTAATTCCCCGTAACTATAGGAAAATAATAATCGTCTACTTCCTGCATGAAATCAAACACAGAGGCTGGGAGCAGCAATGCTGTCGGAGAATTATCAACTAAAATAGCCAGCCTACCTTCTGTAACATGCGCTGCAACAACGTCTGGTCTTTGGGTATATCTGACTTTGGGGAATGGATTTAGTATTGCAAAGCGGGCCAGTCCTCTTTTTTTCTTTGTTTCATCCCGCATCAATGCCTCTACAACACTCTGCTCAGCAACCGTCATGGTTCTGGCATCTATTGAATCGAGCTTCTTTCCAAGTTTTTCAACGAGCTTCATATCGGCACTGTCCTTCATATACACAAGTGCTATATCTGTCGCTGAATCACTACCTATAATATGGCTTTCAAAAACAAGATTTCCGCTACGTATGCGACGTCTCACAAGAGCTACATTTGTCATAAACGTTTCAGTAAAGCCATCCTTCGCTCCTCGCAGACTCTTCTCCTTTGAGGGCTCCTCAACGGAACGCGAAGGGTAATTCCTTACATCCGCAACTATTATCTTGTCCAAGCCATCAATTACTATGGGAACCAGACCCTTCAACAGCATTTCTGCTGCGACGTTCGGATCATCCGTAAGCGTTGTACTTGAAAATGGAAATTTTTCATTTATAAAAACCTCTGCAGATTCCATTTTGGCAGGTTTCTTTGAGGCTTCATCCAAAAGATAAGAAAGCAGTAGCTGCATGCGAGTTCCGTTTACAAGTCCTTCCACATAATAAAGATGCGCATCATGCCCCGCTATAACAAGTTTCCTCTCAAAAATGTCAAAGCTCTGTCCTATAGGCAGAGCTTCGTACAATTTGCTACGAAAAAAATAATATTTATTTTCCATTTATTATCTCCCCTCCGTAAAGCATTTATATATAGTTTGCCTTACGAAGGGGAAATAATACAGATTTTATTGAATAAGCTTTGCTACAAGCTCCCCAGCCTTTACTTGTTGGCCTTCTTTGACGTATATCTTATCAACGGTTCCTTTTATAGCAGAAAGTATATTTGTTTCCATTTTCATGGCTTCAATAATTGCTACAGGCTGCTTTTCTTCGATTACATCGCCTTCTTTAACCAAGATTTTTAATATGCTGCCCGGTATGTTTGCTCCAATTTCAGTTGGGTCGTCAGAATCGGCATAAGTGATTGAGCTGCCTGTAACCATAAGCTGGCTAGCAACCTTATCCTTAATTCTTATATTCCTTCTGTTACCGTCAACTTCAAATACAAGCTCACGACCGCCTTCTTTATCTATTCCTCTTATTTCAACAAGCTTGATTACAAAAATCTTACCCTCTGCAACCTTGACTTCACACGTCTCCCCTTCGGACAAGCCATGGAAATATATGTCAGATCCCATGTGCCTGAGACTTCCGTCAGTGGTTTTAACCATCTTGAGGTAATCTTCGTATACCTTTGGATAAAGAGCGAACGATAATGCCTCTCTGCTGTTTCCGTCAAGGTTATACTTCTCACGAAGCATTTTCTTAATGGCTTCGAAATCCTCATCCGGCAAAAGCTCTCCCGGTCTGAATGTTATCGGCTCCCTGTCCTTGAGAACAAGCTTCTGAAGTTCCTTAGGGAATCCGCCTTCCGGCTGTCCCATCATGCCTTCAAAGTATGAAACTATCGAATCCGGGAAGTCTATACTCTTACCTTTGTCATATATGTTTTCAGGCGTCAAATCGTTTTGTACCATGAAAATAGCCATATCGCCGACAGCTTTTGACGAAGGAGTTACTTTAACTATATCACCCAGCATGTAGTTTACATCTCTGTACATTTCCTTAACATCGGAGAAACGATGTCCAAGCCCGAAGCTCTCAACCTGAGGCTTGAGATTTGAATACTGTCCTCCAGGAATTTCGTATTTGTAAATTTCAACGGATGCAGTTTTTAGATCTGATTCGAAGTTTTTGTATACCGGTCTGACATCCTC
The DNA here is from genome assembly GCA_028704515.1 of Eubacteriales bacterium. Taxonomy (GTDB): domain Bacteria; phylum Bacillota; class Clostridia; order Peptostreptococcales; family Anaerovoracaceae; genus UBA1440. The sequence goes on from JAQWFH010000023.1 coordinate 24,154, forward strand.
CCAATAATCAGATATCTTCTGGATTCCGTCCAAATCGATGCCTGTATCTCGCGGCGTATTCTCAACTGCTGCAACTACAGAGTTAAGTGCCGGTTGCGAGGTTAAGCCTGACATGGAGTTAAACGCAGTATCTACGATATCGCAGCCTGCCATCGCCGACATAAGTATTGATGCAACACCATTACCCGTCGTATCGTGAGTATGCATATGAATAGGTACACTCACCTCATTCTTAAGAGCTTTTATAAGCTTCCTGGCTGCCATAGGCTTCAAAAGTCCCGACATATCCTTGATACCTATGATATGAGTTCCTCTTTTTTCAAGCTCTTTAGCCATTTTCACATAATAATTGAGTGAATATTTATCCCTTGTTTCATCAAGGATGTCTCCCGTGTAGCACATACAAGCTTCAGCGAGCTTACCTTGATTGAGAACCTCATCAAGAGCTATTTCCATACCTTGAATCCAGTTAAGCGAGTCAAATATCCTGAAAACGTCTATGCCTTCAGATGAAGCTTCCTTTACGAATTCACGAATTACATTGTCCGGATAATTCTTGTATCCTACAGCATTCGCGCCTCTTAAAAGCATTTGGAAGAGAACGTTTGGAATTTTTGCCCTTAGCGTCCTCATTCTTTCCCACGGGGACTCCTTCAAGAATCTGTATGCCGTATCGAATGTAGCTCCACCCCACATTTCAAGGGAGAAGAGATTTTGACCGTAGTAAGCCGTTGCCGGAGCTATTTTTTCCATATCTATTGTTCTGACTCTCGTCGCCATAAGCGATTGCTGAGCGTCACGCATTGTTGTGTCTGTTACGAGAAGACGCCCTTGATCCAGAATCCACTGTGACATCTTTTTTGGTCCAATTTCGTCTAGAATCTGCTTTGTACCTCTGAGCTCACTTAATTGAGCGTCTGTGATTCTCGGAAATACAGGAACATTGAAGTCAGGCTTTTCGCCCTTTCTTTCGTTAACTACTATATTCCCTATGAAATTAAGAATTTTTAGCTCTGTGTCGGGCGCCGCACTGATATTGAATAATTCAGGATGATGCGTAATAAAGCCCGTATCGCACTTTCCTTCTCTGAAATCCTTGTGATTCAGAACGTTAAGCAGGAAAGGAATGTTTGTTTTTACACCCTTTATCTTCATTTCCGTCAAACAACGTATGGCTCTGTTAACGGCTTCGTTGAAGGTTCTTCCGCTCGATGTAACCTTTACAAGTAATGAATCGTAGTAAGGTGAAATCTGAGAGCCTGTAAATGCATTACCACCGTCAAGTCTTATACCAAAGCCGGATGCCGATCTGTAATGATCCACTGTGCCCGTATCAGGTGCAAAGCTGTTTGTAGGATCCTCAGTAGTTATACGTGATTGTATTGCAAATCCTCTCGGAGCTATATCTTTCTGGCTCTTGATGTTTATGACATCGGAATCCAAGCTGTAGCCCTGTGCTATTAGGATCTGTGTTTGAACTATATCTATGTTTGTAACGATTTCTGTTACAGTATGTTCAACCTGAATTCTAGGGTTCATTTCTATAAAGTAATGATTGCCGTCATTGTCAAGCAGGAACTCTACCGTACCCGCACTCCTATAACTAACTGCGTTTGCAATCTTTATTGCATCGTTACATATGTTTTGTCTTTGCTCTTCCGTCAGGCAAAGAGCCGGTGTAAATTCGACTACCTTCTGATGGCGACGCTGTATAGAGCAATCTCTTTCGTACAAATGTACTATGTTACCGTAATTGTCACCAAGAATCTGTACTTCTATGTGCTTAGGATTTTCCAGATATTTTTCAATAAAAACATCATCTATCCCAAATGCCTTTTTTGCTTCACTTTTCGCTGATCTATATTGTTCCGGCATTTCTTCTGCGCTTCTTACTATTCTCATTCCGCGCCCGCCACCGCCTGCGGCAGCTTTGAGCATTACCGGATATCCGCATTGCCCTGCAAATTTTATAGCTTCCTTGTCGTTTTGAATTGAAGCCTCAACTCCCGGTATAGTCGGAACATCTACCTTTTTAGCTACGAGCTTCGATTGGATTTTGTCACCGAGGCTGTTCATCATAATGTGATCCGGTCCTATGAAAACGATACCAGCTTCTTCACATAGCTTTGCAAACTCAGTGTTTTCCGCAAGAAAGCCGTATCCTGGATGTATTGCATCCACTCCTTTTGCCTTTGCAAGCTCAATAATTTCAGAAATACCCAGATATGCCTCTACAGGAGATTTCCCTTTACCTACTCTGTATGATTCATCAGCTTTTGTTCTAAAAAGCGTATTCTTATCTTCTTCAGAATAGATAGCTACAGTTCTAATTCCGAGTTCTTTACATGCTCTGAGGATTCTTATGGCGATTTCTCCTCTGTTGGCAACTAAAATCCTTTTGAATTTTTTAATTTCATTCATTCTAGCATCTCCTTTACTTTTTTATATGCACATCAATTTGTGGATATGGTACTGATATTTGTGCCTCGTCAAAGGCGATTTTGACATTCTCTTCAAGAAAAAATTTCACATCCCAGTAGTCGTCCGATTTGCACCAGACAAAACACGAAACGTATACTGCTTTCTCATCCTGCGATGAAATAGCGATATATGGCTCCGGCTCCTTTAAAATAATTGGATTTGCTTCCACTACGGCCAAAATCGTGTCTTTTGCTTTGCCAATCGAGCTTGTATATGATATCCTGAATTCGCAATCAACTCTGCGATTTTCCTCTCGGGTGTAGTTTGTTATTACTGATGTTGACACAGTGCCATTAGGCACGCTTACAACCTTATTGTCCTTGGTTTTCAGCGTTGTAATCAACATGTCTATTTGATGCACCAGCCCTGACGTCCCTCCTATATCTACAAAATCTCCCTTTACAAAGGGTTTATTTACAAGGATCAGAATGCCACCGGCTATATTGCCCAAGCTGTCCTTAAGGGCAAGAGCCACAGCCGCGCCGGCAGCTCCGAGAACTGCCACAAATGGCGCTGTTGGAATTTTAAGATACCCAAGGATTAATACAAACAATATTATCCAAAAGATTATCTTCATCATATTTATTATAAACACATGTACAGATTCGTCAAGCTGTGTCCGTTTGAGTGCTTTTACGGTGATCTTGATTATAATTTTAATCGCCAATATCCCGATAATTGTTATCAGAGCAACTCCTAATATATTTGGCATAAACTCCGAAATTTTTTGAATTATTTTATCCATGAAATTCCTCGTTATATTTAACAACTTTAATTTTCAAATACCTTTGGGTTACGTCTCCTATCAAGCTCATTCAAAATTTTCTTTCTGAGCCTGATATCCCCGGGAACGACTTCCACGAGCTCATCATCAGCGATAAATTCGAGAGCTTCCTCAAGGGTAAATGTTCGCGGAGGTGATAATCTGACAGAATCATCCGATCCGGCAGCCCTCATATTTGTTACCTTCTTCGCCCTAGAAGGATTGACAATCATATCATCCTCCCTGGAATTCATTCCTATAATCATCCCTTCGTAGACCCTTGTTCCCGGTTCTACAAAAAGCTGCACCCGCTCTTGAATGTTGTTAAGTGCGTACCCGGTACAAACTCCCTGTTCCTGGGCAACCGCCACTCCATTCTGTCTGTGCGGTACATCTCCCTTAAATGTGTCAAAGCATTCAAAGCGCCTTACAAGCGTTCCCTCTCCGCGTGTCTCATTGATAAATTCGGAACGATATCCAATAAGGCCTCTTGTCGGAACTATATACTCTATTTTAGAATAACCGTTATCACCGGCCATCTGTCTCATGATACCTTTTCTTAGGTTCAGCTGATTTATTACTGCTCCGGCATATTGCTCGGGAACAAATGCGGTTACGAGCTCCATAGGTTCAAGTGTCTCTCCCTTCGGGCCCTTCCTCATTATAACTTCCGGCTTCGATACGGCAAGCTCATATCCCTCTCTTCTCATATTTTCTATAAGAATGGAAAGATGTAGCTCTCCTCTACCGGATACCTTAAACACATCTGTTGAAGACGTTTCCTCTACAAGAAGACCTACGTTTACTTCAAGCTCCTTATTAAGACGTTCCTTTATATGGCGCGATGTAACATATTTGCCAGCCTTGCCCGCAAATGGCGATTTGTTTACCATGAAGTTCATGGATAATGTCGGCTCCTCTATGTGAATAGTTTCCATCGGCATCGGTTTGCCGTGCTCACATACGGTTTCGCCTATTGAGATATCTGCTATACCGGACACTACAACGATATCACCGCTTTCGGCGGTATTAACCGGTACACGCTTTAAACCTCTATATACGAATATTTGATTAAGCTTCCTTACAACAACAGATCCATCGGGCTTTGTGACTGAAACAGTCTGAGCTTCCGAAATCTTACCCTTGGTTATTCTTCCTATTCCCAGCCTGCCGATGTAATCATCATAGCCCAGGCTTGAAATTTGCAATTGTAGTGGTTCATCGTTGTAATTCGGATAAACTGTGCAATGCTTTGAAATAGTTTCAAATAATGGATTTATATTGTACTCCCCTATTCCTGAGGGATGTTTCTTTACCTTGTCATTTCCCAACGCATCATCAAGACCTGCAGCATCGGACGGATCGAATACGGCTGTCCCCTGCCTTGCAACACCGTACAATATCGGAAAATCAAGTTGCTTGTCATTGGCGTTCAGGTCCATAAAGAGCTCGTATACTTCATCTACGACTTCCTCTACACGCGCGTCTTTTTTATCTATTTTATTAATTAAAAGTATAGGGTTTAGTCCTTGCTCAAGGGATTTTTTTAATACAAAACGAGTTTGCGGCATCGGCCCTTCCGAAGAGTCCACCAGCAATATAACTGTGTCGACTGTCTTCATGATACGCTCAACCTCCGAGCTGAAGTCGGCGTGGCCTGGTGTATCCACAATATTTATCTTGACATCCTCGTGCATCACCGAGCAATTCTTTGAATAAATGGTAATGCCTCTTTCTCTTTCAATATCATCTGAATCCATAATACAATCCGCAACATTTTCATTCTTACGGAAAACGCCGCTTTGATTTAAGAAAGCATCTACAAGTGTAGATTTGCCTGCATCGACGTGAGCAATAACTGCAATATTTATAATTTTCTGTTTTTGGGACATATGTTTTCTCTCCAACTTTAGTAAGATTTTATTTTTGATAATTCCTACATTTTATCATATGGCGCACCTTTTTTCAAGCAATTCATAATATATGTGAGGAGGTATTTTTATGGCCAGTGTATACTTAAGTCCTTCAGTTCAGGACTATAACGAAACCATTCTCGGTGGAAGCGAAGAATATTATATGAATCTTATTGTAGATGCAATGATTCCTTATCTTCGCGCAAGCGGTATTTCTTATGAACGCAACGATCCTTTTTCTAATCTTACCACAATAATAGGCGAATCAAACGCAGGAAATTATGGCCTTCACATGGCGCTTCACAGTAATGCATCTCCCGAACATCTTGCCGGAATGCTACAAGGCCCGGACATTTATTATTATGCATCAAGTGATTCGGGCAGACGTGCGGCTGACATATTTGCAGGGAATCTAAAGAATATTTACCCCAACCCAAATCTCGTTGCCACAATTCCAAATACTACGCTTGCAGAGCTTCGAAGAACAAGAGCACCAGCAGTCCTTATAGAAATAGCTTACCACGATAACTATGCCGATGCTACCTGGATGACCGAGAATATTAATCAAATAGCACGAAATTTGGCTCTATCCGTTGCACAGTTCCTAGGCGTCTCTTTTGTAGAATAAAAAATAAGGCTAGAAAGAAAAACCGCACACCCCTGCCGTACAAATCGCTAGGGTGTGCATCTCTAGATTTTTTCTATTATTTTAATTAATATTTTCTTAAATTTTCAATATATCCAAAGCAGCTTTTTCGTCAAGAGGCTTACTAATCAAATACCCCTGTATTTTGTCACAGCCACACTCACGTAAGTAACTCAGTTGCGTCTCATACTCAACCCCTTCAGCTACTACACAGTGGCCAAGCTTTTGAGCCATTAATATGATATCTATGGTTATCGCTTCTTCTGGATTTGGCTCAATCAACTTATCAATAAAGCTTTTATCAATTTTCAGGCAATCAATATTTAATTCGCTTAATCTAGAAAAAGAGGAGTAGCCTGTCCCGAAATCATCGATTAGAAGGTTAATGCCTGCTTCTTTAAGAGCATTAATAGATATGTTGAGTTGTGCGCTCTCCGTGATAAATATGGATTCCGTAAGTTCAATGCCTACGTTCTCGGGGTTAATGCCCATTTCATGTATCATTTTCAACAATCTGTCGGCAAATCCATCTTCCATAAACTGCAGCATCGAAATATTGATTGATACTGCTATTTTGTCATGACCGTTCTGCTCCAGTTTTTTCAAAAACCCGAGACACTGAATAATGATATTTTCTCCAAGCGCATTTATCATGTTTGTTTTCCCGGCTATCGTTATAAACTCCAATGGAGGAATTAGGGCAAGTTTTTCACTTTTAAGCCTGGCTAAGGCTTCGAATCCACAAACCTTATTTGATACAAGGCTGTACATGCTCATTGTCATATTTTATTCTTTTTATATAAGCAGTGTTTTTCTTTTTATAAGCGTTTATCAGAGTGATAATCACAATGACGCCGGCATAAGATACAATTTTGTTATAGTATTTGATGAATTTTTGCCCCACCGATATAAAAGCAATAATCCTATTACGGTGAAACCTATATAATAGGCATAGAAAATCCAGTCCCACATATTATTTATCGGTACATTAACCCAACCATACTCTGTTTGGTAAAGATCGTACGGGGCATGGTTTATTCCATTTGGAACAGTGAACGCAAACAAACAAAAGAGCGCAGGTAAATACAGGCATACATAGCACCACCACTTTTTATATAGCGCGGGTTTCCCCGTTATGACTAAAATAAAGTGCAGTAAAATCGCGTAAATTGTACCCCAGCCAATAGATGCAATTCTCCGAAAGGTTTCGCACGTTGCAGCATCATGCGCGACGTTTGACATTGACATACCAAACAGCTAAATTTTAAGCGCCACAAGCATTACATTTCTCCTCTTCTGGCTTTCATCTATGTATTTTTTCCACAGAGAAGATCCATTTAAATCCAACTCCTCGAAAGAGAGTAATTGTAACTTTTGTCATAATTGTACTTCTTATTTTGGAGTTTTACAACATTATTTGACAATATCTGTGTTTAAATCCCGATTATCTAAAAATCGGCATAGCCGGTAATCCATACCAAACTATGCCGATTTTTTTATTCCCCTATTACTTTTGAGGTATTCTATCTTTAATCCCCATTAAACATATTTTCTCATATATTTTAATGCGTTTTTTTCGAGCCTGCTGACTTGCGCTTGACTTATCGCGATTTCATCGGCGACCTCCATTTGAGTTTTTCCCTCAAAAAACCTGAGCGTCAATATTCTTTGCTCTCTTGGTGTAAGCTTTTTCATTGCTTCGGAAAGAGAAATATTTTCTATCCACGCATTGTCAGTATTTTTACTGTCCTTAATCTGATCCATAATGTAAATGGGATCCCCATCATCATGAAATACAGGCTCAAAAAGAGAGACGGGCTCTTGTATCGCTTCAAGCGCTGCGACAACTTCTTCGTCGCTGATTTCAAGTTCCTTCGCTATCTCACTTATATGCGGCTCGCGCTGAAGCTGCGCTGATAAGCGTTCCTTTGCATAAAGAGATCTGTATGCGGTATCCCTGATTGAGCGAGACACTCTTATAGAATTGTTATCCCTAAGATAACGTCTTACCTCGCCTATAATCATAGGAACAGCGTACGTTGAAAATTTCACACCGTATGATGTGTCAAAATTATTAAGCGCTTTAATCAGACCTATGCACCCTACCTGAAAAAGATCGTCGGCGCTCTCACCTCTCCCGTTGAAGCGTTGAATCACGCTGAGGACAAGGCGGAGATTTCCTGTTATAAACTTATCTCTTACTTCATCCTCGCCATTTTTTATGCGGTTAATCATATCTTTCATTTCCACATCATTGTATAGTGCGAGGGTTGCAGTATTTACTCCGCAAATTTCTACCTTGTTCGTCATATTGCACATGCCCTTTCGATTGTCTTTTGTTAAAACAATCTTGTGCAATCACAGCAGTTTTTATTCTGATAATCAGCAGGAAAATTTTGAAGAAAATTGCCTTAATTTGCATATTTTTTTATTTCTCTTCGGAGTCTGCTTATTATCTTTTTTTCCAAACGTGATATGTATGATTGAGAAATGCCCATTTTATCGGCAACTTC
>JAQWFH010000001.1 GCA_028704515.1 Eubacteriales bacterium
AAAAATGCGGGAGGGATAGAATAATGAATAAACAACAATTGACATTTAGAAACTCGGTCAGGGAAGATGTGCCTTTGATTTTAAAATTTATTAAGGAACTGGCTTCATACGAAAAGCTCTCACATGAGGTAGTCGCCACGGAAGAACTTCTTGAAGAGTGGATTTTTGAAAAAGAAAAGGCTGAGGTTATCTTTGCCGTATATGATGGCAAGGAAGTGGGGTTTGCTCTATTTTTCCATAATTTCTCGACTTTTTTAGGTCGCGCGGGAATATATCTTGAGGATTTATATATCTATCCGGAGCATAGGGGGCTTGGATACGGAAAGCAACTGCTCAAGCATCTTGCCGGTATTGCTGTCGAAAGAGGCTGCGGAAGATTGGAATGGTGGTGTCTTAACTGGAATAAGCCTGCTATTGAATTTTACCGTTCGATAGGGTCAGAAAGCATGAGCGAATGGACAGTGTATAGGCTTTCGGGAGAAACGCTTGAGGATATGGCAAAATAGAGGGAGCGAAAAATGATTTATTTGGAGAGCTTTAATTTCCCCGATGCGGAAAAGGAATTTAACTTTTTTATAGACCAAAAGAAGACATGTTACGATATATTTTATCCGTTTCAAGTGTTATCAAAGAATAGGCTTGATCAAATTGACTTCGAGCCGGTGACAATCCTTTACGGCGGTAACGGGACGGGAAAATCGACGGCATTGAATATCATTGCCGAAAAACTTAAAATCAACAGGGATTCGGTTTTTAATAAATCGAATTTTTATCCGGATTATTTAAGATTTTGCTCAGAAAAATTATCAAATAAATTGCCTCAAAATAGCCGAATAATAACCAGCGATGATGTATTCGATTATATGCTCAATATTCGCAATCTAAATGAGGGAATTGACAGCCGCAGAGATGATTTGTTTAATGAATACTTTGATGCGAAAAATTCGGATTTCAAGTTGAAATCTCTCGATGATTACGAGCAATTGAAAAAAGTAAATATGACAAGGAAAACCTCACAATCACGATTTGTAAGGAAAAATCTCATGGGAAATATAAGAGAGTATTCTAATGGGGAAAGCGCCTTCCGGTATTTCACGGAGAAAATCGGTGAAAATGGATTGTTCCTGCTTGATGAACCGGAAAACAGTCTTGCACCGGCAAGACAACGTGAGCTTGTTCAATTCATTGAAGATTCGGCTCGATTTTTCGGATGCCAATTTATTATTTCGACACATTCGCCGTTTGTGCTAGCGATAAAGCATGCGAAGATATATGATTTAGATGAGAATCCGGTTTGCGTCAAGGACTGGACACAGCTGGAAAATGTTCGAGTATACTATGAATTTTTCAAAGAACATTACGATGAGTTTTAAGCTTTGCATTTGTTATTTTATTTAGTCTGATTTTAAAAGCAGATGGGTATATATAAAATGACTTGCAAATAATATAGAGGGTGAGGAGGATTGCTTAATGGATAGGGAACTGTTAATAAGCATTTTAAAGATTGCTGCATCGTATAAGACCGATATAAATGCATTTATAAATAATCTGGATGAAAACAATGTTGGAACCGGAAAGATAGAGGTGCCTGATAAGCTACTTTATAGCCTTCTGGAGGCGATTATAAGAGAAAAGAGCAACGGCAGCATATATGATTTACAGGTCGCTTTTGACGATGGATATATATTTATTGCATTTAAGGTCAAAAAATTTATGACAATATCTGTTTCGGCAGTTATAGAAATAATCGATTTCAAATTCAATTCGGCAGAGCATACTGCGTTTTTCTCATACCACCTGCTCGGTCAATCCTTTAAGAATATGGCAATACATGATTTTATCAAGAGCTTCTCAAGGAACAGCGACCTGTTGAAGAAGGGAATTGTAATAGGAAACAATTCGATCTCCGTATCGTTTGACAAACTTATAGGCGAGGATAGGATCCCGGATTGGCTTACGCTTAAGTATGAAAAATGCGACGGGGGTAAGCTCGTGTTCAAATATGAAATTTAACATAAAATATCACCGAAAGAAAATAAGCCTTCGCACATATACTGTGTAAATATATGAAGGAGGTTCGTGATATGAAATGTAAAGTAGCTGTTATGGGTGCAGGCGTCATGGGCAGGATGGTTTCGGAAATAGCCCAAAAGAATGCCTGCATTGATTTTATGGGCATGATTGAACCGTTAAACGGTGAAAAGCTCGAGGATATTCAGGAGACTGATGTAATATTGGATTTCAGTCATCCTAATAATTTACAGAGCATCTGTAACTATGCAAAGGGCAGAGGATGTGCTGTAGTAATCGCCACCACAGGTCACGGAAAAGAAGAAAAGGAAATGATTGCAGAGCTTTCAAAAAGCGTGCCGGTTGTAATGTCCGCAAATTTTTCAATAGGAGTTGCTGTAGTAAAACAGGTTTTGGAAAAAATTTCGCCTATATTGAAGAACGACTTTGATATTGAAATAGTGGAGAAGCATCATAGACGTAAGCTGGATGCACCAAGCGGGACGGCGCTTGCGCTTGCCGCAGCTGTCGATAAGGAAAAGGAATATGAATGGATATTTGGAAGGCATGGTGAGAGTAAACGCGGGAAGGAAATAGCGATACACGGTATTAGAGGCGGTACGATAGTCGGAGAGCATAGTGTTATTTTCGCAGGAGAGGATGAAGTTATCGAAATCAATCATTCGGCATCATCCAGAAGAATTTTTGCCGTAGGGGCTCTCAAAGCCTCATGCTTTGCCGCGGAAAGCGCTCCGGGGCTATATACGGCGGAGGAAGCGTTAAGTGTTTTATAATAGGCGCACATCGTTCATAGAGAGCTCGAATTTTAGTCCCAAATACTCAGCCGCATTGCGGCACATGTTCATACGTCCTAAGAATATTTGAAAATATTCCATAACGGCACTTATATTAGTATCTATATCTAGGTATAGAAGGGCGCTCTTCTTTTCCGGGTCTATTTTTAAATTTGATTTGTGCACGGCATAATTTACACGATCGTGTATATCAGAAGATAATTTTTCTTCATTGCGGTTTTTATATCTTACACGACTTCTTCTAACATCGGATTTATCGGCAAGAATTAAAGCTGATGAAATAGGGCTTATAGCCATTCCCGTGCCTTCGTCATGGTTGCCTATAGCCCCTATTATATCGGCGAGCTCTTCGGGGTCGAAGCCTATCTTGTCAAGTATTCTGAATGCCATGATCGCACCGCTTTGAGCGTGGTCGTTGCGGTTTATACAGTTTCCTATGTCATGCATGTATCCGGCAATTTGTGCCAGCTCTACAGTCCTTTTATCAAAAGAAAGGATTTTTAGAATGTCCCCTGCATTCTTTGCGACTTTACCTGCATGAGCAAAGCCATGCTCGGTAAATCCCATTGCTCCAAGTAAGCTGTTTCCTTTGCTGATGTAAGTTAAAATTTCTTTATTGTGTTTGATATCATCAAGAGTAATTAAAGTTTCATTTTTTTTCATTTTGATTATCTCCTTAACAAGAATTATACCTCAAAACAATAGTATTAAAAAGTTAAATTTGACTTAACAAATCAGTGTCATTGAATTTAACATAAAAAAATGTTAAAATACCAAGATAAACAAAGATAACGATTAGGAGACTGCAAATATTGGAAAAAATGCTTAAAAATAGAAAATATCATATATTGACCTTCGGCTGCCAAATGAATGAACATGATTCGGAGATAATTTCCGGCATGCTGGAGGAGCGTGGTGCGGAGGCGGTCGATAATAAATATGCCGACATTATAATACTCAACACCTGCAGTGTCAGGGAAAATGCGGACAAGAGGTTTTTTGGGACGCTGGGTCATTTGAAAAAGCGAAAGCAGTTAAACAAAAATTTTGTGATTTGTGTTTGCGGCTGCATGATGCAGCAACAGCACATAATCGATACTCTTAAACAAAAGTATCCTTGGGTGGATGTTATATTCGGAACGCACAACATACATCAATTCCCGGATATACTTCAACGCGTTATCTCCGAAAAACAAAAGATGACGGAGGTTTGGGAGGAAGCCGGAGAAATAATAGAAAATCTTCCGGCAAAGCGCCTGCACAAACATAAATCCTTTGTAAATATTATGTACGGATGCAATAATTTCTGTACATATTGTATAGTACCATACACTCGAGGTAGGGAGCGTAGCCGCGATGCAAATGAGATAATACGCGAAGCAGAGGATCTTGCAAAAGATGGAGTTAAGGAGATAACTTTGCTCGGCCAGAATGTAAATTCATATAAAAGCGAGAATAGCGATTTCGCCGGTTTGATTTATAGGCTTAACGAGGTTGACGGAATCGAAAGAATCAGATTTATGACCTCTCACCCAAAGGACCTATCAGATAGGCTTATAAAGGCATTTGTGGATTGCAGCAAGCTATGCAAATCCATACACCTTCCCGTTCAATCAGGCAGCGATGAAATCTTAAAGCGCATGAATCGCAAGTATACTAAGGAGAACTATCTCGAGCTTGTAAGCAAAATCAAGGCTACAGTACCTGACGTTGCCATAAGCACCGATATAATAGTGGGTTTCCCGGGGGAAACAGATAGAGACTTTGAGGAAACGCTCGATTTGTGCAGACAAGTACAGTATGACTCAGCATTTACATTCATTTATTCCGTAAGGAAGGGAACGCCGGCGGAGAAATATGAAAACCAAATTCCTGAGGAAGAAAAGCATAGAAGATTTAATATGCTGGTAGATGTGCTAAACGAATCTTCCGCGCTTAAAAATCAGGAGTACGTGGGTAGAACGGAAAAAGTTCTGGTCGACGGACCGAGCAAGACACGAAAAAGCGTACTTACAGGGAGAACGAACTCTTTCAAGCTTGTAAATTTTGAAGGTGACGAAAGCCTGATTGGACAAATAATCAATGTGGAAATCATCTCGGCAACCACATTTAGCCTTAAAGGAAGAATAGTATAAGCCTCTTGTATTAAAACCGATGATTATAGCATTATAAATTTTGCATATTAAGAAAACCTCTTTAATATACTGTAGTACTTATAGTATAGGGAGGTTTTTGTTTTGGCAAATATATACGAGAGCATTGCGGAGAGGACGCAGGGAGATATATATCTGGGTGTTGTCGGTCCCGTAAGAACAGGGAAATCCACGTTTATAAAGAGGTTTATGGATTTGCTCGTGCTTCCGAATGTGACTGACATATATGTAAAGCAGCGCATTGAAGACGAGCTGCCGCAAAGTGGTACGGGCAAGACAATCACAACTACCGAGCCTAAATTTATCCCAGCGGAGGCAGCTCCTGTAAACCTCTCCGACGGAGTTAATTTTAAGGTAAGGGTTGCCGATTGTGTGGGGTATATGATACCGGGAGCGATTGGGCATATTGAAGAGGGAAGAGAGCGCATGGTGGCCACTCCTTGGAGCGAGGAGAAGCTGGCTTTCTGTAAGGCCGCGGAAATAGGTACGCATAAGGTAATAACGGAGCATTCAACTATCGGTATAATCGTAACAAGTGACGGCACAATTACGGATCTGCCCAGAGAAAGTTATGAAGAGGCGGAAGATAGAGTTATAAAAGAGATGAAGGAAATGGGGAAGCCGTTTGTCGTTGTTCTTAATTCCATCAAGCCTGATTCGGATACGGCGTTGGGAATAATGCAAAAAATATCCCAAAAACATCAAATTCCAGTAGTTCCCGCAGATTGCAAAAAGATGAGCGTGGAAACGTTAAATTCAATACTCGAGGAGGCCTTGTATCAATTCCCTGTGTCGCAGATAAATTTTGCATTGCCAGGATTTACAGGGGGCTTAGAAAAGGAGCATTGGATTAAAATCGGGCTCATAAACGGCATAAAGGATTGGGCTAAAACCTTTGAAAATATGGAGGATATAAAGGAGACCTCAATGCTTGTCGACGGCGAAGTCGTCACATCGGCAGAAATTGTCAATATAGACCTTGCTACAGGCATTGTTGATATCAAGATAAATATGGCGGAAGGACTGTTCTATCAGGTGGTTGAGGAATTGATGGGACACGAAGTCAAAAATGATTACCAATTTTTCGGCTTGATTCGAGAATTTGCAGCCGCAAAGAAATCATACGACAAACTGTCAGAAGCAATGATGCAGGTCGAACAAACAGGATACGGAATCGTGCAGCCACGTCTGTCTGAAATGGTACTTGAGGAACCTGAAATATTTAGGCAAGGTAACAAGTACGGAGTGCGGCTAAAAGCAAAAGCCCCGAGTATGCATATAATCAGGACCGATATCACCACAGAGGTGTCTCCTGTAGTGGGAACAGAGAAGCAATCTGAGGATTTGATTAAGCATCTTCTCAAGGAATTTGAGAATGAGCCTGAGAAGATATGGGATACAAACTTATTCGGAAAGTCACTTTCGGAGATGGTCACAGAGCAAATGGAAACGAAGCTTGCAAGCGTTCCTGAGGGTGTGAGAGTGAAAGTGCAGCGATCTCTCCAAAAAATTTCTGATGAAGGCAAGGATTATTTCATCTGCATAGTTTTCTAAATAACACATTAAAGAATATAAGCATATTATTAAATGGTACGCACCGTTATAAAAAGGCGTACCGTTTAACTTTTTGTTTTATAAAAAAAGGTGTTGACAACATAAATTTCAAATGGTAACATAAGTGTTAATTCAATAACCTAAACCTATGAAGAGGAAGTAAAACTGCGAAACGATCGCACAGCGAGTTCGGGTTGGTGGAAGCCGAATGGATGCAGCCGCAGAATAATGGGCCTTTGAGGGCGAAGCGAAAGGAGATTTTCCGAGTAGCGGAGACGTGATGCCAACGTTATGGGCAAGGAGTGTGTTGGCACTCTGCAGAGTGGATGCGTGCGAGCGTGTCAAACGAGGTGGTACCGCAGGTTATAAACCTGTCCTTGTAATTTTCAAGGACGGGTTTTTTTGTTTCTTCCTTGATGCATGCAGAGAATACACAAGTATATTCAAGAAAAAGGAGAAAAGAAAATGAAAAAGACATTGGCAATTGCACTTGTGCTTATAATTGCACTCGCAACAACTTTATCGGGTTGCACCCAAAATGATGCTAACAGCGATCTACCTAAAATAGGGATTATTCAATATGTAGAGCATCCTTCTCTTGACACGATTAGAGAAAACATCATAGTTCAGCTTGAAGAAGAGGGATATGTTGACGGGGAAACCGCAACTATCGTTTACAAGAACGGCCAGGGAGATACTAACAATCTTAAGACAATAGCACAATCACTTGAATCGGAGAAATGCGACATTATAATTGCCATCGCAACTCCTGCGGCGCAGGCCACAGCGAAAATAAAAGATACCCCGATTATATTTTCCGCAGTAACGGATCCAGTATCTGCAGGACTCGTAAAGAGCATGGATAATCCGGGCGGAAATATAACAGGCACATCCGATGCGGTTTCGGCCTCCAAAATTATGGAGCTTGCAAAAAGAATGGTCCCTAATGTAAAGTCAGTAGGCGCGCTTTATTCTTCTGCAGAGGTTAATTCCCTTTCCGTCATAAACGACCTTAAGGACTATGCCGGAGAAAACAATTTGAAAGTAATCGAGAAGCAAATAATGAACACAAGTGAGCTTCAGCAGGCTGCGCAGTCCTTTGACGGCAAAGTAGATATCGTATTCTCACCTATAGATAACAACGTTGCTTCGGCAATATCCGCCGCTGTTAAAGTATTCAACGAGACAGACATACCATACTTTGTAAGTGCTGACTCAATGGTAAAGGACGGAGGGCTTGCGACATACGGAATAAGCTATGTGGAGCTTGGACAAAAGACCGGTAAAATGACTGCGGAAGTTTTAAGAGGCGCGGATCCGGCAACTATGCCGGTACAGGTTATGTCGGAAGTTAAGATTTATATTAATAAAAATACAGCCGAAGCCATAGGGCTTGAAATATCTGAAGAAATACTTGCAGAAGCAACAGATTTGGCAGAATAGGAGTTTTAACAAATGATGGGCATGACAGCGATTTTCGGAGCCTTAGAATCAGGAATGATATATGCAATTTTAGCTTTAGGAGTGTTCTTGTCTTTCAGAACACTTAAAACACCGGACCTTACAGTTGACGGTAGCGTCGTAACGGGCGCCGCCGCCTCTGCAATGATATGCACGATGGGGGGGAATCCCATTTTTGCACTGATCGCATCGTTTATTGTGGGATGTGGGGCAGGAGCAATAACGGCATTGCTCAATATAAAATTAAAAATACAGCCGCTTCTCGCAGGCATCCTTGTAATGCTGGGGTTGTATTCGATCAATTTAAGAATCATGGCAGGACGCCCGAATATCTCTTTGATGGACAATTCCACGATATATATGGGATTAGAAGGGCTTTTGCCGGAAAAATATCTGCACCTTATTCTCAATGCAGTGATACTCATCTTTGCAATTATCCTTTTCTATTTCTTCCTTAAAACGCGTATGGGTTTTTCGCTTCGAGCTACCGGAGATAACGAGGATATGGTAAGGGCTTCGGGGATAAACAGTGATTTGATGAAGCTCATAGGGCTCTCGTTGTCAAATGGCTTTGTAGGGCTTGCGGGAGGAATGCTTGCGCAGTATCAAGGCTTTTCGGATGTTACGATGGGTACCGGAATGGTAGTAATAGGATTGGCTTCGGTTATTTTAGGTGAAGCTTTGTTCGGAATAAAATCTCTATCAAGGCGTCTTGTTTCAGTTTCTTTGGGCGCAATTCTATACAGATTTGCAATAGCCTTCGCCTTGTATATCGGGATGCCGGCAGGAGACTTAAAGCTCGTATCGGCCCTTATCGTTACAGTGGCATTGGCATTCGGACTTCTCAATGAAAGCATGACACTAAATGCAATGGTTAAGAGAAGGAGGAAGAAAAATGCTTAAGGTTGAAAATATCAGCAAGACCTTCGGTGCGGGTACAGTTAATGAAAAGGATGCAATCGATCATTTGAGCATTCATCTGAAACCGGGGGAATTCGTCACAATAATCGGCAGCAACGGAGCAGGCAAATCAACATTACTCAATTGTATTGCGGGAGTATATAATCCGGATTCCGGCAAAATCATACTCGACGGCAAGCTTATTACGAAAAAGCCGGAATACAAGCGTTCTAAGGCAATTGGAAGGGTTTTCCAGGACCCGCTGAAAGGCACCGCTTTCGATATGACGATAGAGGAAAATTTAGCAATCGCAATTTCTAAGAACAGAAGCCACGGACTGCAGAGGGGCATAACGAATGCCGATAGAGATATATTCAGAGAAAAACTTTCTATGCTGGGAATGGGACTTGAAAACAGGATGAAGGAAAAAGCAAAGCTTTTGTCAGGCGGACAGCGTCAAGCGCTTACGCTTTTCATGGCCGTAATCACAGAGCCGAAGCTGCTACTTCTAGATGAACATACGGCAGCGCTCGATCCGGCTGCGGCTGCCAAGGTGCTGGGGCTTACCGATTATTTTGGCAACTCAGATAAGCTATGCACGATGATGATAACACACAATATGAAAGCGGCTCTTGAACATGGTAACAGAACTATACTCATGCAACAGGGTCGGATAGCTATGGATATATCCGGAGAAGAACGCGATAATATGACGGTCGATTCGTTGGTGGAAAAATTTGCGATTCAAAATGACAGAATGCTATTGTGATTCAAAACAATATGTTATAATAATATGAATAAGTTGTGGTGGGCAACTACCACAACTTTTTAATTGTATAATGATATTTTATTTTATATATAATAAAAAACATATATAATCATGTAATATTATTTTTCTCAGGAGATATTAATTATAAAATGGGCAATTCTAATACAATGACACAGAAAGCTACTCTTGTTGTGTCAGTCACAACATCGCTGCTGACTACATTTACGGGCAGTGCTATAATACTGTCGATTCCGAATATAAGCTCAGAATTTTCAGTCAGTGCGGCTGCTGTCGGTTGGATTGTAACGATTTACACTCTCGTGGCATCCTCTTTTGCCGTACCCTTTGGGCGTATCGCCGATTTGACGAATAGAAAAAATGTACTTGTTATAGGGCTTGCAGTATTTGCCCTCGGTTGTGTAATGTCAATTTTTGCGGGAAGCATGGCTCATATACTGATCTCGAGGGGGATACAAGCCTTTGGATCGGCTATGATATTTGCAACAAATCAAGCTATATTGATATCCGAATTCGATCAAAGTGAAAGAGGACGCGTACTTGGATATTCGACGGCAGCAACCTATATAGGGCTTTCCGCCGGGCCTGTTTTGGGCGGTATAATCAACGATAACTTTGGTTGGAGAGCGATATTTACAGTATCGATTGCGGTAGCTCTTCTTGCACTAGCTCTTGCCATATTAAAATTACCGAGCAAGGCAAGCGTGAAGCCAAAGGAGTCTTTGGATATTGTTGGTCTCATCCTCTACAGCATGACTATTATCTTTGTAGTATACGGGCTAACCGATTTTTCAAGCAATCTATACACATTATTATTGTTCCCGATCGGATTAATATTGGGCTATGTGTTTGTGGAAAGGGAACTGGAAACCAGCTCGCCACTTATAGACATAAAAATGTTTTTGAATAGCAGAGAATATACAGTTTCAAACATAACGGCATTGCTAAATTATGCCGCAACCTTTGCTATAACTTATCTGGTTTCAATATATTTACAAATGGTGCAGGGATATGCGGCTCAGACGGCAGGATTAATACTGATAGTGCTCCCCGTTGTGCAGGCATTCGTTTCTCCTTACGCCGGAAGTCTTTCTGACAAAATCAGGCCGTTCAAGCTCGCTACAGCAGGCATGGCGGTATGCGCAGTAGCGCTGTTTATGTTTATATTCCTTACCGTAAATTCTACGATTACTTTTGTAATCCTTGCTCTTTTCACAGCAGGAGTAGGCTTTGCATTTTTCAGCTCTCCAAATACAAATGCTGCGATGTCGTGTGTGCATAAATCGCAATATAGCGTAGCGTCATCCGTTCTCTCCACAATGAGAAACCTCGGCCAGACAGTCAGCATGGTAATCGTGACGATTGTAATAAGCTTAAATATGGGGCAAAAGGCTTTGTCTGATGCGGAGCCACAATTATTGACGAGCACTATGACAGAGGCATTCATTGTATTTACGGTATTGTGTGTAATAGGCGTATTGATTTCCAGGACACGAGGAAAGAAGGTCAAGAATTTGTAACAGGTGAACGCAAACCGGCATATATTATTGACGAATTCAAGTGCAGATGTTAAAATTGCAAGGTAAGGAGGAGGTCATATGAGCGATCAAATACCTCAATATATTTTAGAACATTACATTGGAGTTATATATGTAATAAACTTTATTATAGCTTTTGGTATCGTCTTTCTCGAAAGAAAGGAACCGGCGGCGACTCTTGTTTGGATATCCATATTGTTTATCTTGCCCCTCGTAGGCTTGATTTTTTATATACTTTTTTCTCAGAATATATCAAAGCAGAAGATTTTTAAGATGTCAACAGACGAAGAAATGCTTTTAGATAAAACATTGGCGTTGCAGGTGGAAGAGATGAAAACGGGCAAATACCCGCACTTCAAACCCGAAACATATACGTGGCGTGACATGATAAAGCTTTGTCAGACATATGCCAGAGCATACTATACGCACGATAATGATATAAAGACAATTACAGACGGCAATGACATGTTTAAGAGCATGATGGATGATATAAAAAATGCAAAAGAGTCAATAAATATTCAATTCTTTATAGTGAAAAAAGATGAAGTGGGTAAAGAGCTGATAAAAATCCTTACTGAAAAGGCAAAGCAGGGCGTTGAAGTGAGATTTCTTATGGACGCGCTGGGAAGTCGTGAAATATTGGAGCGCAACTTAAACGGCTTAAAGGCTGCCGGAGGTAAGTATGCGTTTTTCTTTAACACTAGGATGCGTCTTATCAATATTAAACTGAATTATAGAAATCATAGAAAACTTGCAGTAATTGACGGCAGAATCGGATATATCGGTGGCTTCAATGTAGGAAGAGAATATCTGGGAAGAAAGAAAAAGTTTGGTTATTGGAGAGATACACATCTTAGAATAACAGGGGGGTCTGTAAGAGATATAAATACAAGATTTATTTTGGATTGGAGAAGTGCGTCTAAGGAAGATTTACCGTTCCCTAAGGATCAATATTATCGCGAGCGCAAAGAAAAGCTGGCATCGACAGGCGTGCAGATAGTCAGCAGCGGTCCGGACACGACAAAGGAGCAGGTAAAGCGCGGGTACATGAAGATGATAACCTCCGCAATGAAAAACGTTTATATGCAGACACCGTATTTTGTTCCGGATAAGAGCATACTTGAGTCATTAAAAATGGCGGCTCAGTCGGGCGTTGATGTGAGAGTTATGATTCCGTGCAAGCCTGACCATATGTTTGTATACTGGGCAACATATGCTTATGTTGCGGATTTAATGTATTCCGGCTGTAAGATATTTATATATAACAATGGATTTCTTCACTCAAAAGCGATGACGGTGGATGAACAAATTGCAACCGTAGGCTCTGCAAACTTTGATATCAGAAGCTTTAAGCTAAATTTCGAGGCCAATGCTTTTATTTACGATTCGAGGGTTACGCGCGATCTGGAAAAAATATTTGAAGAAGACATGAAGTATTGCCATCAGCTTACACCGGAAATATACGAGAAGCGGGGGCTTATCATAAAGTGTAAGGAAAGTGTTTCAAGGCTACTTACTGAGCTGCTGTAAGCCCTGCTCAGTTAAATATTATAAAAAAAGAAAGAGAGAGCTGCAATGTATTACAATTACTTAGACAAAGAGGATCCTGAAATTTCTGCAATAATAAAGCTCGAGGCTGCAAGACAAGAGGAAAAACTTGAATTAATTGCTTCTGAAAACTATACAAGCCAGGCGGTAATGGAAGCTGCAGGGAGTGTACTTACAAATAAATATGCAGAAGGGTATTCGGGCAAACGATATTACGGCGGATGTGAGCATATCGATCAGGTTGAAACGTTAGCGATAGAGCGTGCCAAGAAGCTTTTCGGAGCGGAATTTGCAAATGTACAGCCGCATTCGGGTTCAAGTGCAAATATAGCAGTTTACTTTGCGATGCTGAAACCGGGAGATAATGTGCTAGGCATGGATCTTTCCAATGGTGGTCACCTCACTCACGGAAGCCCGGTAAATTTTTCGGGGAAATACTTCAACTTTGCTTCATATACGCTTGATCCTGAGACAGAAATGATAAGCTACGAAAATGTGCTTGAAATAGCAAAAAAACATAGACCCAAGCTGATAGTCGCAGGGGGAAGTGCATATCCTCGTATCATAGATGCAAAAAAATTCAAAGAAATTGCAGATGAGGTTGGAGCGCTTTTAATGGTTGATATGGCACACTTCGCAGGGCTTGTTGCTGCGGGATACCATCCAAATCCTATGGAATACGCCGACATCGTAACATCTACTACGCATAAGACGTTGGCGGGCCCGAGAGGCGGAATGATTCTTGCAAAGGAAGAATACGGCGCAGCGATAAACAAAGCGATATTCCCAGGAATTCAAGGTGGCCCGCTTGAGCATATCATTTCCGGAAAGGCGGTATGCTTCCACAATGCAATGAAGCCTGAATTCAAACAAGGCATGAGCCAAGTTATAAAAAATGCGAATGTGCTTGCACAGGAACTTATAAAGAGAGATTTTAGACTTGTATCGGGCGGGACAGACACCCATCTCATGCTTGTAAATCTTGAAAATAAAAATGTAACGGGAAAGGATGCTGAAAATCTTCTCGATGAAGCCGGCATAACCTTGAACAAGAATACCGTTCCGGGGGAAAAGCTCAGCCCATTCGTTACATCGGGAATAAGAATAGGAACACCTGCATTGACTACAAGAGGCTTTAAAGAGGAAGATATGGTAAGGGTAGCGGACGCGATTACACTGGTTCTGGATAATGCTCATGATGAAGCCTCTGCTGAAAAAGCCAAGGCGATTGTGAAAGAGCTTTGCCAGAAGTATCCTTTATATAAATAAAATCGTCCTCGGACGATTCGAATACAAAAAACACGCCGCGGAATTATGTGTCCGCGGCTCAGTGTTTAATTCGGTATACAGATTTGCATACCCACGCGCATGTCGTATGGGTCAAGATCTGGATTGGCTTGTATTATAGAATTTAAGCTGACCCTATGTTTCTTTGCTATCATGTAGAGTGTATCGCCCGACACAACTGTGTAAGTAATTCCCGTGCACTCAGGTTCCGGATTTTGGTTAAGCTTGGAAGGATCGCCCGGAATACATAGCTTTCTTCCTACACGGAGATTGTAAGGATTACAAATTTTGTTTGCGCGCATAAGAATCGATACAGATACGCCGTAGTTCTGGGCTATCGTGTAAAGTGTGTCTCCTGCACGTACGGTGTACACGTCTACGCATACAAGATTTTGTGCCATAAAATTATCACCTCTCCCATCATATTATTTAACTTAGTGTAAAAGTGTGATAAAATAAAATATATTTAAATAAGAAAGGTTTATATCATATGAAAAGGTTTATGAATCCGTTTACAATAATAATAATTGCTTTGTTGTTTACGAACTCCATATCAAGCGGACGATTTGATAATCCTGCGGAATGGCTTATGACTATGGCAATAATGCTTCCGGGATTACTTATAGGTCTGTCTGTACATGAATTTGCTCATGCCTATGCGGCATATAAGCTGGGCGACCCTACAAGCAAGAATATGGGAAGGGTAACCTTAAATCCTGCAGCTCATATCGATCCCCTGGGATTCTTCTCATTGATGCTGGTAGGCTTCGGGTGGGGTGTTCCCGTACAAATAAACCCGGGGAATTTTAAAAACCCGAGGAGGGATGAAATTATTGTGTCCCTTGCCGGAGTAACAATGAATTTTATAGTTGCCGTTATATCATGCGGAGTATATATCCTTCTCGTGAAGAGTGGAGGAAGCCCTTCATTTTCCTCCGGAGCCTTTGATGCGTTGACGTATATATTCCTCTGGATAGTATATATAAATGTAATTCTAATGGTGTTCAATTTACTGCCGATACCGCCGCTTGACGGCTTCAGTATTGTTACAGAGATATTCAATCTGAGGAGGTACGATTGGTATTACACCGTTTACAACAACGGATTGATAATATTGCTGGCATTGATATTGTTTGGTGTAGTGGGCATGTTCCTGTCCGGCGGAATAAATATAATAATGAATGTTATAGAAAGCTTTTGGAAGCTCATACTTTAATAGGTATGAGCTTTTCTTTATAAAATTATTGGCAATCTATCGAGGTGAGTGCTAAAAAACTGTTTACATTTACAGGAAAAAGGTGTATCATATTGCTATAAGTTAAACAAAGTTCATAAATACAGATTAAAGGGGTGATTATTGTATGAACATAGAAAAATATACTCAAAATGCACAATCAGCGATATTAGAGTGCCAGAATATAGCCATATCGGAGGGCCATCAGCAGCTTGACGGAGAGCATCTCCATATGTCATTGCTCATGCAAAATGATGGTCTTATTCCTAAGCTGCTAAAATCTATGGGTAAAAATGTAGCTGAAATAATAGGGGAGCTTCAAGAAGAATTGGAGAAGCTTCCAAAGGTCGGAGGAGATGCCGGGAACCTTTATTCGACGAGAAGGCTCAATCAAATTTTGCTTAATGCCGAAAAAAATGCAGAGCAATTTAAGGATGAGTATGTATCTGTAGAGCATATGTACTTGGCTCTGCTCGATGAGAAAGGGACACCATCTGCGAGAATATTTGATAGGAAATCAATAACGAAGGATAAGTTTCTCGAAGCACTGAGTAAGGTTAGAGGGAATCAGAGAGTGACCTCTCAAAATCCTGAAGAAAATTATGATGCGCTTAACAAATACGGCATAGACCTTGTCGAAATGGCAAGACAAGGAAAGCTGGACCCTGTTATAGGAAGGGATGCCGAGATAAGGCATACCGTACAAATACTTTCGAGGAGAACAAAAAATAATCCTGTGCTGATCGGTGAGCCGGGGGTTGGTAAGACGGCAGTCGTGGAAGGTCTGGCTCAGAGAATTCTGAACAACGATGTCCCGGAAGGCCTCAAGGATAAGACGATATTTGCGCTGGATATGGGAGCGCTTATTGCAGGTGCAAAATTCAGAGGAGAATTTGAGGAAAGACTCAAATCAGTACTCAATGAAATAGAAAAATCCGACGGAAGGATAATTTTATTTATAGATGAGATTCATAACATTGTAGGTGCCGGAAGGACAGAGGGATCCATGGATGCCGGAAACCTACTCAAACCAAAGCTTGCGAGAGGAGAGCTCCACTGTATAGGTGCAACGACGCTCGATGAGTACAGAAAGTATATAGAAAAGGACGCAGCGCTTGAAAGACGTTTTCAAAAGGTGCTTGTAGATCAACCTACCGTGCAGGACACGGTTTCCATATTGAGAGGCCTGAAGGAAAGATTTGAAATTCATCACGGAGTGCGCATTACCGATAACGCCATCATAGCTTGTGCAGTTCTTTCGGACAGGTATATAAGCGATAGGTTTTTACCAGACAAGGCTATAGACCTCATGGATGAGGCGGCATCAATGATAAGAACCGAAATTGATTCCCTGCCTGCTGAGTTGGATGAAATTTCAAGGAAGATTATGCAGCTTGAGATTGAGCAAAAGGCGCTTTCAAAAGAAACGGACGCCGCTTCCAAGCAGAGACAGGAAAACATATCAAAAGAGCTGTCGGAATTAAAATCGCGAAGTGACAGCATGAGAGCCCAATGGGAGTATGAAAAAAAGTCTATTGTGGATGTCAAGGCTATCAAGCAGCAGATTGAAGAGGTTAAACTTCAAATCGAAGAGGCAGAGAGAGAATATGACCTCGAAAAGCTTGCACAGCTGAGATACGGAAGCTTGCCGGAGCTGGAAAAAAGACTGGAAGAAGTTAAAGCAACGGCTGACGAGGCTGAGGAAAACAGGCTGCTCAAGGAAGAGGTCGGAGAGGAAGAAATCGCACAGGTTGTTTCTAAGTGGACGGGAATCCCCGTCAGTAAACTTGTAGAATCCGAGAGGGAAAAGCTTTTACAGCTACCGCAAATATTACACAATCGAGTAGTAGGGCAGGATGAAGCGGTAATATCGGTATCGGAAGCAGTACTTCGCGCAAGAGCGGGACTGAAGGATGAAAGAAGGCCTATAGGTTCATTTATATTCCTAGGTCCAACGGGTGTGGGCAAGACGGAATTAGCTAAAGCTCTGTCCGAATCGCTGTTTGATTCCGAGAGAAGCATGATCAGAATAGATATGTCGGAATATATGGAGAAACATTCGGTATCGAGGCTTGTGGGAGCTCCTCCGGGATATGTGGGATACGATGAAGGGGGGCAGCTTACAGAAGCTGTAAGACGTAAGCCGTACAGTGTAATTTTGTTCGATGAAATAGAAAAGGCACATCCGGATGTATTCAACATATTACTTCAGCTGCTCGATGATGGTAGACTTACTGACAATCAAGGAAGAACGGTTGACTTCAAAAACACGATTGTTATAATGACATCCAATTTGGGAAGCTCATATTTGATAGAGAGCATCAAGGATGACGGAAGTATTGATCCGAAAGCAAAAGAGAAAGTCACGGAAGAGATGAAAAGAGCGTTTAAGCCGGAATTCCTAAACAGAATAGATGATATTGTGGTCTTCTCGCCTCTCACATACAACCAGATTAAAAAGATTATCGATATTTCCATAAAGGGCCTTTTGACAAGACTTGAGGAGCGTAATATCAGATTGACGCTGACAGATAAAGCCAAGGGCTTTATAGCTAAGGAAAGCTATACTCCGGCATATGGAGCTAGACCTGTCAATCGTTATTTGCAAAAGCACATTGAGACTGAACTCGCTTCAAAGATCATAAAGGGCGAGATATTGGAAGGAGATAATATAACGATTGATGAAACAGACGGTAAATTGCTATTTACTAAATAAATATCTTGTATCAATTAAAAACGGACGGTTTGACCGTCCGTTTTGCAATTATTGAACTTTATATACCAGCGCGCGATTTTACATTGTTCATATGTAGCGACATGGCTGCTACGCCTGATGGCAGATCACGTTCTCGCAGCGCTTCATAGATTAGTCTATGATCCTCTAAAAGATCCAAAAGGTATTCTTCAGAATTCACGGGCTTATGTCTGTATTTAATATACAGCTGGTATGAGGAAAGAAAGTGTATCAGCATTTTGTTATGAGATGCAGCATAAATTAGGCTGTGAAATTTGCTATTAATATTCTGCATCTTTGCAAAATCTCTTTTGTTGGTATAAAACTCCATGAACTCAAAAGTTTCTTCAATTTCATCGAACTCATCATGAGTCATCCGTTCTACAGCCCATTTAATGGCTTGTATTTCATATGCCTTCCTGAGTTCATACATATCGGCCATATCTTTCTCAGTAAATCCCACAACAAAAGCTCCTCTATTTGGGATGGTCTCAATGAGACCATCAATTTCAAGCTTTTGAAAGGCTTCCCTAACAGGTGTACGGCTCACTGAATAATCACTGCATATCCGTTGCTCCGTTAGCTTTTCACCGATTTTTAGCTTTTCTTGCAGTATATCGGTTCTCAGTTGTCTGAATAAGCTCTCAGATAAAGAGAGAGTTCCATCTTTATCCGGGTTGCCTTGCAAAATCATAAGGGTACCTCCTACATATTCTTCGTTGTTGCGAGAATATAATCCGAAAACTCAGAGTTAGTTGCTCCGTCAGGCTTTCCTGTCAGAACTATTTTCCTTTCTGTAATCGTGCATATATCAAGAGCCTTGGCAAGCTTGTCGGCTTGAGTTTGATATCCTATATGGGAAAGCAACATAACTCCGGCACGCATAACGCTGCATGGATCGGCATATATTTCTCTTCCTTCTTCAACCATTCTCGGCGCAGAGCCATGGATGGCTTCAAACATCGCATATTTATTCCCTATATTTGCGCTTCCCGCAGTTCCTACGCCTCCCTGGAATTCTGCAGCCTCATCTGTAAGGATATCCCCGTACAGGTTTGGCAGTACCAGGACTTGGAATTGAGTTCTTCTGTTAGGGTCGATAAGCTTTGCTGTCATTATATCTATATACCAGTCATCAACCTCTATACCGGGATAATCCTTAGCAACTTCCTTACATACCTCAAGGAATTTACCGTCGGTTTTCTTCACAATATTTGCTTTTGTTACTATTGAAACCTTTGTTTTGTCGTTGTTTTTTGCATATTCAAAGGCCTGCTTTGCAATTCTTCTTGTGCCTGGGGTAGTAATGACACGAAAATCTATAGCAAGATCATCGTTAATATCGACACCTTGACCGCCCATTGCATAAAGACATTCCGTGTTCTCACGGAAGAAAGTCCAATCTATACCTTCATCAGGAACCTTAACAGGTCTAACATTTGCAAATAGATCGAGTTGCTTTCTCATTTCTACATTTGCACTGTCAATGTTTCCCCATATGTCGCCCTTTCTTGGAGTCGTTGTAGGGCCTTTCAACAGAACGTGGCACATTTTTATTTCTTCGAGAACAGAGTCAGGTATTGCCTTCTGAGCTTTTGCACGGTTTTCGATAGTCAGCCCGGTTATTGTGCGAAATTCAACCTTGCCTTCTGCAACTTCATCAGATAAAAGCTCTTCGAGAACTCTGTGGGCTTGAGCTGTAATGGCAGGACCTATACCGTCTCCACCTATAATCCCGATTATTATTTTATCAAGTTTCTTGTAATCTATGGCTACATTGTCTTGCTTGAGTTTTTCAAGGCGAACAAGCTGCTGTGATACAATGTCCGCAAATGCCTTTTGATAGTCCATATCTATACCTCCGTCTGTGATTTTATATAATTAATTTTGCCGCCTTTTTCTATCATAGAGGTTTCAAACTCGGAGAAGCTTGTGACAGCGTTGTATGTCTTCCCTGTTGTTTCGTTCTTCACTTTAATAATAGGATTTTTTATCTGCTCAACGGCATTTTCTATTACGAGTGTATTCCCTAATTCGATATCGTTGTAATCGTCCGCATTTTCAAATACAAGAGGCATTATTCCGCTGTTGATGAGATTAGAACGGTGTATTCTTGCGAAGGATTTTGCAATTACGAATTTTATCCCTAGGTGAAGAGGGGCAAGTGCAGCATGTTCACGGCTTGAACCCTGTCCGTAGTTGTCGCCGCCTATTATTGCACAGGCTCCGGCTTTATTGCACCTTGCCGGAAATTCGTTATCTATCTTTTCAAAGCAATAGTTTGAAAGGTGAGGTACGTTGGAACGGTAAGGCAAAAGTCTCGAATCCGAAGGCATGATGTCGTCTGTTGTTATGTTGTCTCCTGTCTTGAGGGTGACCTCTACGGTTACTTTATCAGGAAGAGCAGTATTCTTCGGGAAAGGCTTTATATTAGGCCCCATTTCTACAGGAATGGAGGACTTTGTAGCACCTGAAGGCATGATGATAAAGCTGTCAACGGGCGGAGCTTTCACAATTTCGATGTGAGGTAGCTCGATATCTGTCGTATTCCCATCGGTAAGAACACCGTAGATTGCAGATACTGCTGCTGTTTCCGGGCTGACAAGAAATACAGATGCATCGTTTGTGCCACTTCTGCCTTTAAAGTTTCTATTAAATGTACGAAGAGAAACAGCGCCTGATTTTGGAGACTGCCCCATACCTATGCAAGGACCGCAGGAGTTCTCAATAACTCTTGCTCCAGCTTTAATCAAGTCTGCCATAGCACCATTTTCAGCCATTTGAGCCATTATACTGCTAGAGCCCGGGCTTATTACTAGGGAAACTTCCGGATGAACCTTTCTGCCTTTAAGTATCGCAGCAACCTTCATCAAATCTGTATATGATGAATTTGTACAGCTTCCTATAGCTACCTGATCTATTTTGATATTACCTATATTTGCGACAGAATCAACATTGTCAGGACTGTGAGGCATTGCCGCAAGAGGATTAATTTCGGATAAGTCGATTTCAATCAGCTTGTCATAAATGGCATCCGCATCTGCAGAAAGTGCGACAAAGTCATCCTCTCTTCCGCGGAGCTTCAAATATTGCCTTGTGTTTTCATCGCTTGGGAAAACTGAGGTTGTAGCTCCAAGCTCTGCACCCATATTTGTTATCGTAGCTCTGTCTGTAACGGAAAGAGTTTTTACACCTTCCCCGAAATATTCAACTATATTTCCCACACCGCCTTTAACCGTAAGAAGCTTAAGCACATGTAGTATAACGTCCTTTGCAGAGGACCAAGCGGGAAGCTTACCCGTAAGCTTGATTCCTATAACATCGGGAACGCCTAGGCTGTATGTTCCCTTTGCCATTGCAACGGCTACATCAAGCCCGCCGGCACCGATAGCGATCATCCCAAGTCCGCCTCCTGTAGGAGTATGACTGTCTGAACCGAGTAATGTCTTACCGGGGATACCGTAGTTTTCAAGATGAAGTTGATGGCATATTCCGTTTCCGGGTTTACTGAAAAGTATGCCATGACGATTTGCCACGCTTTTGATAAAGGCATGATCATCTGCATTTTCAAAGCCAGTCTGAAGAGTATTGTGGTCAATGTATGCTACAGAAATCTCGGTTTTTATTTTTTCAACATCAAGTTCTTCCAATTGAAGATAAACCATAGTACCAGTCGAATCCTGGGTAAGAGTTTGGTCTATTTTTATCGTAATTTCATTTCCTTTAGATAATTCACCCGATACCAGGTGATTTTCAAGAATTTTATATGCTAGTGTTTTCCCCATATCTATCTCCTTTAAATTGTGTAACTGTATACAAGTATACTTCTAATAAAACAGAAAGGCAAGTGCCAAAGGCAAAAAAATAATCAATAAAATCACAGGCAGAAATAAAACCGGAGGTTTACACCCACGGCTTTATTTTCTTTATTTACCTGTTCGCGATTCCGTTGAATATAAAATCCAGCAGCGAATCCAAATTGTTTTCCTCAAGATTGACATCATTTGCTCCATTAGGCGTACAAGAGCAGGGATGCAGGTTGTATTTTAATAAGAAAAAGGAGGCAATGGACGAAATTATAAAGTTTGCCAAAAGGGCAACATCTATATTGCGGATCTCCCCCGATGCTATGCCTTCTCTTATTATATCTGATATAATTTCGTATTCTGCAACTAGCACTGCTGATAAAGCATTTCGCATTTTGTCCGACATATGCGGGTGCGATTCAATGAGATGCGTTTTTAAGTCCGAGGCATCGGCGCCGTACTTTGAAAAAATCGACATCTCAAAATCAAGGAAAAATCTCAGCTTATCCAATGTGGAAGCGTGCTCCGTTACTTTCTGCGAAGTAACGGAGTAATCCTCTATGATCGTCTCAACTATAGAGCTTATAAAAATATCTTCCTTGCTTTCATAGTACTCATATACGGTTCCTTTTCCGATTCCCGCTTTTGCGGCAATATCCGCAATTTTAGTATTTTTATATCCATTTCCGGAAAAAAGCTCAAAAGCAGCTTCCAGTATAAGGGTGTTTTTTTTCTTTTTATTCATTGCTTCCCACCGGCTCCTTAAGATTTATAGGAATTTGTTCCGATTCTCTATCCTCTTCCGCCCACTCTTCTTCAAGTAATCTCACAGCTTCATCCTTAAGACGTTTCTTTTCTTTTCTCTTAGCACTGTAATCTTCCATTATACCGTAAAGAACAGGTACGAATATAAGTGTAACTATTGTCGATGCAATCAGGCCTCCTATTATAGTTATACCCATCGGAGCAAGCATTTCCGTTCCTTCACCAAGACCGAGTGAGAGCGGTATCATACCTGCACATGTAGCCGCTGTTGTCATCAGGATAGGCCTAAGCCTCAATTGCCCTGCCTTGATCAGGGCCTCCTCAAGAGGCATTGAGTCCTTGTTCTGCCTGATAAACTCAACAAGAAGTATCGAATTGTTTACAACAATACCTACAAGCATGATGAGGCCCAAGAATGAAGTCATAGAAAGCTTCGTTCCTGTGAGGAACAGGGCGAAGAAGGCTCCGGACATCGCAAACGGTACTGCTGTCATAACGATAAACGGTCTTATAATGGATTCGAACTGTGCTGCCAAAAGCAGGAATACTAGTGCGAACGATGCGAACAGTGCTTTTCCGAGGCTCGAAAACGCGTCGACCATCTGCTCTTGCTGACCCCCCGTCTCATAATAGTAGCCGTCCGGGAAGTTGTATTTGTCGGCGATATTAAGAACCTTGCCGGATATGCTCCCTAAGTCGCGAGTTCCGTCCAGATACACATTTACTGATATATATCGGGATTGATTCTCACGGTTTATTATGTTCGGCGAATTATCATATTCGAGCGTAGCGATTTGTCCAACAGGGACTTGTATTCCCGTAGAGCCTGTAATCATGATTTGCTGCATATTTTCTATTGATTCATTATATGTGTCAGGAAGAGAGAGATTTATGTCTATCTCGTTGCCTTCGACTTTAAGGCGTGTAGCCGTTTGGCCGGACAAGGCACTCGAAAGTCCATTTGCGAGCTGATAAGCATTTACTCCGTAATATGTGGCTGCTGTCCTGTCAAGAGAAACCTTAACCTCAGGATCCCCTTCAGTTATATCAAGCTCAGCGGAAGAGATGCCTTCAATTTTTGCTATTTGAGCGGCAAGATCGTTTCCGACACTTTTGAGCTCATCTAATTCCTTGCCCTTGATGACAAGTGTCATAGCAGCTCCGCCCATCAAAGTTCCCATCGATGATGATTCCTCGACAGTAATGTCTGCACCGGCAAGCTCATTCATTTTTTGTTTTACATCTGCTACGATATCCGACGTACTTCTTCTCCTGTCGTTCATATCCACAAGTGTAACGCTTAACGAAGAGCTGTTTGCTGATGAAAGAAGCATTTCAGTGCTTGAGCCGATATTTGCCGTACAAAATGATACTTCCGGTATGGATAGAATATATTCTTCAATATCAGCTGTGTATTTTGCCTGGCTTTCAAGTGAAGTGCCGTAAGGCATGTCGATGGTTATTGTGAAAGTGCCCTCATCGGAAGCAGGAATAAGTTCTGCTCCGACAACCGCTATCAGTGAAATAGACACTAAGAAGATTGATATACAAGTGATTACAACCTTTTTTCTCTTCTTTAAAGTGCGCTTCATGAAATTCCCGTACCATTCGGTCAACAGATCGATAGCTGCGGTAAAGCGTGACAAATAACGGAATTTATATCTTCTTCTACCTAATCGTATGTAATCTGTAGAGTGCCCCTTTGAGAGGAGCTTAGAGCAAAGCATTGGAACAATGGTAAGTGCAACTACAAGAGATGCAAGGAGTGCTACTATAATAGTAGTACAGAAATCTTTGAACATCAGGCCTGCCATACCACTGGACGTAGCAATAGGGAGAAATACCATGACCTTTGTGAGCGTCGCAGCAACTACAGCCAATGAAATCTCCTTTGTTCCCTCACGAGAAGCTTCCTCCGGATCCTCAATGCCTTGCCGCACTCTGAATACATTTTCGAGCACAATGACGGCATCGTCAACCAGCATACCGATAGATAGTGTCAATGCCGACAATGTTATGACGTTCAATGTCATACCGTTAAAGTTCATGATTGCAAACGTTGCCAGCAGGGATGTAGGTATCGACAGTGCTACGATAAGGGTACTGCGCATGTTTTTTAGGAAAAGGAAAACAACCAGGATAGCCAGAACCGCGCCCTCAATAGCTGTTCTGGATACGGAATTTATAGAGCTTCGTATATAATCAGCCTGGTCGTAACCGACTGTAAACGTCAATTCGGGAAATTGAGCCTCAAGACCATCGATTGTTTTGTGAAGAGCATCAGAAACCTCTACTGTATTAGCGTCGGATTGCTTTGAAATTGCAAGACCGATAGAGGTTTCCCCATTTACTCGGCTGATAGACGTCTGAGATTTCGTGCCGGCCTCGATAGATGCTATATCCTGAAGCCTCAAGACACTCCTATCGGAGAGAGTTATCGGGATGTTCTTTATATCGTCTACGGAGTCGAATTCTCCCATTGTACGAACAATGACTTTGGAATCGCCTTTGCTTATTTCACCTGAAGGCATATTTATATTTTCTGCAGCAAGTATTTGTGAAAGGGTAGCCAAAGATAGCCCGTATCCTGTAAGGGTTTCCTGATTTACTACCATAGATATTTCGTCTTCCAGTCCTCCTGTAACGCCTACAGAGGCAACGCCCGATGTACGTTCAAAATATGAAAGTATATTATCGTTGACAGTTGTTGTAAGTGTATCGAGAGGCATATCTGCTGATACAAATATCTGAACCGATGACATAGCATTTACGTCCATCTTAAGGACCATTGGACTGCTTGCTCCATCGGGGAGATAATCCTCTATGAGAGCAACTTTTTCCCTCATATTTAAGGTGGCAAAGTTCATGTCCGTATCCATTTGGAATTCAAGTAAAATTATAGACTGGCCGGGCATCGACATAGAGGTCAATGTGTCGAGGTCAGATACGGAAGCAAGCGCCTGCTCAAGTGGCTTTGTAACGAGTGTCTCCACTTCTTCAGGAGACGCGTTTGTGTAGGAAGCCATTACAACTGCAATAGGATATTCTATATCAGGGAGCAAGTCCTGAGGTATGGAAAATATGGATAATACTCCTATAACTACGACCATAAGCATAATCATTATCGTCGCTACAGGCCGTTTGATACTCAAGTTTGAAAAATTCATTCTATGCGCTCCTTATTCTTTATCAAGACCTTTATTATCATAAGTTTTTGCATTGTCTTTCGTTAATCCGGAGTCACCGCCCGATATTTTAACAGCTTCGCCTTCCTTTATATATTGCTGGCCTGTAACAACTATTAAATCACCTTGCTTAAGCCCGGAAACTATTTCGACAATTTCCCCGTTATCTATGCCTGTAGTAACCTTTTTATACTTTGGTATATTATCCTTATCCAAAAGGACGACAATATTTTCGCCGGACTTTGTAATGACTGCATCGGATGGCACGCAAAGTGCACTTTTCGCTTCGTTGTCTTTCACCATTATTTCGGCAAACATTCCTGCCTTTATATCTCCCGAATCATCAATTACATCGATGGTAGCCGGGTAGGTAAGGGTTCCGTAGGCAGGAGCCGGGGAAATCTCGGATAAGATGCCCGTGTATGATTTATCTTTAAGAGAAGAGATTTTAATTTCAACCTGCTCGCCCTTTTCAATTTTTGTTGCAAGATATTCGGAAACAGTAATATCGATTATCAAGCTGTCTGTATTAGCAACAGAGGCAGCCATAGTTTGACCGGCCATGCTCCCAACAGTGACATTTAGTGAGGTGACATAGCCTGAAATCGGAGAGGTGACACTGTAATTTGCGTACATTTCTGAAGCGGAATTAAAGGATTCTCTTGCCGAAACAAAGCTGACATAAGATTGGTCCAGTGAAGATTTGCTTACAGCACCTGCCTCATAAAGAGTAGCCATGTTTGAATATGTAGTATTTGCAAGATCAAAGGCAGCCTTTGCCTGATTATAGCTTGAGACAACCTGGCTATTGTCTATTTGGAAAAGGACAGTTCCGGCACCCACATAGTCGCCGACTTTAACATAAACCCCGGTAACCTTGCCGGATGCCAAGGGGATTATCGCAACCTCATCCTTGGGAAGAATTCTGCCTGTAAGAGGAGTAGTCGAAGAAATATCTCGAAGCTCCGCGACACCGGTTTCTACAGTAACAGGTTCTTCCTTTTCTATATTAGGTGAAATGTTACTATATATAGCACTTCCTATACGAAACACTGTCGCCAGTAATAGTAAAATGACCACAACGCTGAGTATTTTATGGTCTTTTGCCATTTTGATCCAGCGTTCCCTCTTATTCTCTTTTTCCAAAACAATACCTCCAAAACATAAAAAAATATAAGTCAATTATTATTTCCGACCAATTGGTCGGGTACTTATATATGATATTCGACCGAAGGGTCGGTGTCAAGTTTTTAAATAGCATAATATGAGAATTACCTGTAAAATTTTATGAATAAAATGTGGGATATGGTTATATTTGCATAAGTAAATACTGTGGGCGTATTATTGCGCACAATTTAAAAATACAATATAATATATATGTAAAATACATAAATATACGGAGAAAGATTATGAAAAAACACTCTGCACTACTTACAAAAAAACAGGCCTTAGAAGTAATTGATATATTAGACAAGACGTACCCGGAAGCTGAGTGTGAATTGGATTTTGAGAATTTATTCCAATTATTGATTGCGGTAGTTCTGTCGGCTCAAACTACGGATAAAAGTGTCAATAAAGTCACACCGGAGCTTTTCAAAAGATATCCGGATGCATGTTCGATGTCTGAAGCAGGCCAGGGCAATGAAGCTGACGCAATAGAAGAGATTTCACAAATAATAAAAAGAATAGGCATGTATAAGACCAAGGCTAAAAACATATTGGGTCTCAGCAAAATACTCTGCAATGAATATGGCGGTAAGGTTCCTGATAGGTATGATGAACTTATATTGCTGCCGGGTGTAGGACGAAAGACTGCAAATGTAGTTCTGTCCGTAGGCTTTGGCCAGCAGCGCATTGCGGTTGATACGCATGTATTTCGTGTATCAAACAGGATTGGCTTGGCGAACGAAAAAGACGTCCTCAAGACTGAAATGGCATTGATGGAGATTATTCCCGAGGAAAGATGGAGCGCAACACACCATAACCTTATATTTCATGGTCGATATTGCTGTGATGCACGCAAACCAAAATGCTTTGAATGCTCAATATATGAGTTGTGTAAATGGGAACAGAAGGCTGAATATGGAGAAAATTGAACAGAAAAAAGAAGGAGGCAACCGGCGCTTTTAAAATCATCCGTTGCCTCTTTTGTTTTAAACTATAGCACTAAATATAAAGAAGGGAAAATTATTGCTCT
The DNA here is from genome assembly GCA_028704515.1 of Eubacteriales bacterium. Classification (GTDB taxonomy): domain Bacteria; phylum Bacillota; class Clostridia; order Peptostreptococcales; family Anaerovoracaceae; genus UBA1440. The sequence continues at coordinate 27,975 of JAQWFH010000001.1, forward strand.
TTTATTACAATTTAATATTGTACGTATGCTCAAGAGGTCCGCTACCTTTTCCCAGATTTAGCTCGGCCTTAAGAGCGCCTGTAATATATGTCTTTGCTCTGCTTACACTATCGTAAAGGCTTCTTTCCTCGGCAAGCTCACATGCGATTGCCGAGGAAAGAGTGCAACCTGTTCCATGCGTATTTTCGTTTTCTATTCGCTCACCCATGAGCCATTGAATTTTATTGTCAAAGTAAAGAAGGTCACAGGCGTCGTTTACAAGATGCCCTCCTTTTATGAGAACGGCACCCGGTATTAACTTGGATATTACAGCCGCAGCTCTTTCCATATCGCTTGCATTTTTGATTTCAAAGCCACAGAGAACCTCGGCCTCCGGTATATTAGGTGTTATTACAGTTCCGATAGGGAGAAGAGATTTTTTGAGCGTTTCTATCGCGTCGTCACAAAGAAGCTTGCTTCCACTCGTAGAAATCATTACCGGATCCACAACTATATTTTTTGCGTTGTATTCCCTGAGCTTGCTTGATATAACCTCTATAATTTCGGCATTTGAAACCATACCTATTTTGACGGCGTCCGGACGAATATCTTTGAATATACAATCGAGCTGCAGTGAAACAAACTCGGGTGAAGCATCCATAACGCCGTATACACCGGTGGTATTTTGAGCTGTAAGAGCTGTAATTGCACTCATGGCATACATTTTGTGCGCGGTAATCGTCTTTATGTCTGCTTGTATCCCGGCGCCCCCGCTGCAATCAGAGCCTGCAATCGTAAGGATTTTTTTTATGAAAAGCATATCCTCAGTCTTGCTTCTTAGCTCACGGGTAGCCTGCTCAATATCCGGCGCAAAAAAGATGGCCGATATTACGGAAATTCCTGAAATTCCGGTGTTCGCAAGAAGGTTGAGGTTTTGCTCATTAATACCGCCGATTGCAACGACGGGGATATCGACTGCCCTACAAATACTGCGGAGAGTTTCATGTGAAAGCACATCTGCATCGTCCTTTGATGAAGTCGAAAACACAGCGCCTACTCCCAAATAATCTGCACCGCATTCTTGTGCAGCAACTGCCTGCTCTACGGTTTGGACAGAAACTCCGAGAATTTTATCTTTGCCGATTTTATTTCGGACAAGGCCTGCGGCCATATCGCTTTGACCGACATGTACTCCGTCCGCATCGCATGCGATTGCAATATCGATGTTATCGTTTATTACGAAGGGAACGTTGTAGGTTTTACACAATTCTTTTAATTCAAGAGCTTCAGCAAGGAAGGCCTCGTGGCCCAATTCCTTTTCTCGCAGCTGCAAAAATGTGGCGCCTCCTTTTAAGGCTTCCTCGGATTGCATTACAAGGGTCTTATCTACGGGGCGGCCTCTGTCGGTAACGGCATACAGTAGCATAGAGTCTTTTATTTGTTTCTTACTTAATTTCATGACGGCACCTCCAAAATTCTATTTGTTCGAGTCAAGCAGATCTAAAACATATTTAGAAGCGTCGACTTTTTTCTTAACAATGCCATTGTCATACAGCCAATCAGCATTGTTCTGCCATACCGATAAATCCTGAGAGAGGAAAGGGGAATTCGAGGTTTCCATGAACGGTATTATTATTTCCGCACTCTTCATTTCAACTGTCTTCGAAAGAGGGAAATTTGCCTGGTCCTGGTTTGCAAGCAGGATATCAACGGTTTCCTCTGGATTTTCCTTCATATAGTTAAAGCCCTTTTGAACGCCTCTGAGGAACTTTTGGATTTTTGCCGGATTTTCCTCTGCATCTTTTGCATTTGCAAGGAAGATCAACTCATATGTCGCAGGGACGCCGAAGTCTGTAGGGTAGAAGTAATTAACGTCAAAGCCCTCCTCTTCAAGCTGCACGACTTCATGGTTAACCATGCATCCTATGGTGGCGTCGACTTGGCCTGTAGTCATGGCCGGCATCAGATCCCAGCCGACATCGATCAGCGTAATATCATCCATTGTAAGACCTGCTGTTTCCAAGCAAGTTTTAATTTGTGCTTCCGCAAGCGGGTTGCTGGAATAGCCGACAGTCTTGCCTTTGAGGTCAGCGGGACCTTTTATCCCATCATCGCCTAAAGAAATAACTACATTCAACGATTTCTGTATAATGCTACCGACTGAAACGACGGGGATATCCTCATTTATCATCGCCTCAAGGCTGTCTGAAAGATAGTATATACCTATGTCAGTCTTGCCGGCAGCAGGCATGGAAATCCCGTCACTTGTTCCGGCAGGGAAGTTCACCTTTACATTGAGACCTTCTTCTTCAAAATACCCCTTTTCAATAGCGGTGTAAATATATCCGTGTGCGGCATTCGGATACCATTCGAGCACAACCTCAAAATCCTCTAAATCCGAGTTGCCTGAATTACTGCCGCAAGAACTGAGTCCCAAAAGCATAACAAATGTTAAAATTAAAGCTAAAATTTTCTTATTCATGTTTAAATTTCCTTTCTCCACTTTATGGCTTTGTTTTCTATGATACTTACTAAAGCTACTGCGAGCATTGCAGCTATTGAGAGAATCACAATAGGAGCAAAGACTCCAGGGCCGTTTAGCTGTGTCATCATTCTTTTGCTGAAATATCCCAGACCACTTTGTGCACCGAGCCACTCTGCTATTGCAGCCCCGATTACACTCAACGGAATTGCCATCTTTATTGACGAAAAAAAGCTGGGCAACGCTGTCGGTATCTTAAGCTTTATAAATATATCTTTCTTAGAAGCCCCGTAAGTCATGAGGAGCTCTTCCATTTCGCGCTTTGAGGATTTAAAACCGTCAAACACGGAAATAGTTATGGGAAAGAATGTCATAAGAACTGTTACGAGGATTTTGCTCCACGCCGTATATCCAAACCATAGCACGAAAAGAGGCGCAATGGCTGTTGTAGGTATGGTCTGTGATGCAATTACAATCGGGTAGACTGTTCTATGCACGGATGGAAATACATCCATAAGCACCGCAAGGGTCAAGCCCAGCACTACCGAAATTGAAAGACCCACAAAAGTCACATACATAGTTGACGGCAGATGTACCGTAAATAAGGCGGTACGCAGCTCTATGATTTCATAAACTATCTCTATAGGCGAGGGAAGGATGTAAGGGGCATCTATTAGCATTGCTATCAGCTGCCACAGTAGCAATAGCCCCATTCCGAGAAATATAGGAGGAATATATTTTTTCATTTCACCCTCTCCTTTCTGAGGCTTTCAAAAAGTTTTTCGCGAAGCTCGATGATAGGCTGGGTTGCAAGGTCTTCCCTACGTCTGGGATAGGGGAGAGGAACAGAAATCTCGTCCATCGAACGGAACGGAACGGATCGTATTACAAATATAGTCTTTGATAAAAATATTGCTTCCTCCACATCGTGTGTAATAAACAAAATGCTTTTGTTGTAGTGCTCCCATTGCTGGAGGAGCCATTCCTGCATATTTATTTTTGTTAGATAGTCCAAAGCACTGAACGGTTCGTCGAGGAGGAGCATATCGGCTCCGGCAAGCAGAGTTCGGGCAAATGATACACGCTGGCGCATACCTCCAGACAACTCGTGGGGCATCTTATCTGCATAATCCGTAAGCCCTGCATTTTTAAGCACATCCAAACAACGAGATTTACGTTCCGATTTCGGGATTCGCGCAAGCTCCATAGGCAGGCATACATTCTTCCTTACACTGTGCCACGGGAAAAGAAGATCCTTTTGAGGCATAAATGAGCTGTAGTTATGAAGCTTTTCTATAGGTGTATCATCAATCGTGATACTGCCTTTCTCCGGCTTTTCCAGACCGTTAATCAGACGAAAAATTGTGCTTTTCCCGCAGCCACTGGCTCCTATTATAGAAATAAAATCGCCCTGAGCTACCGAAAAGCTTAAATTCTCCATTATAGGCCCGATATCTCCGGGATACGTAAATGAAACATTATTAAATGAAAGCATATTCACATCTCCATTGATAAAGACATATCCCAAAAGCCATACTCGAAGCGGCAGCAGTTTAAGAATAGCTCGGAAAGCTCCTGCGCTCTTTCAGCGGATATGTTTTTCCCATAGTTGTTTGTGAGATTAATGAGGTCGTTTGCCGATGATACAAATGCTTCGGAGGAATAGTCTCTTACCCATTGCCCATAGAAAGGATGATCCACTGATGTCGAATTCCTTCTGACTATTTCCGCTGCAATCGCCGCATAGCTCCATGCACATGCCAATATAGCGGTAAGGGCATAAAGAGCATCTCCTGCGGAGGCCTTGTCTATCATGTATGATGTATAAGCTTGGTTATGGATAGATCTTTTGGTTTTTTTTATTTCGTCCTCCGTAATACCGAGGGAAGCCATGTAAGATTTATGTGTATCCATCTCAATGTCCAGCGTAACATGTATACTCATTGCAAACTTTCTTTGAAGAAATTCATCCTTCGACTTGACGAGGCCTATAGCAAACACCTTAGAGTATTCGAGGAGATACAAATAGTCCTGAATCATATAGAAACGAAATTTTTCCTTATCCAGAGTGCCGTCGCCCAAGGCCTTTACAAAAGGATGGTCGTGAAAGCTTTCCCATACTTCCTTTGAGTCTTGGTAGAATCTTTCAGTAAGTAACATTTTTTTAAACCTCCGATTATTTAGTCTATGACAATATAAAAAGGGAACCGTGAAAGGCTCCCTTAAGTTATTTTATTTTGAAAATGATATTTGAGTCTTCCTACGGTGGCATTATCCACATCAGGTGTAAGGGTCGAAAATTATTCCTCTCAGCCTACAACTTGCAAGCTCCCCCGTCCCTATTAAATTGTCAAATAAATTATATTACACAAAACGAAATGTGTCAACAGGGATAAACGGTTTTCATTACAGTACCTCTTTTTATCCTGTCATTGCTATCAAAGACTACCAGGTCATATATGAGGCGATCTCGCATGAGATGTGTCCATACAGTGTATGTGGCTTTGATAAAATCCGGCTCTAAAGGATACCTATCGGGCTCTTCGGTAAGAGGGCAGCTGTAAGGTAGACTCTCATCATTCAATATAAGCACAAGGCGACCATCCTCGGTCATATGAGGCGCCAAAGGAAAAAAACGACATTGCAGAGGCCGCATTTCTCTCGGACAAGTTGGAGGGGTCTTACAGCGTACGAAAAACAAATCACCGAACCATGAATCGGGAAAGTCATAAAAAAGAGCTTCCTCGCACGTCCAACGCAGCCATTCCTCATCGCCGTTAAAAACCTTTTCCTCACCGGGAAGGAGATATATACCAAAATCATCGTCCTCGATGTCACCGTAAGTGCAGCATCTGGATTTACACAGAGTGCCGCAGTCAAAATTGACGGGGGAAACTCTGTCAAGAAGACGATAAATTGCTTTATAGGTTGATTTTTTAATCGAACTTTTCATATAATGATATCAGTTTGCGCCGCAGCATTTTTTATATTTTTTACCGGAACCGCATGGGCAAGGATCGTTTCTGCCCGGAAGCTTTTCCTTGACAACAGTCCTTGAACGTCTCCAATCATCGGCAATTTCTTGCTGCTTTTCTTCCGATAAAATACTGTCCCATTCTTCAATACAGAAGAGATAGTCGGCCTCTGCATCTATCATGTTGTAGAACAGGGCTTCCCAAATAATATCCATTTCCAGTTTACTATCGTTGGTAATTGTATCCAAATCCATAGAATTTTCAATGCTAGTTTGAATGCCGTCAAGCCAACCCATAAAAATAAGGGGGTCTACGTCGTATTTTTTTACAAGATCATCAAAGGTTCCCTCGACATGAGGATTCTGTTTGGAAATTATATCGCGATATATCTTGGTCTCGGTGGAGCTATATATGTCCCAAAACTTTTCAAATGTATCATCCGTTTGGTTTTCTGCAAGCTTTAACCAGTTTTTATATAATGACATACTTTATTTACCTTTCATTCAAGTGTATTATTTGATTTTTTTAGCTATCTGCATTATATCGCCTACAACAGCACTTCCCGTAGGAACAGATCCCGCGCCCTTACCATAGAACATGAGCTCACCGGCTGCATTTCCTGTAAGGAAAATAGCGTTAAATTCGTTACTTACTCCTGCAAGAGGATGCGTAACAGGAATGAATTCGGGTTTTACACTATATTTTAGCTTGCCGTTTTTCTTCTCGGCGCGAGCGATCAGTTTGATTTTGCAGTCCTGCTTCGTAGCCAATTCTAAGTCGTCCTTTTCGATCTTAGTAATTCCCACGGTAGGAATGTCGCTAGGCTTTACATATTCATCGAATGCGAGTGCCATAAGTATGGAAAGCTTATTTGCAACATCATGACCTTCCACATCGGCGGTCGGATCAGCTTCTGCGAAGCCCTTTGCCTGAGCATCCTTAAGAACGTCGGCGTATTCCAGTCCCAAATCACCCATTTGAGTCAATATATAGTTTGTTGTACCGTTTAAAATGCCAAGAATTTCAAGGAATTCATTGCCCTGAAGAACTGTAGAAATTGAATTGAGCACAGGGATTGCTCCGCCTACTGCTGCTTCGAAGAAAAACTCAACGTTGTTTTTCTTTGCAGTTTCCATAAGTTCTTCGTAACCAGCCGCAACGGCTGCTTTGTTCGGTGTAACTACATGCTTTCCGTTATTCATTGCATCAAGCATAAATGTTGTTGCCGGTTCTATTCCCCCGATAGCTTCTACAACTATGTCAATATCGGGATTGCGCAGTACCTCATCGGGATATTGCGTTAAATAGTCGTCAGTCAGACCCATCTGATAAGCTCTGTCAAAATTCTGATCGAGGACCTTTGTAATTTTGATATTTACGCCTGCTGATTTTGAAATGCGCTCAGCATTCATCTCCAGTATCTTGTAGGTTCCGCATCCCACAGTGCCCATACCCAAAAGGCCAACATTTACAGTTTTCATTTGTACCTCCATATTTTTAAGCATTGTCAAGCTTAATTACTTTATCGGACTAGTATATAACAAATTGGCTGGTTTGTCTTTAAAAATAAGAAAAAATCAATTATAATAACAAATACAGAATAAAAAAAATATGAAAGGTGAAAAAATGTCAATACATATCGTTTTGGTTGAGCCCGAAATACCCCCGAATACGGGAAACATCGCAAGAAGTTGCGCAGCAACGGGCAGTGTCCTGCATTTGGTAAAGCCTTTGGGATTTTCTATTGATGACAAAAGCTTAAAAAGAGCCGGGCTTGATTATTGGCCCTTTGTAAAGCTGGAGGTACATGAAAGTTTAGAAGAGTTTTTTGAAATATACGGAGAAGCTGTGACAAATAAATCCATGTATTTTGCGACAACAAAAGGCGGCAGACTCTACACGGACGTTGAATTTAAAGATGGTGACATGATTTTATTCGGACGCGAGACGGCGGGTCTACCTAAAGAATTGATAGAAAAAAACAAAGATCACACCTTAAGAATACCGATGATTGGAGATGTTCGGTTGAGATCTTTAAATCTTTCCAACTCGGTAAATATCATTTTATTTGAAGCACTCAGGCAAATTGGTTTTCCAAAATTAGAATAAAAAAGCCTAATATATAATTTTTGGCACAAAAATGGTGAATGATATGGAAAAGCATTACCAGATTTGATATAATGAAATGATGAATAAGGAAATTTTTATATCATATGAACTTTGTTCAAGGAGGATAAAAAATGGCTATTAAAATTGGCATCAGTGGGTTCGGACGTATAGGCAGAGTGGTAATTCGTGCGGCGGTTAATGATCCTAATATTGAAATTGCGGGAATAAATATCCGTAATGCTGACAACGATTATCTTGTTTACATGTTAAAGTACGACTCTACATTCGGAAGGTTTCCAAAGAGCCTTGATACTTATGAGGGTGGAATTGTAATCGACGGTAAAAAAGTACCTGTTTATAGCGAGACGGAAGCTATTAACATACCTTGGAAGGAATGTGGTGCAGAGTATATAGTAGAAGGAACCGGAGCTTATGCAACCACTGAAAAGGCCAGAGATCATATCAAGGCGGGGGCAAAGAAGGTAATCATTACCGCACCTGCAAAGGATGGAACAACTCCTACATTTGTAATGGGTGTTAATCACGAGGAATACAAGTCTGAGTATCAGGTAGTTTCAAATGCATCCTGCACTACCAACTGTCTTGCTCCGATCGCAAAGGTGCTGGAAGACAATTGGGGCATTGAGAGCGGTCTTATGTCAACAATCCATGCCGCTACGTCAAAGCAAAAGGTTGTCGATTCGCGTTCAATGAAGGACTGGAGAACAGGAAGATCGTCTTTTGGAAACATCATACCGTCAACAACAGGCGCAGCGAAAGCCGTTGGAATTGTAATTCCTTCACTTAAGGGTAAGCTGACGGGCATTTCATTTAGAGTACCGGTTGCAAACGTTTCCGTAGTCGATTTGAATGTACAGCTAAACAATCCAACTACGTATGAAAAAATATGTGAGAAGATAAAAGAAGCATCGGAAACACATTTAAAGGGTATAATTGAATATATCGATGATGAGGTCGTATCTAGTGATTTTATAGGCGATCATCATACGTCGATTTTTGATTCAAAGCAGGGAATAATGCTCAATGACAAATGCTTTAAGGTAATAGCTTATTATGATAATGAATACGGATATTCTTACGCTACACTTTCCATGATAAAGCATATGTACAATGTTGATAACAACCTCAACAAATAAAAAAATTAACAACTAAAACACCGAAAACAAGGGGGAGAATATATGCGGACGAAAGTCGGAATTAATGGGTTTGGAAGAATAGGCAGAAATATGCTTAAAATTGCGCTTGATAAGAATGTAGATTTTGAAATTGTTGCAATAAACGATCTTACCGATGCGAGGACATTGGCTCATCTTCTAAAGTATGATAGCTGCTTCGGTAAATTTAACGGAACCGTTACTCATACCGACGACGCAATAATTGTAAACGGCAAAGAGATAAAAGTTTTTGCGGAGAAAGATCCCGCCGAAATCCCATGGGGAAAATACGGGGTACAGATTGTTCTTGAATCTACGGGGGCCTTTAAGAAAAGAAAGGACGTTTCCAAACACTTTGGTGAGACAGTAAAAAAGGTAGTAATATCGGCACCTGCAGAGGATGAAGATATTACTGTTGTTATGGGTGTAAACGATGAGAAATACGAGGCTGATAAGCATCATATTATTTCAAATGCATCCTGCACGACCAACTGTCTTGCACCTCTTGCCAAGATTGTCGATAATGAATACGGTATAGTGCAAGGGCTCATGACTACAATCCATTCATATACGAATGACCAAAGAATACTTGACTTGCCTCATCGTGATTTAAGAAGATCCAGAGCCGCGTGCTTATCGATGATTCCCACAACGACGGGAGCGGCGAAGGCAGTGGAGCTTGTGTTGCCGCAGCTCAAAGGAAAGCTCAATGGCATTTCTATGAGGGTTCCCACTCCCTCTGTATCGGTAGTTGACGTTGTTATCGAGCTTGATAAGGTTGTCACAAAAGAAACAATCAATCAAACGATAAAAAGAGCATCCGAAACCTACATGAAGGGTATTATGGGATATTGCGAAGAATCCTTGGTATCCATAGATTTCAAGGGTGAGGAGTTTTCGGCGATATTAGATAGCAGAGCCACGATGGTTTTGAAGGGCAATATGGTGAAGCTTCTGGCGTGGTATGACAACGAATGGGGTTATGCATGCAGAGTAGTAGATCTCATAGGCCACATAATCAAAGGTGGTTTATAAAAAATTAAATTTTTGGAGAAGGAATCATGAAGAAGACCGTAAAGGACATAGATGTTAAAGGCAAGCATGTTATTGTAAGGTGCGATTTTAATGTTCCCCTGGAAGACGGAATGATTACCGATGACATCAGGATATTATCGGCACTGCCTACTATAAAATATTTAATAGATGCCGGTGCAAAGATTATTCTTCTGTCTCATTTAGGGCGCCCTAAGGGAGAAGCCAAGAAAGAGTTTTCATTGCAGCCGGTAGCGGATAGACTTTCTGAATTGCTTGAAGGAAATATAACATTCGCACAATCTCCCGAAGTTATAGATGACAATGTAAAAGCTTCCGTAGCCGGGATGAAAGAAGGGGAGGTTATACTCCTCGAAAACATTAGATTTAGAAAAGAAGAAACGGATAATGATCCTGAGTTTTCAAAGCAGCTTGCAGAACTTGGAGAAATATTTGTAAACGATGCATTTGGAACTGCCCACAGAGCTCACAGCTCAACGGCAGGAATAGCCGATTACTTACCGGCGGTATCCGGATTCTTAATCGAGAAGGAAATAAAGTTTCTTGGAAATACAGTTGCGGATCCGGCAAGACCTTTTGTTGCAATTATGGGTGGCAGTAAGGTTGCGGATAAAATCCCGGTGGTCAAAAGCCTTCTTACAAAGGTTGATATCTTAATAATCGGCGGAGGAATGGCTTACACCTTCTTAAAAGCTAAGGGCTATGAGATAGGAGCTTCCATTTTGGACGATAAAAGTATTGAGCTTGCTGCCTCGCTGATGAAGGAAGCCGATTCCTTGGGAGTTAAAATGCTTTTGCCGGTAGATGTTGTATGTGCATCCGAATTTTCAAACGAAGCTGCCGTAGGAGTATATGATGCGGATAAAATTCCAAAAGAGCTCATGGCACTTGACATAGGCCCTGCAACGAGCGCTTTATATGCTGATGAAATTGCTAAAGCCGAAACCGTTGTATGGAACGGACCTGTGGGCGTGTTTGAAATGGAAAATTACAAGCAAGGCACCTTGGCAGTAGCAAAGGCTTTGGCAGAGGCAAAAGCAGTTACAGTAATAGGCGGGGGTGACTCCGCAGCAGCAGTTGCTCAGTTTGGGCTTGCTGAGAAGATGACTCACATTTCGACGGGTGGGGGAGCTTCTTTGGAATATCTTGAAGGGAAACAACTTCCGGGGATAGCATGCCTCATGGATATATAAAGGAGACTAAAATGAGAAAACCTTTTATTGCGGGCAATTGGAAAATGTACAAAACAACGAAACAAGCGCGTCAGTTTGCTGAGAAATTTAAAGAAATCTATGTTAAGAATGACATAAAGGTGGCAATATGTGCGCCTTATACTCATCTTGCAATTCTCAAGGATGCTTTTGAGGGAACTGGAGTTGCTGTAGCTGCTCAAAATATGCACTTTGAGAGTGAAGGGGCGTTTACAGGAGAGATATCTGCCGCAATGCTAAAAGATCTGGGCGTCGAATACTGTATAATAGGACATTCAGAGAGAAGGCAATATTTTGCCGAAACAGACCAGAGCGTCAACAAGAAGCTCCACAAGGCATTTGAAACCGGCATTTTACCGATAATGTGCATAGGGGAAACTTTGGAAGAGCGCGAAGCCGGCCAAGAAAAAGAGATCGTCAAAAGACAGCTGTCAGAGGGCCTTGCGGGAATATCCGGAGAATACATGAAAGAGCTTACCGTTGCTTATGAGCCTGTTTGGGCAATAGGCACGGGAAGAACCGCTACACCAGAGCAGGCAAACGAAATGTGCGGATTCATAAGAGACGTGATAGAGGAACTTTACGATGACGGAGTAGCGTGTGACGTAGTTATTCAATACGGCGGAAGCGTTAAACCGGGAAATGCGACAGAGATAATGAGTATGGAGGAAATCGATGGTGCCCTTGTAGGAGGAGCAAGTCTTAATCCTTCAGACTTCCTTGAAATAGTAAATTTTTAAATCACTGATATATAAAAGGAGAGACAAAATGTGTTGTATAATTGATGTATGGGCAAGAGAGGTCCTTGATTCGAGAGGAAATCCAACGGTTGAGGTTGAAGTTCTGTTGGAGGACGGAAGTGAGGGTAGGGCTATCGTACCTTCAGGAGCATCCACAGGAATCCATGAAGCTGTTGAGCTTCGCGACGGAGATGCATCGAGATATCTCGGCAAAGGCACTTTAAAAGCCGTTGAAAATGTAAACGAAATTATTGCGGATGAAATCCTAGGATATGACGCATTTGACCAGATCGGACTTGATCAATTACTCATAGAGCTTGACGGAACACCTAATAAGGGCAAGCTTGGAGCCAATGCAATTTTGGGCGTTTCCATGGCCAATGCAATAGCTGCAGCAAATTCATTGGGACTTCCTCTGTTCCAGTACCTCGGAGGCGTAAACGGAAAGCTTCTTCCAACACCTATGATGAATATCCTCAACGGTGGCTCACATGCCGACAATACAGTCGATATTCAAGAATTTATGATTATGCCTATAGGGGCGAAAACATTCAGAGAAGCGCTTAGAATGGGAGCAGAAGTATTCCATAGCCTAAAGAGCGTTCTGAAGAGCAAAAATCTTAATACTGCTGTAGGCGATGAGGGAGGCTTTGCACCAAATCTCGCTACAAACGAAGAAGCTATCCAAGTAATAATAGAGGCGATTGAAAAGGCCGGGTACTTAGTAGGAGAAGATGTTGTGCTGGCACTTGATGTAGCAGCATCCGAGTTCTTTGACGCCGACAAACAAATTTACAATTTGACGGGAGAAGGCGTAAGTCGCACGGCAGAGGAAATGGTAGATTACTATGAAATGCTTACAAGCAAATATCCTGTAATTTCTATCGAGGATGGCCTTGCCGAGGACGATTGGGACGGATGGAAGAAGCTTACCGAAAGACTTGGAGAAAAGGTTCAGCTTGTTGGAGACGATTTATTTGTAACTAACACAACAAGACTTGCCGAGGGTATTGAAAAAGGTATAGGTAATTCAATCCTTATTAAAGTAAACCAAATCGGTACACTGACAGAAACCTTTGACGCCATTGAAATGGCTAAAAAGGCAGGGTATACAGCCGTAGTTTCACACAGAAGTGGAGAGACCGAGGACACAACCATAGCTGATATTGTTGTTGCGCTCAATGCTGGACAGATTAAAACCGGCTCATTGTCAAGGACCGATAGAATTGCAAAATACAATCAGCTGCTTAGAATTGAAGAAACTTTAGGCTTTGCAGGTAAATATGCGGGCAAAAATGCTTTTTATAATATAAAAAAGTAATCCTTGAAATCCGCAAGTGCTTATGGTATACTATCATAGTTAATTATAGTTTTTTCTGTAGAGACAGATGATTCGATTTAATTTCGAATTTAAAGATAAACGCTTACGGTGGGAGGAAAATTAAAAATGAAAACAGCTCTTATGGTATTACTCGCGATTGCCAGCGTCGTACTTATTGCAAGCATTTTGCTTCAATCAAGTAACAGTGCCGGTTTGTCGGGAGCTATAGGCGGCGGTGCCGAACAACTTTTCGGTAAAAAGAAGAGCAAGGGCTATGAAGCAATTTTATCAAAGATTTCTTCGGTTGCAGCGGTATTGTTCATTCTTTTATCACTTGCTATTGTTACGCTTGAGTAATAATAAACTATAAAATTATAATAGTATTCAAGAGGTATCGCTGATACCTCTTGTGTTTTATTACAGCGGAGGTACAAAAAAATGACAGTTTTGAAAATTGCGGCTATTGTTTGCGCTTTTGTCGGACTTTTTGTTGCATACAGTCTTTTAAGATGGGTTGGAAGCCTCGAAATCGAGAATGAAGATATGAGGGCTATATCCAAAAAGATTAAGGAAGCCTCAAAGGCATTTCTTTTGCGCGAATATAAAGGTATACTCACGCTCATAATCATATTATTTATTTTTATAACGATTGCTCTGGGTTTTAAAATATCAATCTCGTATTTAGCCGGTGTTCTAATTTCGATGATATCAGGGTATCTTGGGGTAAGTGCAGCAGTAAAGGGTAATGCAAGAACTGCGAGCATTGCTACTACTCAGGGGCTTAAATCCGCGACGAAGGTAGCCTTCAGATCAGGGGCGGTTATGGGACTGAGTGCTGCGGGTCTGGGACTTGCCGGAGTAAGTATTGTATATTTCATCTTCGGTACGAATTGTACATATTATATTGTGGCATTTGCTCTTGGAGCCTCGACTGTCTCGCTGATGTCTCGCATTGGCGGCGGAATATACGTAAAAGCGGCTGATGTCGGCTCAGAAGTTGTTGGAAGAATAGAAGAAGATTTGCAAGAGGATGATCCGAGAAATCCTGCTATGCTGGCCGATAAAGTAGGTAAAAGCGTAGGTGGCGTAACGGGGATAGGGCTTGATATGCTCGAATCATATATGAGCGCTATTATTGCAGCTATAGTAATTGCCATAATAATGCCATCGGTGGATCCGGAACTGGGGGCGGCGTTTGAAATTTCGGCCGTAGGCGGGAGCTTGTTCCCAATTGCAATGGCATCTATCGGAATATTATCATCAATTATAGGTATTTTTGTGGTGAGAGGAAGTGAAACTTCAAATCCCGCAATTGCTTTGACAAGATGTTTTTTGGTCAGCGAGTCTATTGTGATAGTATCAGCATTAATATTGAGTGGTATACTTTTTGGCAATGTTTACTGCGGTCTTTCCGTAATCGTCGGCATACTTGCCGGAATTGGTGTCGGGAAGTCTATAACTGTATTTACATCGGAAGGACATAAAAATTTCAGTCACCTTATGAGCTCCTCGAGTCTGGGCTCCGGGACGCTAACGGTGTTTGGGATAGCACTTGGGATGATGTCGACAGTCTTTCCTATTTTATGCATAACGGCAACCATAGTTATAGCAAATTATTTTGCGGGTATCTACGGAGTTGCACTTGCAGCTGTAGGTATGACGGCAAATATGGCTATATCCGTTGCAATAAACGCATGCGGTCCTATCGCGTACAATGCAAGGGGAATTGCGGAAACTACAGGTGTTCCGAACAAGCTACAGGCAATAGTTGGAAAACTAAAGCTGATAGGAGCCGAGACGATAAAAATTGAGCGCGGTGTTGCTATAGCTTCGACTGCAGTGACTGCATTTGCGCTATTCATAATATATATACAAGTTATAAATATGACCGGCGGGGAGCAATATGCCGGATTCTCATTAAACCTCATGAATCCTATTGCATTGGCAGGCCTACTTATTGGAGGAATAATTCCTTTTGTTGTTTCGGCGCTTACAATGAACGCGGTCGGTAAGGCTGCCAGAAATATGATATATGAAGTCAGAAGACAGTTTAAGAAAACGAAAGAGATGCCGGGCAGCGAAATAATTCCGGATTACGCAAAATGTGTAGACGTATCTACAAAAGCTGCTATAAATCAGATGCTTCTTCCAGGAGTTATGGTTATGGCAACGCCTATATTGGTTGGGATTCTGCTAGGCTGTGAGGCTCTCGGAGGCATGATTGCAGGAGCGATTTGTACGGGTGTCATTCTTTCCACAATGATGCTGAATTCAGGAGAAGCGTGGAATAATGTTAAGCACAAGCTGGATTATACCAACAGAGGTAAAAGCGTTGACGAAACATATAAAGCTGCTGTTGCGGGGGACCTCTTGGGCGATACATTTAGGGATATCACGGGACCTGCTATAAACATCGTTATTAAGCTCGTTACAATCATATCCATAGTATTTTCGGCATTGTTTATAAAAGTTGGCGGATTAATAAATTTTTTGTAAAAATTCCCACTATTAAATCGTGAAAATTGTAGATAATAAAGGGTGAAAGAAAGAGAGGAGATTGCGATGAAATCAAGAATAATTCTTTGCCTTTTATTAATCATGACAGTGCTTACTTTCGGTGCATGTGGTGATACCACGCCGGAAAATGTTGTTGACGACAACGATAACGTTGTGCAGAAGGATATGGATGAAGCCGTAGATGATGCACAGGAAGAAGTCAACGATATGGATGGTAAGGATACAACACAGCGCGGACCTGTTGAAAACAATCCGGATGTAGATAATAATAACAATTCTACTAATGAGTAATTTGATTAATAAAAGAAAAGGATAAAGGGTGGCGCGGCCACCCTTTATGCGTTACAATGGAGATATGAAAAATAAAAAATTTAAAAATTTGAAGTCGTTTGGTAAAAACACTTCACCGAAAAAACAAAAGAATAACAAGAAACAATATTCTTCCGAACAAAATACGGTAACAGGCAGATTGTCGAAAAACAGAAGAGGATTTGGCTTTATTTGCTTGCCCCATGAACTAGCCGAGGCGGGAGAAGATATATTTGTGAACGCATCGGATATAGGAGGAGCTATGGAAGGAGATACAGTAGAGGCTGTTTTTCTTCCTAGATATCAATGGCGTGGAACTAGGCCGGAAGCAAGAATTATCGCCATTTCTGAGCGTGCAACTGAGGAAATTGTCGGTGTTTTTATAAAGAAGAAAAAGCACGGATACGTAATGCCTTCCGATAAGAAATTGACAGAAGATATTTTGATCTTTGATAAGAACAATTCGGGGGCAAGCTCGGGAGACACGGTTGTAGCAAAGATAATTCGTTACCCCGGTGCGAATTTTGGGGCAGAAGGAAAGGTTACCGAGATAATTGCAAGAAGAGGAGAGCCGGGTGCCGATATAAAGGCGCTTGCTAGAAGTGCTGGATTCAGAAGCACATTTCCTTCTCGCGCAGCTGCACAGGCAAAGGCGATAGGAGGTGAGGGTGTCGTATGGACAGAAGGGACAAGTCGTAGAGACAGTCGTGATAAGACAGTGTTTACAATAGATGGAGCCGACGCAAAAGACTTTGATGATGCCGTATCCATTGAGAAGACACCTGAAGGAAACTATGTTTTGGGTGTGCATATAGCAGATGTGAGCGAATATGTTACAGAAGGCAGTGCACTTGATAGGGAATCTCTCAAAAGGGGCACAAGCGTATATATAATGAACTATGTTATACCTATGCTTCCTTTTCAGCTGTCAAACAACATATGCAGTCTCAAACCCGGTGAGGATAGATTAACTCTATCTGTAGATATTGAAATAAATCCGTCTGGGGAAATTGTTGCTCATGAAATATATGAAAGCATAATCCGCTCAAATGAGAGGCTGATATATGATGATATATCGGATATAATAGAGACCGGTGATGAAACCCTAAAACAAAAATACTCAAAAATTTATGAAGATATCATGATGATGGCAGAGCTTGCAAATATACTTTGGTTCAAAAGAGAGGCCAGGGGTAATCTGGATTTTGATTTTGATGAAGCGCGAATAACGCTGAATGATGAGGGGATTCCTTCAAGTGTTGATATATCGGAAAGACGAACCGCCAACAGAATGATAGAGGAGTTTATGCTTTCCGCAAATGAGACAGTGGCAAAGCACTTTAACTTAATAAACATTCCTTTCGTATATAGAGTTCACGAAAGCCCGGATGAAGAAAAGCTTGAAGAGCTGAGAACATTCTTACAAAGCTTTTCTATTAATCTGGCACAGCAGGGTAATAAAATACATCCAAGGCTATTGGCCGATATACTGAAGTCTATCAAAGGATTGCCTTACGAGAATGTTATTTCCGCTGTCATGCTGAGATCGATGAAAAAAGCATCTTATGAGGTTGAATGCAGCGGCCATTTTGGATTGGCTCTTAAATATTATTGCCACTTCACTTCGCCGATTAGGAGATATCCGGACTTGATTATACATCGAATCATAAAAGAGAATTTGAGATCCGGAAAGTTCGGTAATAAAAGGATAAGTGAGCTAAAGAAAATAACGGAGGAGGCGGCAGAGCTTTCCTCTATCAATGAAAGACGTGCATTGGAGCTGGAAAGAGATGCAGAGAAGATGAAAAAGGCGGAATATATGTCTTATCATATCGGGGAAGTGTACGAGGGAGTGATATCCGGAGTCACAAATTATGGGATTTATGTCCAGCTCCCCAACACGATTGAAGGAATGGTGCGCCTTGACAGTATTTCGGATGATTATTACGATTATGAACAGAACAAATATCGAATTATAGGCAGGCGTACAAACAACATATATTCGTTGGGACAACCTGTCTCGATCAAGGTGATGAGAGCCTCCGCCATAGAAAGGGAAATAGATTTCGAATTAATTTAATTGTGAGGATAGTGCGGACAAGACGTCTCCGGCTTCATCCACGAAAACCCTTTTTTTCGCAATATCGCTAAGAGAAATAACACCTACAAGCTTTCCGCCGGACACGACGGGAAGCCTTCTTATTTTATGCGTGGAAAGCAGAAGGGCGGCATCGTGAACATTGGTTTCCGGTGATACTGTAACAATATTTGTCGACATTATATCTCCTGCAGAATGTTTATACGATTGAGATGCCACAGAGCGTATCACGATGTCCCTATCGGTGATAATTCCCAATATCTCGCCGCTGTCGCTACATACCGGGATTGAGCCGACATCGGCACGCTGCATTTGTACAGCTGCTTCGCGGATGGCAGCATCCTGCTTAATTCCGCATATACCTGTAGTCATTAAGTCTTTTACTTGCATATAAAACACGCTCCTTTCGATGTATAGCGTATCCGTAAGGCGTGTTTTATATGCAATTGATTTTTATAGAGACTTTGCTCTGTCGGGATTCCAAAATGATGGGATAAAGAGCAAAAGTATTGTAAATATCTCGAGTCTCCCAAATATCATTAGAGCCGAAAGCACCATTTGCAGGGGCGGGCTATACATACCGAAATATCCAGTGTAACCGGCTTCACTGAGTGCTATGCCTGTATTTGAAAGCATGGAAAGCGCAGTTGAAAATGTCATTTCCATATCCAGACCTTGCAATGAAAGCAGTAGTGTGCCCCCCGCCAAGGTAGCAAAGAAAGCAAAGACAAACGATGCCGTTTGAGATATGAGCTCCTCTTGCAGAGGGGTCTCGCCAATCTTTACAGATATAAAGGCGCGGGGGTGAATTCTTTTGTAAATATTGCGCTGTATCATCTTAAACATTATTATTATTCGGATAACCTTAATAGAGCCGGATGTAGACGCGGCACATCCGCCGATAATCATTAGTATGAACATAGTTATTTTACTAAACAGAGGCCATACGGAATAATTTGTTATGGCATATCCTGAGGTTGTTGAAAACGAGGCTACTTGGAAGCAGCCGTACCTCAACGATTGCCCAATTGTGTCGTAAGTATCAGTCAAGTAAAGATTTAAACATATAAGTATGGAAGCAAAAATTACTATTCCCAAAAAAACACGAAGCTCTACATTTTTAAAGAATCTACTGAAACCACCCTGAATTAAAAGTGGATAAAGAGTAAAGTTCACAGAAGAAAGCAGTGTAAATATTGATAGCACAAGTTCAATATAAACGCTGTCATAATATGCAAGCCCTTGAGGATGGCTGAAAACACCTCCTGTGCTTATGCTGCCTAATGTATTTATTATTGCGTCAAAAATTGGCATATCGCTTCCAAGAATGAGCAAAAGAAATTCGAGTAAAGTAAAGGATATATAAATGAGGTAAAGCATTTTTGCGGAATCTGAAATTCTGCTTGAGATTTTGTCCACCTTTATGCCGGGCGATTCGGCCTTAAATATCTTTTGACCGCTTATTCCAAGTGCAGGCAGAAGTGTAACCAGAAATACGAGAATTCCCATGCCTCCCAGCCAGTTGCAGATTGCTTTCCAAAACATAAGACCACTAGGCATAGAGGTTATATCGAATACGGTAGCACCTGTAGTAGTGAAGCCTGCGGCAGATTCAAAAAAAGCAGAAAAAAATGAATCGGAATAACCGCTGAAAATATAGGGCGTGGAACCGATAAGTGAAGCAATTATCCAGCTCAAGGATACTATAAGAAATCCATCTCTTGCTCTAATATTAAAGGTGTTTGAACGAGAAAATGCCCTTGCAAAGGCGCCGCCGGCTAAAAAAAGCAAAGACGAAATCGCAAAGGCAAAGGCAGTTTGATATTCTTTAAAATAAAGGGAGGCTACCATAGCAGGCAGCATAGCTATCGAAACGATGCAGACTACTGTCCCCAATATTTTACTTGTAAGTCTCAGATTGAGCGCAATATTCATTTCGTAAGAATAAGTCCTTTCTTTCGGAAATCAACTTGTCGGGAACAAAGTTTTTTTAGTTCTCAGAAGCTTTTCCAGAGCCGGTATTTCTGTGAGAAGAGAAAGGATTATAACCCTGTCGTCTTCCCTTATTACAGTATTCCCGTCAGGGATGATAGCGGTTATGCCTCTGTGTATGGCCGCTATTATAATTCCGTGGGGCAGCTTTAGATTTTTAAGAGGCTTATTCATAAGCGCCATATTATTTGAAGCAATAATTTCCATTATTTCAGCTTGCCCTTGTATTAGATGTGAAGAAATAATTCTTTTGGAGCCCTGTATGAACCGAAGAATATTGCTTGCAACTATGTCGAGAGGATTTAGAGCCATATCCACATCGATCAGCTCGATAAGATCGGAATAACTCATGCGGCTGATTTTTGCTATAACATCCTCGACACCGTGCTGCTTTGCAATTAAAGCCAGAAGAAGGTTTTCCTCATCAAAGCCCGTAGCGGTTATAAATGCGTCCATTTCCTCAAGGTTTTCTTCCAAAAGGAGACTCAAATCCGTAGCATCTCCATGTAGAACCATAACATCGTTAAGATGTGAGGACAGATAATGGCATCTTTCCTCGTCTTTTTCAACAACCTTTACCGCTGTACCAAATTCCGAAAGCTTATCGGCTAAGTAAAAGCCCGTCTTACCGCCGCCTATTATCATCACCTTTTGAAGGTGTACAAGCTTATCTTTCCTATGAACCTTTTTGCTGAGCTCGAGGATTGGGAATTTTTCTCCTATAACATAAATACTATCACCGCGATGTATTATAGTTTCACCATGAGGCACGATTATTTTACCGTTTCGAGAAATCGCAACCGCAAGCATATCAGGCAATATTTTACGGAACTCCGTGAGAGGCGTATCTATAAGTGTGGGTAGTCGTGACACTTGGAATTCGAGCAACGACACCTTTCCGCTTGTAAATATCCCGGTATTTAATGTAGATTTTTCAACAAGGTATTTATATATCTCGATAGTGATGGAAAGGTCAGGGTTGACTATATAATCTATGTTCATTGTATCCTTTATAAAGTCAATCTGATTCATGTGCTCAGGATCACGAACTCTAGCTATAACCTTTGAACAACCGAGTTTTTTTGCAAATGAAGAAATAACAATATTTTTTTCATCTCGGTCAGTACAAGCGAGAAGGAAATCATATGTGTCTATATCCAGTCTGTAGAGTACCTTTATCTCCTTACCGTTTGCATTTACGGTCATGACGTCAAACTGAGATGAAAGCTTATCCAGCAGAGCTTCATTTTTGTCTATAACAAGCACCGAATGTCCGCCTTCAATTAATGCTTCGATTACCTTCGTGCCCAGTTTGCCAGCGCCGACAACAGCTACCTTCATGTTTGTAATCCTTTCAGGTGGTATAATAAACATATTATACTCTATTTTGTTCTTAAGTCAATACAACTTGCCGTTGCAATATTTATTTGCTATAAGTACATAAATGATTTAAAATATAAAGCAGTGTTATTTTTTAAAAATTCGCACGGATATGTTATTTAATCGAGAAGGAGTGCTTACATTTATGAAAATTAAACGTATTGTTGGGGGAAATCTTGAAAGCAACACGTATGTTATATACCAAAAGGGAGGAGCGAATTGCTTCGTAATAGATCCGGGATATAATGCGGAGGCAATTGCTGGCATTATAATAGAGGAGGGGTTATTTACACTCGGCATTATTTTAACCCATTGCCATGCAGACCATACGGGCGCGGCAAAAAAACTAAAGGATAGGTTCGGATGTAAGGTATACATACACAGGGAGGATATGGACAGGGTTTGTGATATTGCCGATGTCTCCCTTGAGGATGGACACGTGTTTGACCTTGACGGAGAAGAAATTCGGGTAATCCATACTCCGGGGCATACGCACGGGGGAATATGCTTGTATTCAGAAAGAAGCAAGCTGGCGTTTACAGGAGACACTCTGTTTAATGTAGATTTAGGAAGAACAGATCTTGAAGGCGGAGATGAAGAGCGCCTTACAAATACATGTGTGCAAATAATAGATAAATGGCCAAACGATATAACAGTATATCCAGGCCACGGTGATTCCTGCAATATGAAGTTTGTGCGCAGAAATAACGAAGAATTCAAGGCAGCAATCAAGCCCGATATAAAGATGATCGCCCTTGATTTAGATGGCACAACGCTTACGACTAACAAAGAAATTACTGACAGAACGGCCGATGCTTTGTCATCCGCAATGAAGAAGGGCATTCAAATAGTAATCGCTACAGGCAGGACATATTCGTCAATACCGGACAAGGTGTTGAATATAAGGGGAATGGAGTACATAATCACCGGCAATGGGGCCGCGGTGACCAGATTGAAAGACGGTAAAATAATATACAGCAATTTCATCGATGCATATGCAATGGAAAATATGACCCAAATATTCAAAAGGGAAAGGTCAATGCTTGAATTATTTACAGGAGGAAGAGCATATATCGAAAGAAGCCTGCTTGAAAGCCTAGAACAAAAGAACTTCAGAAAAACCCACATAGAATACATCAGGGAAACGAGAATTGCCAAAGAAAATATAATTGAATTCATGATTGAAAACAAATCAAGGATTGAAAATATCAATCTTTTGTTCGAAAATCAGGAGGACAGAGCAAGGATGAGAGGTGTCATGGAAGCGGTTAATGACGTTACTGTAACAACATCGTTTGATCACAACATAGAGATCGGAGGAAAGACGACCAGCAAGGGTGATGCAGTAAGATTCCTTTCCGGCAGATTGGGAATGAAAAGGGAGAATGTGATGGTGTTCGGAGACGGCCATAATGATATGAAAATGTTTGAATTTGCCGGCTTCCCGGTTGCAGTTGAAAATGCAAAGCCGGAGCTTAAAGAAGTGGCAAAGTTTGTAACGGCCAGTAACATTGAGGATGGTGTAGCGAAAGCTATAGAGCGTTTTGTTCTTTAAAATAGAGTATACAAAGGCTGTTCTGTGGATGCGGATTTAACCGTGCGCTGATGAAGCGAAAGGAGAACGGCTCTTTTTATAGCACGAGATGTAAAAATATGGTTGACAAGCAAATAATTAGGTGAGATAATAATGTAAAATACTGGAATAAAGATGAGGAATTTAAAACAAAAATGAAAAGCAACAGTGCCACAGGTAAAGCCGGAGAAGATGCGGCATGCAGATATTTGCAAGAGCAAGGCTATAATATATTGAGCAGGAATTTTAAATGCAGGCACGGGGAGATAGATATCATTGCATTTATGGATGGTTGCGTGCATTTTGTTGAAGTCAAGGCCAGAAAAAACCTTTCTTACGGCATGCCGTCCGAAGCTGTAAATTTTCGTAAAAAGAGACATATTATAAAATCTGCTCAGCAATATATATACCTACATAAGAAATATATGCACTGCAATGTGCAGATTGATGTAATAGAAATAATTTACTCAGACGAGGGGGAAAATATTAATCACTTGAAAAATGCAGTTTGGCAGGAGGGTTTTTAAATGCTGTCCGGAGTTTTTACAGCTTCGATTACAGGTATAGATGCGGAGCTTGTAACGGTGGAGACTGATATTTGCAGAGGGCTGCCCGCAATGAATACAGTAGGTTTACCTTCTACTATAATAAAGGAAGCAAAAGAGAGAATACGTTCAGCATTAATTCACTCGGGATTTGAATTTCCTATGCGTCGTGTAGTGATAAATCTTTCACCTGCTTCAGAGCGTAAGGAAGGTAGCCATTTCGATCTGCCAATGGCCGTTGGAATATTAATATCGTGTGGAATCGTCAGTGCAGATGACGCCGTCGGGACGGGATTTATAGGGGAGCTTTCGCTTGCCGGAACACTTGTGCCTGTGAATGGAGTTCTGCCCCTCGTAATAGGCTTGAAGGAGGCGGGCATCCTTAGAGTAGTTGTGCCCTGTGAAAATGCAGCTGAAGCGGCTCTTGTAAAGGATGTGGTCATATGCCCTATCAAAAATATTGCGGAGCTCGTAGCATGTATGAATGGCGAAAAGAAATATACGATTTACAATGATGAGCCGAGCATCAAGAAAATCGCCGAGTCAGAACCCGATTTTTCGGAGGTTCGCGGTCAGGAGACCGCGCTGAGGAGCGTTATGCTTAGCGGAGCAGCCGGACATGGCTTATACATGATGGGTGTCCCCGGCGCAGGGAAAAGCATGATTGCAAAGAGGATACCAAGCGTATTGCCCGCATTAACATATGAAGAGGTGCTGGAGGTTACTAAGATATACAGCGTAGCCGGATACCTTTCAAAAGAAAAAGGCTTGGTGACGAAAAGACCCTTCAGAGCGCCTCATCATTCCATAACGCCCGCGGCACTTTTGGGAGGAGGGAGGCATCCAAAACCGGGGGAAATATCACTCGCTCACAGAGGCGTTTTATTTCTAGATGAGCTTCCCGAATTTAAAAGGAATGTTATAGACTTGATGCGCCAGCCCCTTGAAACCGGTCAAATTACGGTAGAACGTAGCGGAATAGGTGTTGAGTTCCCTTGTAGATTTATACTTGTCGCTGCAGGAAATCCTTGCAAATGCGGATATTGCGGAGATGAGCATGTTGCGTGCAGATGTACGCCGGGGGAAGTTGCTATGTACAAAAATAGGATATCCGGACCGTTTCTCGACAGGATAGATCTACAGATAAAGATAGACAGGGTTCACGGAGAAAAATTAAGAAAGTCGCCCAAAACAAGCTCCGCGCAAATGGCTCAAAGGATACTGGCTGCTCGCGAAATACAAAGACATAGATATAAAAATGAAGACATCAACCTGAATTCCGAGCTGGAGGGAAGAATGACAGGAAAGTATTGCCGTATGACGGCAGGCGCCGGTAAATTGCTTGCCGAAGCATATAACCAAAATTTCATGTCTGTCAGAATACACGAGAAGGTAATAAAAATTGCAAGAACTATAGCCGACATGGAAGAAAGCGATATAATACGAGAAATGCATATTGCCGAAGCTATGAGCTTCAGAGCAGTAGATGATTTTTTAAATGATAAATGATAAAAAAATGATAAATAATACAAAAATGATAAATAATACAACCTCACATATACATCATATATATATTGTAAAATACCAGGATAAGGAATATCCTGCGTTATTAAAGACAATAAAAGATCCGCCCAAGGAGCTCTATTGCATAGGCAATAAGGCGCTTTTGGGCTCCGCATCTTTCGCGGTAGTAGGAGGTCGAAAGCCGACTGAATACGGGAAATGGGTTTCGCATAAAATAGGGCAGAGGCTTGCAGAAAATAGAATTACAACTGTTAGCGGAATGGCTGCCGGAATTGATACATTCGCACATAAAGGAGCCATTGAGGCGGGAGGAAATACTATTGCCGTATTAGGGTGTGGCATAGATATATGCTTCCCTGCATCAAACAGAAGGCTGCTCCAACAAATAAAAACAGAAGGGCTTGTTATTTCGGAATATGCGCCGGGGCATCCGCCTACAAGGTATACTTTTCCAAGGAGAAACAGAATAATAAGTGGCCTTTGTATGGGAACAATAGTCGTTGAGGCCGGAGCAAACAGTGGGTCTCTAATAACAGCCGAGTTGGCCGGCGAGCAAGGTCGAAGTGTGTATGCCGTCCCCGGTAATATAACTGCTCCGATGAGCTTAGGAACAAATCGATTGATATGTGACGGGGCAATGCCAATTTCAAACGTGGACGACTTAATTGAAGATATTTGTGGAAAAGATTACATTCCGGATAAAGTTTTTTTTAATAATCTCGGATTTGAAGAAAAAGAGGTCATAGACGCCCTCTCAAAAGGCGGCGAAATGAATGTTGACGAGCTTTCTAGGCTGCTATCGAAACCCGTAGGAAATGTACGCGGAATCGTCACTGTTTTGGAGCTGAAAGGCATGGTAAAGAACAGTATGGGTAAAGTTTTTATTGCAAAATAATTTTAATGGCAATATAATCTTCTCTAAGTGAAAGTTTTTATTTGGAGGAATATATGAGTAATACCCAAAAAAATGTTGTGATTGTGGAATCGCCATCAAAGGCTAAAACAATCGGTAAGTTTTTAGGTTCGAATTATAAAGTAATAGCTTCGGTAGGACATGTTAGAGACCTTCCCAAGAGCAAACTGGGGATTGATATAGATAATGATTTTGAACCGCAATATATCACCATAAGAGGAAAAGGGGATATAATAAAGGCGCTTAGAAGTGCAACCAAGGGCGCCAAAAAAATATATCTGGCAACTGACCCGGATCGTGAGGGAGAAGCTATTTCATGGCATCTTGCACATATTCTGGGCATAGATGCCAATGAAAAGTGTAGGATAGCTTTCAATGAAATTACTAAAAAAGCTGTCCGAGAATCTATAAAAAACCCAAAACCCATAGATTTAGGACTTGTTGATGCTCAGCAGGCACGCCGAATCCTTGACAGGCTTGTGGGATATCAAATAAGCCCTTTACTGTGGAGAAAAGTGAGGCGCGGTCTGTCTGCCGGAAGAGTGCAGTCCGCGGCTCTTAAAATTATTTGTGACAGAGAAAATCAAATAAAGCAATTTATTCCGAAGGAGTATTGGAATATTAGCGCTGAGCTTCTAAAAAAAGTTGCAAGCAAAAAAGCTTTTATCGCGAAATTGGCAGAATATAATAATAAAAAAATTGTGATAGATAATAAGGAACAGGCTGATAAAGTCATATCCGAGCTTGATAATGAATACAAAGTAGGCAAGATAGAAGAAAAGCAAAGAAGCAAAAAACCTTATGCACCTTTTACGACATCCTCTCTTCAGCAGGAGGCTTCTACGAAACTTGGATTTTATACAAAGCGTACGATGTCTGTAGCACAGCAGCTATATGAAGGAATTGCAATAAAAGGTCACGGAACTATCGGTCTTGTTTCATATATAAGAACAGATTCTGTACGAATTTCAGAGCAAGCCCGTAAAGAAGCCGAGGATTTTATAAAAACAAATTACGGGGAAGAATATTGGTCAAATAATTTTTATAAAAACAAGAAAAAAGATGTCCAGGATGCGCATGAGGCAATAAGGCCTTCGGATACTTCTATGACGCCCGAAAGCATCAAGGATTCGCTTACAAGGGATCAATACAACCTATATAAGCTGATATGGTCGCGATTTATTGCAAGCCAGATGGCCCCTTCTGTATTTTTCTCAGTATCGGCGGAAATTCATAACGGAGATTATAAATTCAAAGCAACAGGCTCTAAGCTTTTGTTTGACGGTTACAGAAAAGTGTATAAACAATCAGATGATGATGAGGATGCTAAGATGCTTCCCGAACTCAAAGAGGGTGAAAGCTTAAATTGTAAAGAGCTTAACAGCGAGCAGAACTTCACGCAACCTCCTGCAAGATTTACCGAAGCCGGTCTTATTAAGGACTTAGAAGAAAAGAATATAGGTCGACCTTCCACATATTCTCCAATAATTGCAACTTTATTGGACAGAGGCTATATTTCAAGAGAGAAAAGAGCTTTTGTTCCGACGGATCTCGGCTTTATCGTAAACAATATGATGGAAGTATACTTTAAAGATATTGTGGATGCCGGATTTACGGCTGAGATGGAAGATAAGCTTGATAGCGTTGAGGTAGATAACGCCGATTGGAAAAAAATAATAAGGGATTTCTATGGTGTATTCAAAGACGAGCTTGAATATGCTGATAATAATATAGAGAAGATAAAAATAGAGGATGAATTAACGGGAGATATATGTGAGTTGTGCGGCAAGCCTATGGCTAAAAAAGCCGGACGGTTCGGAGAATTCCTGGCATGCACGGGATATCCGGAATGCAAGAACACAAAACCTATAATCAAGTCGGTAAATGTCGCATGCCCTTCATGTGGCAAGGATATAATACAAAAAAAGAGTAAAAAGGGAAAAATATTTTATGGGTGTAGCGGATATCCGGAATGTAATTCGGTATTTTGGAATAAACCTGTGGATAAGAAGTGCCCGGAATGTGGATCGGTACTTGTTGAGAAAAATCTCAAGGCGAGCAAATATTCGTGCTCAAAACAAGGGTGTAACTACAAGGAATAGTAAAAAGAGAGGATTAATATGGGACAATTTCATGCAACTACAATAGTGGCTGTCAGAAGGAATTCGGCAGATGTGTGCATAGGAGGAGACGGTCAAGTTACGATGGGACAGACTACCGTAATGAAACACGGAGCCAAGAAAGTAAGAAAAATTTATAAGAATACTGTTTTGACTGGCTTTGCCGGCTCGGTGGCAGACGCTTTTTCACTTACTGAGAAATTTGAAAAAAAACTCGAGGAACACTCGGGCAATCTAAAAAGAGCAGCCGTAGCACTTGCTCAGCTTTGGCGTTCAGATAAGGCGATGCGCAACCTTGAAGCACTTATGATTGCGGCAGACAAGGAATTGATGCTGGTGATATCGGGTAACGGCGAAGTTATCGAACCCGATCAAGATTTTATTGCGATAGGCTCGGGCGGAAACTATGCATACGCAGCGACGGCAGCATTGTTTAACCATACAGATATGACTGCGGAAGAAATAGTCAGAGAATCTTTAAAAATAACATCGAAAATATGTGTTTTTACAAACGAGCATATTTCCGTAGAGAAGCTTAAGGAGGACTAAGATGCAAAATACGTTTTACAGCATGACACCGCGCGAAATTGTGGAACAGCTTGACAAATATATCATCGGACAGGATAACGCAAAAAAATCCGTTGCGATTGCGCTTAGAAATCGATACAGGAGAAGTCTGCTTCCTGAGGAAATGAAGGAAGAGGTAACGCCTAAGAACATTCTTATGATGGGACCTACCGGCGTAGGAAAAACAGAAATAGCAAGAAGACTCGCAAAGCTTATGGATGCTCCGTTTGTAAAGGTGGAGGCAACAAAGTTTACTGAAGTAGGTTATGTGGGGAGAGATGTAGACTCTATGATAAGGGACCTTGTAGAGGCTGCAATGCGCATAACGAAAGAAAAGATGCTGGCACAAAAGTACTCTATTGCAGATGAAATAGTAGAGGAAAAAATTCTCCAAGCCATAATCCCGGGGAAAAAGAAGATGTCCGGGGGCTCAAACGTAAGAGGCCCTTTTGATTTTATTATGGGCGGAATTTCGGGCAACAGCCAGAAGCAAGAATTTGAAAAAATGCAGTCCGAAGGAAGAGAAGAAGCCGATGTGGAATATGCAAGGGAGCAGGTTCGCCAACAACTGAGAGACGGATTGCTTGAAGACCAATATATAGAAATTGAAGTCGTAGCTCAGACAAAGGGAAACAGTCTGGATATGAGCAATGAAGGTATGGGAATTGCCATAGGAAATATTTTTGGCGATATGATGCCTCCAAAGAAAAAAAAGAAAAACGTAAGGGTAAAGGATGCCAGGCGAATTCTTCGTGAGCAAGAAGCCCAAGATCTGCTTGATATGGATCAGGTAACCGATGAGGCCCTCATGAATGCAGAGCAAAACGGCATAATATTCATAGATGAAATAGACAAGATTGCATCCGGGAGCGGGTATAGATCGGGCGCAGATGTGTCAAGAGAAGGTGTACAGAGAGACATTCTGCCTATAGTTGAGGGTAGCGTGGTGAATACAAAGTATGGACCGGTAAAGACCGATCACATACTTTTCATAGGTGCCGGAGCCTTTCATACAGCAAAGCCTACAGACCTTATTCCTGAGCTTCAGGGAAGATTTCCTATAAGAGTAGAGCTCGAAAACTTGACAAAGGAATCGTTTGTGAGGATACTGACTGTACCGGAAAATGCCCTTTTAAAACAGCATAAGGCTTTGATTGAAACAGAGGGCGTAAATATAGAATTTACGGATGATGCCGTGGAAGAGATAGCAAACATGGCATTCTTGATGAATGAACAAACAGAAAACATAGGGGCAAGAAGGCTTCACACAATAATGGAGAAGCTACTTGAGGATATTTCCTTTAATATCCCTGATCGGGATGACAAGGAGATTACCATAACAAGCGAATATGTAAAGGAAAAATTCATAGAAAAAATACACGAAGAGGATTTAGATAAATTTATTCTGTAAAAACAATCTGAATACCCTAACAAAGCTTACCTAGTGCCAATTTTTTGAATATTAAAAAAATAATCATTGATTTGCGATGCGTTAAATAGTATAATTGCAATAATGCGTTGTAAAATTTTGTAATAATTTGTATAAAGGTGAGCTGATAAAGGAGATATTATAAAATGAGTAGTAAAGAATTACTTTCGAAAGTTAGAAGACTAAATTGGCTTTTCCAAGAAAGCGGGACAGGCAAAACTTCATTTAATGATTTATGTGCTGTCTTGAGCGATTTGTTGGATTCCAATGTATATATAACAACAAGAAAAGGAAAGATCCTCGGCGTTTACTATACGATAAAAGAGGACACATCTGTTGTTGAAAACCCTGTAACAGGGGAGCAAGAAGTGGAACACGAATTTAATAAAGTGTTAATGGAACTCGACAATACAGCGGTAAATCTGTCGAGCGAAGATGTAATTAAGATGTATGACTCCGAGTATATTCAGAAGGGTAAATACCATACATTTATTCCGATTATCGGTGGAGGAGAAAGAAGGGGAACTCTTTTCCTAGCTCGATATTCCCCGGAATATACACACGAAGATATAGTTCTTGCGGAATACGGAGCAGCTGTAGCCGGGCTTGAAATACAAAACGCAAAAGTGCACGAATACGAAGACGAGTTAAGGGAAATAAGTGCCGTAAAGATGGCAATGGCAACACTTTCATACTCTGAGGTGGAAGCTGTGAATCAAATTTTTTCGGAATTGAAGGGCTACGAAGGTCTTCTTGTAGCAAGCAAGATAGCAGACAAATCCGGCATTACAAGGTCAGTAATCGTAAATGCGCTTAGAAAGCTTGAGTCCGCCGGAATAATAGAGTCAAGATCTCTCGGCATGAAGGGAACTCACATAAAGATAATTAACAAAAATCTAAAGGATCATCTTGAAAAGTCCGATTTTTAATATCTTGTAACATGGCACCTCTATCAATCATATGATGAATAGAGGTGTTTTTATGAGCAAAAGGCGGTTTGGAAAGAAAAAGAGAAACATGTATAAGGCAATACCTGTGCTTATATGTGCAATGTTGCTTTATGCTTTGTTTTTATGGAATTTTACTATTTCTGCGAATATAGATGAAATCAGCTCAATAAAGACTAAAAGTATTATTCTGCAGACTACAAACAGTGTTGTAAGGAGCAAATTCTCCACCTATGCCAGCACAGAGGATCTTCTTGTTATAAGAACGAACACGGCTGGGGAAATAGAGATGGTTCAAGCTAATACTTCCGCGATAAATTCAGTGCTGGGGCATCTCTCGCGAGACCTTCGACAAGAATACAGCACCATAGAGCCCATTAAAATGAGCATTAAGATAGGCTCTATTTTGGGCAATAAAATTCTTTCTCAAACGGGACCGTCTATTAACCTTAAGGTACAACATCTTTCCGTTTCCTCTATAGATTTTAGAACGGAATTTGAATCACAAGGAATTAATCAGACAAAATATAAGGTATATGCTATTTTTAACACTGAGGCTATTGTACTATCTCCTTTTTCTTCAAACAAAGTAGCTGTAAGCAATACGATACTTGTCGCTGAAACAGTAATTCTGGGCAGAGTACCGGAGAGCTATGTAAATGTACCATCGCAGGAGATATTGGACGGAATGGATAGCGGTATTGTTGATTAAGCACAAATATGATATAATTAACGAAAGATTTTGAAAGTGGTGGCGTATGATAAAATTTGGCGATAACAATGAAATAATAAGTGAGGAGAGCTACAGGACAATTCTTGTGGGCTTGCAACGCGGTAGCAACATAACCGATTCCATGGATGAACTTGAGGGTCTGGCTGAGGCTGTAAATGCGGAGGTCTTAGGCAGGATGGTTCAAAATCTTGAAAGACCTAATTCCGCTACATTTATAGGAAAGGGAAAGGTCGAGGAATTGGCGGAAATGTGCGAGAATATGGAGGCAGACACAGCCATATTCAATGATGAGCTCTCGGGGATGCAGATAAGAAACCTTGAAGATTCCTTGGGAGTACGTGTAATAGACAGAACGATATTGATCTTGGACATATTTGCTTCTCGTGCGACTTCAAGGGAAGGTAAGCTTCAGGTTGAACTTGCACAGCTGAAGTATAGAATGCCGAGACTTCTGGGATTTGGAAAAGCGCTTTCAAGGCTTGGAGGAGGCATAGGGACACGTGGGCCGGGAGAAAAGAAGCTCGAAACGGATAGGCGTCATATTGAACGGCGAATTGATGATATAAGGGCGGAACTTATTCAAATACAGGGAACGAGAAGAACGCAAAGATCCAAGCGCGAGAAGGCGGAAATTCCTTTGATTGCAATTGTCGGATACACAAACTCGGGCAAATCCGCATTGATGAATAGGTTCCTTGAAATTAACGAAAAGCAGGACAAGTCCGTATTTGAGAAGGACATGTTGTTCGCCACCCTTGATACGGCACAAAGAAGGATAAAGCTTGATTCAAACCATGAATTCATTTTGATAGATACCGTAGGTTTTATCAGCAAGCTACCTCATGCGCTTGTGAACGCATTTAAGGCAACCCTTGATGAGGTCACATTTGCGGATTTGATTTTCCATGTCGCCGATGTCAGCAGTGAGGCTTGCGATTTCCACATAACGGTTACAAACAGAGTCCTCGATGAAATCGGTGCAGGCAAAGCACCTCAAGTACTCGTATACAATAAGATAGACAAACTTGCTGAAATTCCTATTACAGCAGGAGGAAAGGATAGCGTTTTCATTTCTGCAAAGTACGGTCATAATATTGACGAGCTAATAGAAATAATTAAGGAAAAGCTTTTTTTCGGTATGATAACAACCACATTACTTATACCTTATGAAAAAGGCAACATCTCATCATATTTACGCGAAAATACAAAGGTTTTATCGGCCGAATACTTGGAGGAGGGAACTAAAATTATTGCGGAGCTTTCGGCGCCTGACTATAAACGGTTCTCCGAATATGAAATAGGGAAATAATCAATATGATAAGATATAAAACTGTGATGAATGAGGCATGCGTAGAAAATATAATAGAAAGATCCAGATTCATATCACATGTAAAACCCATAGAGAAAAAGGAAGACGCAGACGATTTTATTGCGGAGATAAAGAGTAGATACAAGGATGCAACCCATAATGTTCCGGCGATTGTAATCGGCGAGAAGATGCAGATACAATGGGCGTCGGATGACGGTGAACCGCAGGGAACGGCAGGAGCTCCTATAGTGCAGATGATGGTAAAAGAGAACCTAACGAATATAGCAGTAGTGGTTACTCGCTATTTCGGAGGCATTAAGCTGGGAACGGGCGGCCTTGTGAGAGCGTACACGGGGAGTGCAAAGCTGGGAATTGAAGCCGCAGGTATATGCGAAGCACTGGACATGAATGTGCTCCGTGTTAACATGGATTATTCTTATCTTGCAAAGCTGCAGAGCCTTGCTTCAGCAAAGGATAGCAAATTTACCATACAAAATTTAGAGTACTCGGACAAAATAACAGCGGATGTTGTGGTGCAGCCTGAGGACAGGGCATATTTAATGGAAATGCTGCAAAACTTGACATCGGGGAGCTTGCAAATAATATCTGAAACAAATGAAATTGTAAAAATAGGAATATAATATATGAGAAATCAACCATATTCCGGAAATATTGACTTGATTTATTTAATGTGATAATCTTAATTAACTATTATCGATAGAAGGAAGAATTGATGGAGAAAAATAAATTTAGAGAGAAGCCAAAGTTTGATAATATAAAGGATATTCTGTACAATTCCGTAAAGCTGTATCCTGACCACACAGCATTTACTATAAAGGAAAAAATAGGCAAACAGGTAAGCTATAACAACATTACTTATTCAGGTCTGTTGAATGATATAAATTGTCTGGGCGCGGCTCTTCATAACATCGGGCTGGGAGCTAAAAGGATAGCAATAATCGGCAAGAACAGGTACGAATGGGCCATATCTCATTTGAGCTGTATGCTTGGCGGAATGGTTTCGGTGCCGCTCGATAAGGATTTACATATCGAAGAACTTGAAGAATCACTAATTCGAAGCAAGGCGGATGCAATAATATTCGACGAGAAGCATAAGGAAGTTATTTTACAAATAAAGGAAAAAGGGAAAACGGCTCTTAAAGAGTTTTTTTGTATGGGAAAAGCGGAAGGCTTTACAGGAGTATCGGAGCTGGTAGAGAGGGGAGATGAGCTTCTCAAGCAGGGAGAACGTAGTTTTATCGATACAAAGCTGGATCCCAATGCGATGAGTATATTGTTGTTTACATCAGGAACCACATCAAAATCAAAGGCTGTAATGCTTTCGCAAAATGCAATCGCAATCAATGTGTATGATATGCTTATTGTCGAGACCTTTTTGGATACCGATGTAAATATAGCATTCCTGCCTTACCACCATATATTCGGATCTACGGCGATAATCGTAATGCTATCCGCCGGTGTGAAGACTGTTTTTCCGGATGGGCTTAAATATATAAAACAAAATCTGGTTGAATACAAGGTATCGGTATTTGTCGGGGTGCCGCTCTTGGTTGATAAGATATACTCCACAATACAGAAAGAAATAGAGAAGCAAGGAAAGACAAAGCTAATGGAGAGGGCTTTGAAAATCAGTAATTTCTTGATGAAATTCAATATTGATTTGAGAAAAAAATTCTTTTCAAAAGTATGGGAGCAGCTTGGCGGTGAACTTAGAATGGTTGTTGCCGGTGGAGCCCCTTTAAGCAAGGAAACGGCAAGAGGCTTTAATGAGATGGGAGTCCATCTTGTGCAGGGATATGGATTGACAGAGACAGCCCCTGTAATTGCGGCTGAAAATGACCGTTATGTTAGATACGGATCGGTTGGAATCCCTATGAGACATACAGAAGCCCAAATAAGCGGGCCGGATGAAAACGGCATAGGAGAGTTGAAGGTAAGGGGTCCGAATGTAATGCTCGGATATTATGAAAATGAAGAAGCTACGAATGAAGTCATAAAGGACGGCTGGTTTTATACCGGTGACCTAGCATATTTCGATAAAGATGGGTATTTGTTTATAACAGGCAGGAAGAAAGACATGATTGTCATGAAAAATGGCAAGAAAGTATTCCCCGAGGAGCTTGAGGCACTTATTCTGAGGCACGATGAAATCGAGGATGCTTTTGTGTTCGGCGTACCGAGCAGAAAAGATGACGTCAGACTGGCGGTAAAGGTATTATTAAATGATGTTGAAATGAAGGAAAGATACGGTGAGATTTCAGACGAAGAAATTTATAAAATCATATGGGATAAGATAGAGTTGATAAACGAAACCCTTCCTCCGTATAAGAATATAAAGCGTTTGAATATTACAAAAGAACCGTTTATAAAAACCACGACAATGAAGGTTAAAAGGCAAGAGGAACTCAGCAGGACTCTTAATCAGCTTAAAGCCAAAAGTTAAAAGAATAATTAACCCCAAAGAATAAAAGGATACTTAAAAAATACTTGCATTCTGATGGGATATTTAATAAAAATTGAATTATTGTTGAAAAATAAAGTGTTTAATATGTTTATTTTTTTGAAAAATTAAGACAATAAAGAAATAAATGAATTGACTTTAAAACTTACGAATGCTACAATGAAAATGTATTCTGACTGACTGATTTCGACTCATACATTTTTGTAAGTCATTGGTTCGTATAATGGTTTACAAAAGTGTATGAGTTTTTTAGGTAGTTGGTACAAATATTTAATATTTATGTGGAGGCACAACAATGAACAACGGAACAGTAAAATGGTTTAACTCAGAGAAGGGCTATGGATTTATTTCTGACGATAACGGCGGAGACGATGTATTTGTACATTTCTCAGCAATCTCTTCAGACGGATTCAGAACTCTTACAGAAGGACAGAAGGTTACGTTTGAAACTGAGCAGGATCCTAAGAACAGCGCAAAAATGAGAGCTGTTAATGTAAATCCGCTATAGTATAAAACCCTTTATGTAATCCCGGAGCAGTTAATCTGCTCCGGAAAGCATTTCTTTTAAGAACTAACAAAAAGAGGTTGACAATATCTTGGCAAGATGGTAATATATTTCTTGCGGTAAGAAATAGCTTTTTAATGTG
Source organism: Eubacteriales bacterium (assembly GCA_028704515.1). Lineage (GTDB taxonomy): Bacteria > Bacillota > Clostridia > Peptostreptococcales > Anaerovoracaceae > UBA1440. The sequence goes on from JAQWFH010000001.1 coordinate 64,105, forward strand.
GCGGTGTAGCTTAGTTGGCTAGAGCGTCCGGTTCATACCCGGAAGGTCGGTGGTTCGACTCCACTCGCCGCTACCACATTATTTGGGCGTATAGCTCAGCTGGGAGAGCACCTGCCTTACAAGCAGGGGGTCATAGGTTCGAGCCCTATTACGCCCACCAAATTGCGGTCCGGTAGTTCAGTTGGTTAGAATGCCAGCCTGTCACGCTGGAGGTCGACGGTTCGAGCCCGTTCCGGATCGCCATTTTTTAAATTCACACCAAAGCGATATGTAAGAATAAGTGAGTTTGGTCAAGTCTTGACCCGGCAAATATAATTAGACGAACATGGTGGGTGTAGTCAAGTGGTTAAGACACAGGGTTGTGGCTCCTGCATGCGTGGGTTCGAATCCCATCACCCACCCCATAAATATTATGTTGGGGTATAGCCAAGCGGTAAGGCAACGGATTCTGATTCCGTCATGCGAAGGTTCGAATCCTTCTACCCTAGCCAATTTTAATTAATAAGGCGACATAGCCAAGTGGTAAGGCAGAGGTCTGCAAAACCTTTACCCCCGGTTCAAATCCGGGTGTCGCCTCCATAACATCAATTAAATATTGATATAATGTAAAGTCACTGATTACAGTGACTTTAGCTGTTTTTAAGAGTGAATTGATAAGGAAAACCAAGTTAGGATTATTAGATGTTATAAAATAAGATTAACGTGTATAATAAAGTAAATTCCATGTTTTCGCAGGTTTGTGCTTAAAAGAGCCCATTGAATAGTTATTACTTAAACTTAGTTTTGAGATGTTTAAACAGTAGGAAACTTATTTTAGCAGGGGGGATGACGCGCCATGAAGTTTGATATTGAATTAGTAGGAAAGATAGGATCAATGGCTTTAATTCGTGAAGCCGAACATGATATTGATTATAATGTTTTTAGTCGTATTGGTAGCGAACTACATCCCGGAACAATCTGGGTAAGCTCAGGAGCAGTGGAAATAGGGCGTTTAGATTATTTTAAACGAACAGGCTGCGAGTTAAAAGGTCCTAACAATGACATCATGACTGACTATTCAGCTCAGGGACAAGCAATACTGATGGAGGAATATAGGCGGTATATTCCATCAAAATATTCTGTTCGGCAGCTATTGGTGGAACATATGCATTTTAATGATCACGAAAAAAGAGAGCATATATATCAGTTCTTGATGCGTTGCGTAAAGCAGAATGCTATACCGATTATAAACTACAATGATACAGTTAGTTTCGAAGAAAACCGACGTTGGGAATTAGAACAACTTCGCAGCAATGGTCAAAAGGGAATTGTGGAATGCATTGACAATGATGAGACGGCTTCGGTTATCTCTACGCTAGTCCATCCCAAATACTTACTTGTCCTTACCTCGGTGGATGGAATTTATATGGATCCAAAAGATTCATCCACATTGGTTAATCACGTAGAGGGTAAGAACGCAGACGAAGTTATTGCGCACATCGATGAATTACAAAGTCGTTGTTTTGGGGCGAGCCGATCCGGTGCCGGCGGCGCTAAAACTAAATTAGAATTTATCAAAGAACCAATCCGGCAAGGGACGACTGTTATAATTGCAAATTCACGATATCGGATTTCAGATATTCTTTCTGACAACTGCCCACGGACTGTTTTTAGAACCAGGTGATAAGAGGTAATTCATATAATTTATGAGGGCCAATTCGAGTGGTTAGACATACAAAAGGATACGCAAAGACGTATCCTTTTTTTCGTTCTATTGTACATGCTCCACGCTCACATAGTCAATGCTTTTATCAAAGCTTTCTCTGTCATCGATAAAAAATCGAAACCTTGCCTTGCAGTTGGGCGATTCGTGAATAAATCGATTCATATTGCCTTTGTCCGGAGCAAACAGCTCATGTCCCGCTTCAGGCGAAACCGTTATTTGCAGTCGGAATCTCCCTTGCTCAATTTCGATGCATTCAAGGGAGTTCTTTAATATCCGAACCCCCTTATAAGTCGCAAGACGATATTCCTTGCCTTGCCAATATACGATACAAATACATCCGGTAAAATGTCTGCGCATAAATGGTACTTTTGCGATTGCTAACATTACCGAGCACGGATCATCATCATGCTTAAAGCTGTTACATTGTATCCAAGTGTAATTCTCGGGGAAGGAGTGACCTCGATCTCCTTCGGCATATCCCTTTCCGCCGGTCAGGTTAACGACTTGCCCGTTAATCTTAAATTCGCCCTCGACATCATGGTCGAGACTTATTATGCTATGTCTGCATTCCATCGGGAAATATCGGAAAAACCCCATAATAACGTATGAAATGGGGGGGTCATGTTAAGATAGCGAGCAGAGCCCTCAATAGATAATTGCTTTGTATTTATATTTAGTTGGACACCGTATTTTCCAAAGGTATTGTCGCAAGCATAATATCATCCTTTTGGCGTTTGTAATAGCACCCTTCAAAATACTTACTCAACAGAAATACTCCTCTTTGCAGGATTGTTGATGATAGCACCATGATTATCAAATCGAGATCCGTGACATGGGCAATCCCAGGATTGCTCGGCTTTGTTCCATTTGAGAGCGCAACCCATATGCGAGCAACGCTTGCCCGGCTTTATCAGATTAATCACCGCGTTTACGCCGTTGACGGCAAGTTGTGGGCGTAAAATTGAGCGTTGAGGAGAAAACAGGTCCTCATAATCGCTTTTTTTATGATTAATCAAATCAAAGAGAATGTCGGCCGCAACCATAGAACTTGTCATTCCCCATTTCTTGAAGCCGGTGGCCACATAGATATTTGGTCTTGATTTTGTTAAGACACCGATATATGGGATATCATCGAGTGTCATACAATCCTGTGCTGACCACGCATATTTTTCGGTGCAATGCGGGTACGCTTTTCTTGCAAGCTTTCGAAGCTCATCGTACTGCCCGCCGGTCTTTCCTGTTTTGTGATCGCCGCCTCCGATAAACAAAAGGTTTTTATAATTTCTGAAGGAATGACCGTCTTCTCTTTCGTCGACATACATACCGTCGAGTTGAGGACCGTTATCTAGAGCTATTACGTAAGAACGATTTTGATACATTTTAAGAAAATAAAGTCCGGGGATATTGATAAAAGGAAAATGAGTGGCAAGGATTATATGCTTTGCGGTTACAGATCCTTTTTCAACATATGCAGTGTTTCCTTCTATTTTACTTACAAAAGCGTTTTCATAGATATTTAAGCCCGAAGATATGCCGTAGAGAAATTTAAGCGGATTGAATTGCGCCTGATCCTTCATGCCGATAGCTCCCACAATCTTAAGCGGTAGCGGCGCGCTTTCGGAAAAAAGAGGCATTATAGATAATTTGTCGTATGCCTTTGCTTCAGCCTCAAGCTTTTGGCGGTTAGCAGTGCTGTAGGTATATGCCGTCTTTTTTTCAAAATCAAATTCGAAGAGATCTGACAACCTCTCGTATTCTTTGTATGCCTTCATGTTTGCGTCATAATATTTTCGGGCTTTTTCAATACCAAAGCTTTTGATGAGCTTATCGTAAATTAAGCCATGCTGTGCAGTTATTTTCGCAGTAGTCACTCCCGTAACCCCTGAGCCGATATGTTTTGCCTCCGCCAATATATAATCTATGCCAGCCTCCTGCAGCTTATATGCGCACAATATGCCGACCAATCCACCACCTATAATGAGCACATCGGTTTTCCTCTCTCCCGTAAGGGGAGCAAGGTTGGTCAGCTTTGGACTTCCGGATTCCTCATGCCAAACAGATGAAATGGGAAACACCTCCTTCGTTGATAGGGTATATACATTTTATTACTATGAAATGCTGCATTTTTTATGAAATTATTGTCCACATTACATGCCGCATTATTTATTAATTAAATTCCCCGAATTAGTTCACCTTATGCGCTTATAAAGAAAGTTTCATTTGTTGGTGCAACGTAAAAAGTTGTGTTTTTTACATGCACATGCTAATATGTTATAAAGCGATAAAGTCAAAAAGATTTTAAATAAAAATTCATTATCTATTTATTCTCGTGTAAAAGCAAATTGAGTAAAAGTGTTTAAAGTTAGAAGTCAAGTCACAAAGGAGGGGTTGAATGAATATCATTACAGACAAAACAAGGACAATTATTGAAGAAGAAGAAAAATATACTTCGTTTACAACAAGAGTGCCTTATTACCCTTTAGTTGTAAGCAAAGCAAAAGGAGTTAAGGTTATCGACATTGAAGGCAATGAGTTCATCGATTTTCTGTCAAGTGCGGCTGTTATTAATACAGGGCATAATCATCCGGCAATCGTAGAAGCGATAAAAAAACAGCTGGATTCATTTATTCACTACACACCGGCTTACATGTATCACAAGCCACACACCGAATTAACGAAGAAATTGATCGAAATCACACCGGGTGACTTTGAAAAAAGAGTGGCATTTAGCTTATCGGGGGGCGGATCCGTCGACGGAGCGATTAAAGCTGCAAGAAAGTATACAAAGAGGCATCGGATAATTTCATTCTTCAAGGCATACCACGGTGCAAGTATAGGAGCATTGAGCGTCTCGGGGTACAGCACAGCTATGAGAGAAGGAATGGGGCCGCTCCTTGAAGATGTTACATTCATACCATATCCGGACAGCTATCGCCCTCAATTCAACGAAGAATTAATTAAAAACAGCGACGCATGTTTGGATTATCTACAAAATTTATTTGATACAGTATTACCTGCAAATGAAGTGGCGGCAGTTATTTTGGAACCGATGCAAGGAGATGCCGGCATCTTGTTACCGCCTCAAGAATTCTACGATAGATTGCTTAAAATGTGCAGGGAACATAATATATTAATAATTGCCGATGAAGTTCAAACCGGCTTTGGTAGAACAGGAAAAATGTTTGCATGTGAGCATTACAATTTGGAGCCGGACCTGATTGTATTGGGTAAAGCAATAGCGTCAGGTATGCCGCTAAGTGCAATCGTGGGTCGAAAAGAGATACTTGAGGCATGGAGCGCACCTGCGCATTTTATTAATACTGCCGGGAATCCGATATCCTGTGTAGCGGCATTGGAAACTATAAAGGTAATTGAAGAAGAAAAACTAGCGGAAAATGCGGAGAAGCAAGGTGAATTAATTAAAGACTTTTTTAATAAAATAAAAAGGAAATATGATTGTATCGGAGATGTAAGAGGAACCGGGCTATTAATAGGCGTGGACATAATTAAAGATCCTATCAGCAAGGAGAGAGACCAAGTAAAAACTGCAAAAATTTGTTGGAGATGCTGGGAAAACGGCTTAATATTGGCGTTCTTTGCATCAAATGTATTGAGAATAGCTCCTCCTCTAGTAATAAATGAAGAGGATGTGATGAAAGCTCTGCATATTATAGAAAATGCTATATCGGATGTTCAGAACGGATTGATTCCGGACAGCGTTTTGGAAGAAATTAAAGGATGGTAGGTTAACAGCCTCGGAAAGGAAGGATTAAAATGGTCAGTAAAGGAACATTTGTAAGGATTGAAAAGACGATCCTCGAACCGCAAGAGAGAACATCAAAAATCCCTGATGACACTAAAAAGGTTCCGTTCAAAATGTGGACAAAGGGGGTGCTGCAGCATGACTGCGAGTTGAACGCAGAAGCCACAATTGTAACTGTTGCAAATCGCCGGGACACTGGCAAATTAGTTGAAGTAAATCCATTTTATGAATTGAATTACGGAGAGTTTTTACCTGAAATTACGGAGATTGATAGGGTGATTAAAAATGAAAGAAAATAAAAATTTATATGAACAAGTAATGTCACGTAGAGAGGAAATCCTCAATAAGGCGTTGGGTGTTGATTTCGACAAATATGAGATTGAAGGTATTGCCTTTGATTATGAAAAATATATGGAGGAGACCGCATACTCATTGGAGGAGGTTGCCAAAATCCAAAAGGAAAACGGAGTGGGCAATACACCTCTTATAGAACTTAAGAATATAACCGCGCTTGCTCGTAAATATGCTCCCGAAGGCAAGGGCGCTCGGATTTTCATAAAGGATGAGGCCTGCAATATTTCCGGCTCATTCAAGGAAAGACGCGCGTCTATAAGTGCTTATCATGCAAAGAAGAAGGGATACAAGGGGGTTATTGCAGCAACGTCGGGGAATTATGGGGCTGCCGTAGCCGCACAAGCTGCAAAACAAGGCTTGGATTGTATTGTTATCCAGGAGTGCTATGATTCAAATCAAGTAGGTCAGCCCGAAATTATTGAAAAGGCCAGAAAATGTGAGGCTTTAGGTGCTGAGGTAATTCAGACAAGCGTAGGTCCGGAATTATTTTTCGAAGCACTGCAGATTTTGGATGAAACGGGCTTCTTTAACGCATCGTTGTATTCATCATTTGGAATTGCTGGAGTTGAAACTCTTGGGCAGGAAATAGCGGTCGAATGTATGGACAAATTTAATAAATATCCCGAAGCCGTCGTGTGCACCAATGCCGGTGGAGGAAACCTGACAGGTACTGCTCGCGGATTAATAAAGAGCGGTGCATCAGAAACAAGAGTCATAGCCGCATCTGTAAACCTTAAGGGGCTTCATATGGCGAGTGATAATGATTTTAACAGAAAGTCATTCACTACCGGTCATACGGGCTTCGGTATTCCGTACGCAACATACCCGGATCGAAGTGATGTATTAAGATCGGCAGCAAGGCCGCTACGATATATGGATGAATACTATCTCGTAGAGCAGGGAGAGGTTTTTTATGTAACTGAAATGCTGGCGCAGATGGAGGGCATGGAGAGAGGTCCCGCAGGAAATACATCGTTATCGGTAGCCTTTAAATTGGCACAACGAATGGACGAGGACGAAATCATAGTTGTTCAGGAAACGGAATATACAGGGGCCGGAAAGCATATAAATCCGCAGCTGTCGTTTGCAAGGAAGAACGGTATTGATGTTAAGTTCGGAGATCCGAAGCAATCTATAAGCGGAAAGAACATTATACTTCCACACACACCAAAGGACATAGATATCACAGTTGTCGAGATGGATGTCTTGAAGAAATCTTATCTCAGAACAGTTCTGAGTACGTATGATAAGAAGAAAGAGGATTTGTCGTCTGTCGAATTTAAATACCTTACGGAAGAGCTGAATGTGAGCGAAGGCAAATTAAATGAGTTGCTAAGTGAAATCTAACGATTACATATAATCCGAGGCCGTTAAAATAAAGTGGTTTTTATTAAATTCAATCAGTCCTTCATCGCGCATTTTACACAGTTCATTTGACATTGCGCTTCTGTCTACAGATAAATAGTCTGCGAGCTGCTGGCGGTTATAAGGGATATCAAAAACCGTTGAATTGTGCCTATTTCTTTCCGCGGAAAGATAAGAAAGAAGCTTTTCTCTTGTAGTGCGCTGTGCCATGTGTATCAACTTTTCATTTAATTGAATGTTTTTTTTGGCAATTTCAGAAAGCAAATTGCGGATTATCATATGGTGGAAAACGCAGGAAGAGCTGCATGTATGAAGCACACGTTTTAAATTTAAAAGCAGTATTTTGCAAGGCTCTTCAGCGACTATGCTGACGTACAGATGAGAACCCGGAGTGCATGCAAAGGATTCAGCAAAAATCTGTGCCGGCAACACCTTTGAGATTATATTGCGATTGCCCATAAAGTCCTCTTGTATAATTTGCGCTCGGCCTTCAAGTAACAAGCCGATGCAATCTATAGATTCATCGGTTCTCGCGATGTATTGGTTTTTTTTATAACTTGCTATATTGGGGCTAAGGCAATTAAGCGCGCTTTCGATTTCGGGTTTATCCAAGTTCGAAAACAATGCTGATTTTTGAAGTAAGTTTAAATAATTTTTCATATTTTCGTCCTTCTGTTGTAAAAACAACTGATTTAATTTAAGTATTATATTATTATTAAGCTAATAAGTCAACATTTGCATATTACATGTTTAATAGTAGAAAACATTTTAAGGAGGAATTATCTATGAGTATGTTTTGTTATCAATGCCAAGAGACAGCAAAAAACACGGGTTGTACGGTTAGAGGAGTATGTGGCAAGAATGAGGAAGTCGCAAAGCTTCAGGATCTTCTAATTTACACCCTGAAGGGAATCTCAACTATTATTTTAAAAGGAAAGGTTGATATTAGCAACCTCGATAAAACTAACTACGAGGTTCTTAGCAGCCTGTTTATGACTATTACCAACGCAAACTTTGATGAAGATCATATTGAGGCTCAGATTAAAAAAATGATTGCAATAAGAGACGAGCTGAAAAACACTGTTGATGTTGCAGATTTACACGATTCGGCGATATTCACAGTAGGCACAAGGGAATCTATGCTTGAAAAAGCTGATTCTGTTGGAGTTCTTGCTACTGAAAATGAGGATGTTCGTTCCCTTCGCCAGATGATTACATATGGCCTAAAGGGTATGGCAGCGTATGCCGAACATGCGAAGAATATAGGCAAAGAGGATTTGGGGATAAATTCCTTTATATATGAAGCTTTGGGTGCAACACTTGATGATGCACTAACAGCTGATGATCTCGTGGCATTGACGCTTAAAACCGGCGAATATGGCGTTAAAGTCATGGCGCTGCTGGACGAAGCAAACACATCGAGATTTGGAAATCCTGAGATTACCGAGGTAAACATTGGCGTACGCAAAAACCCTGCTATCCTTATTTCCGGTCATGATCTAACAGATCTTGAGCAGTTGCTGGAGCAGACAAAAGGCACTGGCGTGGATGTTTATACCCACAGCGAAATGCTACCTGCTCATTATTATCCGGCTTTCAAAAAATATGATAACTTTGCCGGTAACTATGGTAATGCATGGTGGAAACAGCTGGACGAATTTGTAACCTTCCATGGTCCTATTCTCTTTACGACTAATTGTATCGTTCCTCCTAGAAGCGAAGAAGTCAGAGGAAGAATCTTTACGACGGGAGCAACAGGGTACCCTGGATGCAAGCATATTGTCCCGGACAGCAATGGTAAAAAAGACTTTTCCGAAATCATCGCTCTTGCAAAGACGCTTCCTACTCCCGAGGAAATTGAAACCGGCAGTATTGTAGGTGGATTTGCGCACAATCAAGTTATATCTTTAGCAGATAAAGTTGTAGACGCAGTAAAATCAGGCGCGATCAAAAAGTTCTTTGTCATGGCCGGCTGTGACGGAAGAATGAAGTCAAGAGATTATTACACAGAGTTTGCCGAAAAACTACCACAGGACACCGTTATTATGACAGCGGGATGTGCGAAATATCGTTACAATAAGCTGAATCTTGGTGATATTGGTGGTATTCCGAGAGTGTTGGATGCCGGTCAATGTAATGACTCTTATTCGCTGGCAGTTATTGCATTAAAACTAAAGGAAGTGTTCGGGCTTGATGATATCAACAAGCTTCCGATTGCTTTCAACATTGCTTGGTACGAGCAAAAGGCTGTAATTGTACTTCTGGCACTTCTTTATCTAGGTGTAAAGAACATTCATCTGGGGCCAACACTTCCGGGATTCTTGTCTCCGAATGTAGCAAATGTCCTAGTTGAGAAATTCGGAATTGCGGGCATTGGAACCGTGGATTCTGACATCGAACTGTTTATGAATTAATAAATTGAAAAATTATAAAATTATGGGAACTTTTTTATAATTTATAAGTCTTAATATATGAAAAGGGGAGTAAAGAGATTTACTTAAAAATTGAAAGTATATATCTGCAATAAAAAATGAGGCTTAGCCTCATTTTTTATTGCAGATATATGCTTTTATTCTTCGGTTCCGGCCACATCAGTTCCCTTGGCCCAAGTTTCCAATTTCCTCATTGTTTCTTCATAAGTCTTGTGGGAAATTTCAGGCAGTTCCCCGCCCCAAGCTTTTTTTGCGGCAGCAAAGCCTTCATCAATCGCGGCAACAAGTTCTTCAAATTTGCCCTTATCTCCGCCCGATACAGATATTGCAAAATCAACAAGTCTGTCGCTGACCGCCTGCACGCCCCATGGGCCATCTTCTGAAATTGCCCGCTGCGCTTCTTCTATACTCGCCTGCATATTTGGATTTATACCCACAGTTCCCGTGTGCTCACCGTCAACAACCGGTTTATATCCCTTGGTTTGCTTTAAGATGAGCTCTTCTACTAGTTTGCGTAGATTTTCCAAGGTTTGATCCGCCTCGGAACGCAATGCTTCTATTTCGTCAGCCGATGCTTTTTTGTTTGCCGCAATCTTTGAATATGTTACAGGTTCTGTATGTTTTCCCCTAGGTTCCCAACCGTCCTGCCTTACTGCAACTTCCTTTTCTTTCCCCTTGTCTTGCGCACGATCTGTTTTTTCATCAGTCTCGTTGCGAGAAATATGCATAGTGCCGGAAGTACTTGCAACAGGATTGAAATTAATTCCGTTTGTCATTATCTTATCCTCCTTCTATCAACACCTTTTTATCTTTTGGGTAAATCAAATATAAGGGTAAAATTACCACTTATATTTTTATCGGCAAAACAGGGATAAACTTTAGGTGCGGTAGTCTTTAATGCAAAAGGTAGAGGGGTATAAAACCGGAAATCTTGCATAGGTAAAATATTATAAAAACCAAGGGAACGTTTCTCACAAAGGAAATGTCTTAATATATGAAAAGGGGAAAAAGGAGATTTGCTTAAACATTGAAAGCGTGTAATAATAAATAAAAAATGAGGCTTGGCCTCATTTTTTATTGCGGATTTTTAATTCACTTCATTGTGTGATTGGGTTTCCAGTATTTTTGTATATTCGGCAAAGATTGCATCTTTAATCTTTGCCCTCGTTTCCGAGCGTAGAGGATGCGCAATATCACGGAAGTCATCTTCACCCATTTTTCTTGACGGCATTGCAATGAAAAGACCGTTTTGTCCTTCAATGATTTTAATATCGTGAACAACAAATTCGTCATCAAATGTAATTGAAACTACAGCTTTCATCTTACCTTCTTCGCTTAACTTACGAATTCTTACATCAGTAATGTCCATTTATAATCATCCTTTCAGCTCAAATATTACTAAACGTAGATTATTGAGTATTAGCAATAAAGCAATTATATAATAATTGCTAAAAAATGGCAAGGAATTTTTTAAAAAATCTGATTATTTGGTAAAACTTTTATCGTTTTTTGATCCTCATCAACAGAATCTAGGTAAAAAAGTGATATATAATCTTCAATTTTCTTCTTTTGTGGTTCTATGTTCGTCATTACAATACCGGTTGCGGCTATGCTGACATCAAATTCGGACAATATTTCGGATATCCCCTTAACACTGCCTCCGCCTCTCATAAAATCATCGATTATTATAGCCTTTGAGCCGGGAACAATTGCTCGTTTGGCGATAGACATCTTCTGAATTCTGTCGTAAGACCCGGAAAAATAATTTATGCTCACAGTTGATCCCTCGCTCACCTTACTCTCCCGCCTGATAACTACAAGGGGCAGATTTAGAAGGAAGGCTGTCATAACGGCTACGGGAATACCTTTTGTTTCAATAGTGGCAATAAAATCGGCATTTTTATTTTGAAATTTTCTTGTAAAAACCGTTGCAACTCTCCTTACAAGCATAGGGTCGAACATTACGTCGGACGTGTAAAGAAAACCTCCTCCAAGGAGCCTTGTATTATCGGATAGTCTCGTGCAGATTTCAGCTTGGAGCTCTTTGATCGCCTCATCGGAAATATAGGGCACCATTTTGACACCGCCTCCCGCACCCGGGGTTGTCTCTATGAATCCCATATCCATTTCCGAAAAGATTGACTTTACTGTTTTCAAATCTTCGCTTATACTAGACTTTGCGGCACCGAATGCATCGCAGAAATATTTAAGACCGAATGTACGATTGGGGCAGTCCGAAAGAATTTTTATTATTGCGCCTACGCGCTGAGTTTTTTTCATAATATGCTCCTTTAATGTTATATAAAAATAATAGTGTTTTTTTGGGTTTTTGTCAAATTTACGTTATTTTTTTTATTAAGTATGGTATACTCAAAATATCTATGATTATGGAGGGTTTGTATTTTGATCGATTTAAAAGGTTTGAAGCAAATTCATTGTATCGGCGTGGGAGGGGTAGGATTATCCGCCATAGCCGAAATTTTGCTATCAAGGGGAAACACGGTATCGGGTTCCGATATGAAGGAAAGTGAGATAACCGATAGACTTATTAAAAAAGGAGCATATATATATTTAGGCCATAGGGAGAAAAACGTAGAGGGTGCTGATTTAGTAATATACTCAGCAGCTATATCATCGGACAATCCGGAACTTATGAGAGCCTCTGAATTGGGAATCCCGATTCTTACGAGAGCCGAGGCATTGGGGATGATTATGCAAGAGTATAGCAACAGCATAGCTATTTCTGGTACTCACGGTAAAACTACGACAACCTCTATGGTTTCTTTAATTCTAAACAATGCAGGCAAGAATCCTACAATTTTAGTCGGGGGCAATTTGTCCGAAATCGGTGGAAATGTAAAGGTAGGAAATGGTGATTGTATTATTACCGAAGCATGTGAATATATGGATAGCTTTTTGAGCTTAAGGCCAAAGATAGAAATTATATTGAATATAGATTCGGATCATTTGGACTATTTTAAGGATATAGACCATATTGTAAGCTCATTCGAGAAATTCGCAACACTGGTTCCGGAGGATGGTCTAATAATTGCATACGATGCGAATCCATTTGTAAAAAGCGTGGTAGAGCATCTGAACCATATCGTTACATTCGGATATAATGAGGGATGCGATTATTATGTGGAAGCTATAGACTTTAATTCCACAGGAAGACCGAGCTTTTGGGTTTGTAGCAACAATGAAAGGCTATGCCGCATACAGCTTGCTATACCGGGAGAACACAATATATTAAATTCTTTGGCGGCTTTTGCCTGTGCGCACAAGCTTGGGGTAGATACAGAGATTATAAAGCAAACCCTGGAAGTCTTCACCGGCACAGGGCGCAGATTTGATATATTGGGCGTTACGAGTAATAACGTTCAGGTAGTTGATGACTATGCACATCATCCTACGGAAATAAAAGCAACGCTTGACGCAGCTACAAAGGTACCGCATAAAAATCTATGGTGTCTGTTCCAGCCTCACACATACACGCGAACAATAGCACTCTTTGATGAATTCGCAGGGGCCTTCCAGCAGGCGGATAAGGTTGTAATATCGGAAATATATGCGGCGCGAGAGAAGAATATATACAAAATAAGTTCAAAGGAATTAGTTCAGGAAATAAAGAAAAAATCTCCAAGCAAGGAGGCCTATTACTTCAAGAGCTTTGATGATATAGCAGATTTTGTATATAACAATGCCGAACCAGGGGATCTTGTTTTAACTATGGGCGCAGGGGATATTTATAAGGTTGGAGAAATGATTTTAGAAAAAGACGGAAGTAAAGGTATGAGAAGATGACATACGAAGAATATAAGGATATAGAAGATAAGCGTATTGCTATCAATATTTCGCACATGGAAGCCGGCGTGAATTTTATTGATATACGTGCGGCATATATTGACGAAAACGTAAAAATAGGAAAAGGAACTACAATTTATCCGGGTGTAACTCTTGAGGGAGATACTGTAATAGGGGAAAATTGTGTTATAGGGCAGAATACGAAAATTTCGGATTCTACAATAGGAGATGAAGCTTCTATACAATTTTCAGTGATAACGAGCAGCAAAGTCGGCAAAAAAACGAAAGTAGGTCCGTTTGCTTACCTAAGACCAAACAGCAATATAGGCGAGGGCTGCAAGGTCGGAGATTTTGTGGAAATAAAAAATTCGACATTCGGTGACGGCTCAAAAGCATCGCATCTCTCATATATCGGAGATTCCGATGTCGGGAAGCATGTAAATATCGGCTGTGGAGTTGTGTTTGTTAATTATGATGGTAAAAACAAACATAGGAGCACAGTTGAGGATGATGCATTCATAGGCTGTAATGCAAACCTCGTTTCACCTGTGAACGTCGGAAATGGCGCATATATTGCGGCGGGAAGTACAGTCACGCAAGATGTGCCAGCCGGAGCACTGTGCGTTGCGAGGGAAAGACAGAAAAACATAGAAGGATGGACTAAAAAAAGAGGATTATTACACGCAAAAGAGGAGAGGTAAATCGAAATGAAATCAGGAGCATTTGCAGACTATAAAGTATTTACAGCTAATTCTCACACTGAGCTTGCCGAGGAAATTGCAGCGATTATGGGAAAGCCCTTGGGGAAAGCAACTGTAACTAAATTCAGCGACGGTGAAATCGGAGTAAATTTATGGGAAACAGTGAGAGGAATCGATTGTTACATCGTACAGTCAACCTGCGATCCCGTTAACGACAATCTTATGGAACTGCTTATAATGATAGATGCGATGAAAAGGGCATCGGCAGGTAGAATAAATGCTGTAATCCCTTATTATGGATATGCAAGACAAGACAGAAAAGCCAAGGCGAGGGATCCGATTACAGCGAAGCTAGTTGCCGATTTGTTGGTTGCCGCGGGTGCGGACAGAGTTCTTTCGATGGACTTGCATGCCGCTCAGATACAGGGGTACTTTAACATTCCGGTTGACCACTTGCTGGGTATGCCGGTTATCGTAAAGTATTTCCAAAAAAAGCAACTTGAAGATGTTGTAATAGTTTCACCCGACCACGGAAGCGTAACAAGAGCAAGGAATTTTGCTCAGCATTTAAACTGTCCGATTGCAATTGTGGATAAGAGAAGACCGGCGCCGAACCAGAGTGAAATAATGCATATCATAGGAAATATAGAAGATAAAAATTGTATATTGATTGATGATATGATAGATACCGCAGGAACCATAACAAATGCTGCAAATACAATAAAAGGAATGGGCGCAAGAGCAGTATATGCGGCTGCAACTCATCCGGTTCTTTCAGGTCCTGCAAAAGAAAGACTCCAAAATTCAGCGATAGAAGAGGTCGTCCTTTTAAATACGATTAAGCTACCGGAAGAAAAGAAGATAGACAAAGTAAGGACATTGTCTGTAGCACCGCTTTTTGCGGAGGCTATGTTGAGAATATACACAAATGATTCAATAAGTAAATTGTTTGATTAAAGGGGATTAAAATGTACATAATTGTGGGTCTTGGCAATCCGGGAAGGCAATATGAAAAAACAAGACACAATATGGGATTTATAGCTGTTGATAAGATAGCCGAAGAGCTTGGGATAAGGGTTGATAAAATAAAATTCAAAGCACTTGTCGGGGAGGGAAATTTCTGCGGGCAAAAAGTCATTCTTGTAAAACCGCAAACATATATGAACCTTTCGGGAAGAGCTGTCAAAGAAATAACCGATTTTTATAAGCTTGACTTGGAGAATCTCATCGTAATTTATGATGATATAGACATAAATTTAGGCAAAATAAGGATAAGAAAACGCGGTAGTGCGGGAACGCATAATGGTATGAGGGATATCATTTATCATCTCTATGATGACGGCTTCCCGCGGATTCGCATTGGAATAGGGAATTCTGAAGGCAGGAACTTGAAAAGCTTTGTTATAGGCAAAATTACAAAGGAAGATGTTCCTCTTTTGGAGGACGCTATAAACAGGGCATCAAGAGCGGCACTTGCTATCATAGAAAACGGAATAGATGCCGCGATGAACGGGTATAATGTAAGAGAAAAAAAGGAAAAAGATGGCACAGAGACCGATTAGCATTTCGGGCATATCCGAAAGCAGGGTTGCACCTGTGGCTGCGGAAATATCAAAGAGACAAGATGGTCATAGCCTTATAATTGTACCCTCACAGGTGAGGGCAAAAAGATTGGCAATTGACCTTTCTTTTTTTTCAGGCAAAGAAGTATATGTACTGCCTGAAGAAGGAGAGTTGTTTGCGCGATATGAAGCGAAAAGCAGAGAAGCCCTATTTAAAAAAATGAAGGTAATCAAGGCGTTAATGAGCGATGAGAAATGCACAGTAATCGCTCCGATTTCTGCTGTCTTGAAAAAGCTGACCCCTCACAGGGAGCACGAAAAGAATTTCGTAAAGCTCGAGAGAGGACAGACGACCGATATAAGGGGAATCTGCAAAGCATTGGCTCTTATGGGCTATGAGCGCACGACTATGACAGATAGGCATGGTGCGTTTAGCTTAAGAGGAGATATTTTAGATATATTCACCCCGGATGCCATTTTACCTTACAGAATAGAATTCTTTGATGATGAAATAGATTCTATAAGGACATTTGATCCCGACACGCAGCGGTCATCCGAAAACCTTAAATATATAGAAATATATCCGGCTCTCTCCCTTGTCAGCGACAAGGAAATATTTGATGTCGCAGCAAAGAACGTTCAAAAGGAATATAACGCACATATAAAGCGTCTTGAAAAAAAAGCGGAAAATCCAAACAGCTCTATCAGCAGAGAAACCCTAGACAATTTAGAAGAACGAGCCCGAGAATTAGTCGGATATATGCAAGCAATTACAAATATACAGCTGCTTGAAAGCTATCTTCATTATTTTTATGAAGATTTGGAAACAATATGCGATTACCTCGGCGAAGGTTCCTGCATAATGATTGATGACCCTCAAAGAGTATATGAAAGCGTTGAGCTGATGAGCAAGGAAGCAAAGGAGGATTTTGAAAGCCTTCTGGAAAAGGGGAGGGTTATACCAAAAGACGCCTCAATGCTTCCTTCACTCAAAGACTACACGGATATTTACGGTAGACAAAATGTTTATCTTTTCACCCCGTTTACAGGAAGCCTAAAAGGGATTGATAGCTATGCAGAGCTAAGAAATATAAAGAGCCGCCAGACGCCTTCGTTTAACGGTAGAATGGACATCTTAAAAGAGGAACTTGAAAGATGGATAAAGAATTCCTACAAGGTGACTATAGTATGTGAAACGGACGATAAGCTTGCGAGAATGGAAGAATTTCTTAAAAATTCCGGCTTGCATACAAGAGTGTGGCTAAAGCAAGGTAAAATCACTTCCGGAATGGAGCTACCCGAAGAAAAACTGTGTTATATCTGGGAGGGCGATATATTTGCAACGAGGAAGAAGTCGTCCTCTCGCAAAAAGAAAACCGGTGAAAATGCGATAAAGAGCTTTTCTGACCTACGCAAAGGAGATTTTGTCGTCCATGAAAATCACGGCATTGGCAAATTTGTTAAAATAGAGCAGCTCGATATACAGGGAACAAAAAAAGATTATCTTCAAATAAAATATGGTGGCGAGGATGTTTTGTACGTTCCTGTCGAGCAGATGGATGTAGTACAAAAATATATCGGAGCAGGTGATGCATCACCGAGGCTTTCAAAGCTCTCGGGCGCCGAATGGAAGTCGACAAAAGCCAGGGCAAAAGCTTCTATTGCAAATATGGCAAAAGAGATGCTCGAGCTATCCGCGGAAAGAAAAGCTCGCAAAGGGTACAAATTCGGAGGAGATACGGTGTGGCAGGCTGAGTTTGAAGAAGCTTTTCCTTATGCTGAGACGGACGACCAGCTGAAATGCACGGAAGAAATAAAAGCTGATATGGAGAAAGATATATCCATGGATCGCTTGCTTTGCGGGGATGTTGGCTACGGCAAGACAGAAGTTGCGGCGCGCGCAATATTTAAGTGTGCGGCTGAAGGAAAACAGGCAGTATTCCTTGTGCCGACAACATTGCTGGCAAGCCAGCATTATTACAGCCTCAAGGAACGATTTGAGAAATTCCCTTTTACAGTAGAAATGCTATCGAGATTTAGAACCGAAGAGCAGCAAAAGAAGATTTTAGAAAAACTAGAAAAAGGTGCAATAGATGTTATAATAGGCACGCATAGATTGCTCTCCAAGGATATTAAATTCAAGGATTTAGGGTTGCTTGTGATAGATGAAGAGCAGAGATTTGGAGTCAATCACAAGGAAACGGTAAAGATGCTCAAAAAAAATGTCGATGTTTTGACTCTTTCAGCAACACCTATACCAAGAACCTTGCATATGTCGCTGGTTGGCATGAAGGATATGAGCTTGATTTCTGAACCTCCCGATGAAAGATACCCCGTTCAAACTTATGTTGTGGAACAAGATGAAGAGCTGATAAGAAGCGTAATAGAAAGGGAAATTGCCAGAGGGGGGCAGGTATACGCAGTATTCAATCGCGTCCAAGGTATATATAAAATTGCATCTATGATAGAGGAACTTGTTCCGACGGCATCCGTCGCAGTCGGCCATGGGCAAATGAACTCCGGCAAGCTGGAAAAGGTAATGCTTGATTTCATGAACGGAGATACAAATGTTTTAGTAGCAACAACGATAATAGAATCCGGAATTGATATACCGAATGTAAATACTATATTGATTATCGACGCCGACCGCTTCGGCCTTTCTCAGCTCTATCAGCTGAGGGGCAGAGTCGGCAGGAGCAATAGGGCAGCTTATGCATATCTGATGTACAAGAAGGATAAGGTACTTTCCGAAACCGCAGAAAAAAGATTGAGGGTAATAAAGGAATTTACCGAGTTTGGCGCCGGCTTCAAGATTGCCATGCGGGATCTTGAAATAAGAGGAGCAGGCAATATATTGGGCACGGAGCAATCGGGTCATATGATAGATATCGGTTATGAGCTTTATTGTAAGCTTGTAGACGATGCAGTGCGGGCGCTTCAGGGAGAGATAGTAAATCCGGATCGCGAAGAAACCTCTGTTGAACTTAAAACGGTGGCATATATACCGGATATCTACATCGCTGATGAAGTGCAGAAGCTTGAAATGTATAAAAAGATTGCCGAAATCAGAACTGAAGAAGATGAAGATGAAATCTTTGAAGAGCTTATTGACCGCTTTGGAGATGTTCCGCAGGAGGCTGTAAATCTTGTGAAAATATCACATATCAGATCGTTGGCTGATAAGCTGTGTATCGTTTTGATAAAGGAAGTCAGCGATATGTCTACAATAGGAGGCAAACCGGCGCTTCCAAAAGTACGATTTGAATTCAATGAGAAAAATTCTTTAACTGCAAAAGCTCTTTCAAATCTTGCCTCTGAATACGGTAACCGAATATTTATTCATGGGGGCAAAAGGCCGTATATTAACTATACAAGGCAAGGAAAGGATAAGCTCAAAGAGGTCATTAGCCTGATGCAAAAACTATCAAAATAATTATTCTTAAAAAGATGTTTACTTTTGCTGAACAAGGGTATATTATGTAGCAGAAAATAAGTTTAAGCAGGACAGAAAGGGGAAAATCATGTTACAGACTGTTAATATGGGTTGTTGTTGTATGATGAACATGGAAAGCTGTACCTGCTGCAAAGAGATTTGATTATCTGAAAATAGATATTTGACGCAGACAGCTTTCTAGTTGTTTGCGTTTTTTATTTTTTGCAGCGAAACGAAAATTAATGAATAATAGAGAGAGGAATACAATCATGAAAGCATATAACAACATTACGGAGCTTATCGGAAATACACCGATTCTAAGATTGAACAATCTTGAAAAAAATGAAAATCTCAAGGCAAAGGTTTTTGCAAAACTAGAATATTTCAACCCGGGTGGAAGTGTAAAAGACAGGGTGGCTTTGAATTTAATAAAAGATGCGGAGAGACGGGGAGTTTTAAAGAAAGGCTCTTCTATAATAGAACCTACGAGCGGAAATACAGGTATAGGAATTGCGCTTGTAGCCGCTGCAAGAGGGTATAGGGCTATAATCGTAATGCCGGAAAATATGAGCATCGAAAGAGTCAAGCTTATTTCCGCTTACGGAGCAGAAATCGTATTGACGAAAGCAGCACTCGGAATGGCGGGAGCAGTAGCTAAGGCGGAGGAACTAGCCAAACAAACAGAGGGATCGATTGTTGGCGGACAATTTTCAAATCCGGCAAATCCGGAAATTCACTATATGACTACGGGGCCGGAGCTATGGAACGATACCGAAGGGCAAATCGATATTTTCGTTGCCGGAGTGGGTACCGGCGGAACCATAAGTGGAGCGGGTAAATTTTTAAAAGAAAAAAATCCCGACATAAAAATTGTTGCGGTGGAGCCGAAAGCGTCACCTCTTT
Organism: Eubacteriales bacterium; assembly: GCA_028704515.1. Classification (GTDB taxonomy): domain Bacteria; phylum Bacillota; class Clostridia; order Peptostreptococcales; family Anaerovoracaceae; genus UBA1440. The sequence goes on from JAQWFH010000001.1 coordinate 84,127, forward strand.
TATCCGGAGGGGAAGCCGGTCCACATAAAATACAGGGTATAGGTGCAAATTTTGTGCCGGAAACCCTTGATAGAAAAATATACGACGAGATATTGCCTGTGAGCAATGAAGATGCTTTATCCGGAGTTAAATTACTTTCAAATAATGAGGGAGTATTTGTGGGAATTTCGAGCGGGGCGGCATTACATGCGGCTGTGGAGATTGCAAATCGCCCTGAGAATTCAGGAAAGAATATAATTGTGCTTTTGCCGGATACAGGAGAGCGTTATCTGTCGACACTGTAGATTTTAATAGAAAGGATACTGAGAAAATGAATTTTAAGGATAAATTTAACGGAGATTTACCCAATTATATAGACAATCTGCGGAGTGCGCAAAAGGAATATGCGGTGTCCGAAAAAGCGATACCGAACCTTCCCGAAAAAGACGTGATAATTGATATACTGAACGAGCTCAAGCAACTTCTTTTCCCATCCTATGCGGGCAATAAAACGGCGCCACAGGATTACAACGGATATGAGACTGGGTATATGATGAAAAGCATATACCACAAGCTAAAGGGGCAGCTTGTATTTATACACCTGTATGAAAATAACCATACGGACGACACAAGAGTAGATCACGCTGAGGAATGGGCAGAAAACATTTGCTCTGATTTTTTCAAGCAGCTGCCTGAAATATATCGAATGTTGATAACCGATGTGCAGGCTGCATTTGACGGCGACCCTGCTGCGGAAAGTAAAGAACAGATTGTTTTTTCATATCCGGGCTTTGAGGCCATAACAACTCATCGTATAGCCCATGCACTTTACAATTTAAATGTGCCTATGATTCCGCGCATTATGAGCGAGTATACTCACAGCAGAACGGGAGTAGACCTTCATCCCGGAGCAAAAGTAGGAGAATACTTTTTTATAGACCACGCTACAGGTGTCGTAGTGGGGGAAACATCCGAAATCGGAAATCATGTTAAGATATATCAAGGAGTGACAATAGGAGCGCTGTCTCTTCGAAACGGTCGTGCGCTTTCCGGGAAAAAAAGGCATCCTACAATTGAAAACAATGTGACGATTTATTCCGGAGCTTCCGTTCTCGGAGGTAATACGGTAATAGGTGAGAACACAGTGATAGGAGGCGGAGCTTTTATAACGGAATCCGTGCCGGCTAATATGCTGGTGAGTCCAACAAAAGGCAAGCTTGAATTCAAGGAGTGCGGAAGCTGCAATCTTAAAGAGCCAAAGGACTGCCTGTATAAAATAAATAAAGCCAATTAAAAAGGACAATCGAGTGATGCCTCTACTTGTAGGGGCATCTTTCTATTGTCCGGTCGTTTGCAATAATGAGGTTTAGCTTTCCATTTGCTTTGCAAGAAAGCCTGCGCCTATTTCTGCGACTTTAAGCTCCGCATCACCCAGAACTTTGCTCGAATCCTTTTGAAGAATAGTTATAGAACCTATTGCATCACCATGTGAAATTATAGGGACGATAATTTTCTTGTCGTTAAGATATCTGTTTTTACTCTGTATTATTTTATCCAACTCATAATCGATTTTTTTCTCAAGAAAATCCTTCTTTTGTCCTCCGGAAACCGCGATGACCTGGTCGGTATCCGAAACCACAACTGTACTGCCGAGGATAGAAGAGGCCGTATCGGCATATTCGGAGGCATATCTACTAAGCTCATTTATAGGGGAGTATTTCTTAAGTATCACTTCTCCGATATTATTTGTATAAATTTCAAGCGGATCCCCTTCGCGAATTCGCAAAACTCTCCTTATTTCCTTTGGAATTACAACTCTTCCCAAGTCGTCGATTCTTCTTACAATTCCTGTTGCCTTCATATATTCATTCCTCCATTGTCTGTTGTATATGTAAATGTATTATTTGTAAACTTACGCAAATTATACAAAAGTTGAGAAAAAACATTGTATTTATTACATCTAATAAATAATGGAATTTACTGTATGCATATGATATAATTAAAAGTCAAATACAATTAAAATGAAAAGTTGAGAGGTTTCTTATGTTTTTTAGAAATATAACTATTTTAAATGAAAATTTTGAAATCCGCAGGAATATGTATGTTGGTATAAAGGATGATAAGATAGATTATATCGGTGAAGAAATACCGGATAATCTTTACGGGTATATTTACAACAGTGAGATTTATGACGGTGAAGGAAAACTGATGATGCCCGCTTTTTATAATGCGCATACGCATTCGCCGATGACATTGATGCGAGGTTACGGAGAAGGGTTAGAGCTTCAAGATTGGCTCGAAAAGAAAATTTTCCCGTTTGAAGATAAATTGGATGGGAATGCTGTATACTGGGCAACGTTGCTGGCGATTGCGGAAGGTATTGCGGGCGGAGTGGTATCTTCGACGGATATGTATTACTTTTGCGATGATGAGGCGAAGGCGGTAATTGAATCAGGGGCGAAGATGAACATATCACGTTCAATCGTGCATCTTGATGACAGCAATATCTTAAATTCAAAGCGATTCAGAGAGATGGAAAGCTTTATAAAGGAATACCATGGCACCGGAATGCGAAGAGTTTTAGCGGACGTATCTCTTCACGCGGAATACACTAATACAGAGGAATCATGCAAAGCTTTGGCGAAGTTTGCATCATACAATTGTCTTAATATGGCCGTGCATATGTCGGAGACGAAAAAGGAGCATGAGGAATGCAAGGCACGTCACGGGATGACTCCGGCTGCATTCTTTGAAAAATGTGGAGTATTTAATACAAAAGCTACCGCGGCTCATTGCGTATGGCTTGAGGACTCTGATTTTGAAATACTCAGGAAAAACAGCGTTACAGTGGCTACATGCCCTGTGAGTAACATGAAGCTTGCAAGTGGGATTGCAGGTATAAACAAAATGCTCGATATGCGTATAAATGTTGCGCTTGGGACAGATAGCGTGGCAAGCAACAACAGTCTGGATATGTTCGAGGAAATGAAGATAGCGGCTTTGTGTGCAAATATTAAAATAGGGAATCCTGCCGCCTTATCGCCGAAGCAAGTACTGTACATGGCAACGCGCGCAGGTGCATTGTCGCAGGGCAGAGAGAGATGCGGACTCATTAAACAGGGCTTCAAGGCGGATCTTCAGATAATTGACATAGATAAACCAAACCTTACTCCTGTACATGATATGCGAGTAAATCTGGTGTACTCCGCTCATTGCGGGGACGTGGTCCTGACTATGAGCGATGGGAAAGTTCTTTACAAGGACGGAGAATTTATGACGATAGACATTGAAAAAGTAAGGCGTACAGCAAAAATTTTGACTGAAAATATATTGGGAGAATTATAATTAATGGCAAAGAAAACATTTATACAGGGGGCTGCCATTCTGGGGATGGCCGGGATAATAGTAAAAATTCTCGGCGCATTCTTTAGAATCCCATTGGGCAACCTGATAGGAGATAACGGTATGGCTTACTATCAGGCTGTATATCCGGTCTACAATATTTTCCTTGCAATTTCAACGGCAGGTATACCGGTAGCGATTTCAAAGATGGTATCCGAAAGGAATGCGTTGGGTAGATATCACGATGGCTACAGGGTATTTAAAGTATCGTTCCTTCTTATGTTTTTTATAGGAACGATATCATTTATGATATGCTTCTTCGGAGCGGAGGCATATTTTACAGCTTGTATGATTCCGGAGGCCAAATATGCTATGATGGCACTTGCGCCGGCATTGTTGATTGTTCCCATGATGGCTTCGTTCAGAGGATATTTTCAGGGCAATCAAAACATGAAGCCTACAGCGGCCTCTCAGGTAGTGGAACAATGCTTTAGAGTTGTCACCGGGCTTACACTTGCTTTTGTGTTTTTAAAATATGGCCTGGAATTTGCTGCTGCAGGTGCGGCATTCGGAGCAACCGTAGGCTCACTTGGTGGCATAATAATCGTGCTCCTGATTTTCTTTACAAGTAAAAAGAAGTACAGACAAAATATAGAAGATAGCAAGAAAGGCAACGAGGAGAGCGTCGGATATATACTGGGAAGAATTGTTGTTTTCGCGGTTCCTATCACGCTCGGTGCAGCCATAATGCCTATAATGAATGCAATCGATGTTCCGATTGTAATGACAAGGCTACAAGAAACGGCGGGATTTAGCTATTCGGAAGCAAAATCCCTTTACGGCCAGCTTTCAGGATTCTCAGGTTCTTTGATTAATTTCCCTCAGGTTCTGACTCAAGCTATCGCTATGAGCCTTGTGCCCGTAGTTGCGGAGATGCACAAGCTTAAAAAAAATCATGAGCTCAGAGACAATATACACACCGGTCTGAGAATGGCAATAGTGGTTGGTCTACCGTGTGCGGTAGGACTTATGGTTCTTGCCGAGCCTATCATGGTAATGCTTTATCCGATGCAGAAAGCCAGTGCGGCGGGTGCTGCGCAATGCTTGACTATCCTCGCATTTGGTGTAATCTTCCTTTCCAGCGTACAAACGCTGACAGGAGTACTGCAGGGAATCGGGAGGCAGATGGTACCGGTTATAAATATGTGCTTTGGTGCTGCTGCAAAAATCGCATTGACATATTGGCTTACAGGAATCCCCGATATTAATGTGAAGGGCGCGGCTATTGGAACTGTGGCGGCATATATTATTGCATCGACTCTAAATCTCGTGGCAGTAAAGAAATACACCGGAACAAATTTTGATTTTACGATGGTTTATCTAAAGCCTGCAATTTCGGCGATAGTTATGGGTATAGTTGCGTGGACAACACACAAACTTCTTTTCACATTGCTAGGTGGAACCATGGCAACACTTATTGCAATCGCTTTAGCGGCATTTGTATACGGCTATATGCTGTTAAAAACCAGAGCGGTGACGCGATCCGAAATGGAAAATATGCCGAAGGGTAAAAAGATTGTAAAAATAGTTGATAGATTTATAAAATAGACAAGGAAAAGAAATGGAAAACACTGAAAAATACAGGGCCCTTATGGAGGATGCGACTACAGATGAAAGCGCATTTGAACGCCTCTGGGAAATTGTAAATATACTAAGAGAAGAATGCCCATGGGATAGACAACAGACGTATGAGAGCCTGAGGAGCTGTATGCTCGAGGAGGCTTATGAGGCTGTTGATGCCGTCAATAGAAGCGACACCGAGAACCTCAGGGAAGAGCTCGGTGATGTATTCCTTCAAGTGCTTATGAATGCCAAAATTGCAGAGCAAAACGACGATTTCTTGCTGAAAGATGTAATAAACGAAGAATGTGATAAGATGATAAGGCGTCATCCCCATATTTTTTCGCAAGAAACCATTAAAACAGTTGACAAAGTACTTGAAAAATGGGAGAATATCAAGAGAAAAGAAAAAGGGCGGCAGACCCGTACTATAAGCTTGATGAATGTTCCAAGAGCGCTACCTTCTCTCACACGTAGCTATAAGATTCAAAAGAAGGCTGCGGAAGTGGGGTTCGATTGGGATGATGTCTCGGAAGCCTTCTTAAAAATCGAGGAGGAGATGGACGAGCTAAAGGAAAGCTATGTGCAGCATTCGAGGGAGGACATGCGGGAAGAGTTGGGCGACCTACTTTTTTCTATTGTTAATGTAGCAAGATTTCTTAAGATCGACCCGGAAGAGGCTTTAAATTTATCGTCGGATAAATTCTTGAGACGCTTTCAGTATATAGAAGAATCTGCATTGAAAAAAGGGCATTCCCTTAATGACATGACGCTTGAGCAAATGGACAAGCTTTGGGAAGAGGCGAAGGTGCTTGAAAGAACGTAAATATTTATTTTAAGGAGGATATTTTTTATGAATAAGTCAGAATTGGTGGCTGCGGTTGCGGAAAAAGCGGGTTTTACAAAGAAGGATGCTGAGGGCGCAGTTAACGCTTTCGTTGCAAGCGTTCAGGAAGCCCTTGTAAAAGGTGAAAAAGTACAGTTGATAGGATTTGGTACTTTTGAAACAAGAGATAGAAAAGAAAGACAAGGAAGAAATCCAAGAAAACCTGGAGAAATCATTAAGATTGAAGCTTCTAAAGCACCTGTATTCAAAGCGGGTAAAGCATTAAAGGACGCAGTTAATAAATAAAAATATAAATTTCATCGGAGCAGCCGTCAGGCTGCTCCGATTATTAGATAAGCAAGAAAAAGGAATCATATGAGAATAGATAAATTTTTAAAAAACTCACGCCTTATCAAGAGGAGAACGGTTGCAAAAGAAGCCTGCGAGCAGGAGAGGATTACTGTAAACGGCAAGACTGCAAAGCCCGGAACCGAAGTAAAAGAAGGCGATTTGATTAAAATCACATTCGGTAACAGTGAAATAACCGTAAAAATATTAAAGCTTACAGAATCGTCCAAGAAGGAAGATGCGGCTGAAATGTATGAAATCGTATAGGATAAAGACCTCCAGGCAATACTCGTAGTATTGAAATAAGGAGGTCTTTTTATGTACCAAAAAAAGGGGATAGGCATACCCGGGGGGCTATTCTTTTATAGATATCGCCCATTTATAACAAATTTTGCCGACAGTATTGATATAGACATAAAATTCAGCACAAAAACTAACAACAGCATACTTAGGGCAGGAGAGAAAATCTGCAACGAAAGAACTTGTACCGCGGAAAAAATCTTTGAAGGTCATTGCGATAATCTAAGGGAACGGGGATATGATATTTTCACGCCGGCAGAGTTCAAATCGCAATCTGGAGGGAAAAGCTGCTCTTTAGATACATTTTCAAAATATGATGCAGAGGTATTCTTTAAAGATGAACTTTGGAGTGCAGCGGAAAAACTCGGGTCAAAAAGACGTAACTTTGAGAGGGCTTTCGATAATGGTCTGCACGCACAAAAGTACACAGTGAGGGGATTTAATAATCTCGGGTATAAATGCAAGGTGCTGCTGACAGGTCGCCCTTACAACATATACGATGAATATGTCAACATGAATATCGTTTCAAAACTTCACAGAATGAATATAGGTGTGGTGACATCTGAACGTCTATCGGATAAAGAGCAAGACGGTATAGACGGGGTTATATACGTTTGTTGCTTTGGCTGCAGAAATGATTCCGCTCGGATTGATTATTTGAGAGAGCGTTTTTCGGAGCTTCCTTTTGTTATCATTCAAACAGGGCAGCATTTATATACGGCATGTATGCTATCCCGCCTTGAAGCGTTTAAATACTTGATTGATCAGAGGAGACGCTAATTATGAAGGTGAATAAAAAATATTACTTAGGAGTGGATTTTGGCGCGGCATCTGTTTCGTTTGCTATTATAAATGAAGATGACGAAGTTAAGATGGCTTTTACGGAGGAACTAAAAACCGGTGCGATTGAATCGATCAAGCTAGGTATCGAAAAATTGCGGGAAGCCTTTAACGATAACTCGATACGTACCGTAGGGATTACAGGAAGCGGCAGTGAAATAGCGTCAGCCGTTATAGGTGCAGATACAAATCCTTGCGAAGTAGAAGCAATTGTGTGCGGTGTATCATCTGTTCTTCCCGGAGCAGGATGTATAATAAAAATAGGGAATCGTGACTCGTATTTTATTTCTATGAAGGATAACAAAATAGAAGGCTTCGGTACGGGGGATATTTGTGCTTCTGGGATAGGCGCATTTATTGATAAGGAAGCTGCATTCATGGGGATAACCGGAGATGAATTGGGCGAAAGAGCGATCATATCATCAGCAAACACGGAAATAGAAGGCGGCTGCATTTGCTTTATCGAGGAAGAGATAGTTAGAAAGAGACAGATGGGATATTCGAACGACGATATAGCGGCAGCAATTTGTAGGGGAATGACAAAGAAATATGTCCGAAATGTAATAGGAAGCAATCAAGTAAATTCACCGGCAGTATTCGTGGGCGAGCTCGCTTCTAATCGCGGCATGGGGCAGATGTTATCGCAATGTCTACCTATTGATATCAAGATACCCAAATATGCAAAAGAGATAGGAGCAATTGGTGCAGCAATTCTTTCAAAAAATGAAGAGCGTGTGCGAAGTCGTTTCAGGGGCTTCGGCATACCGGAAATGCAATTTAAAGTGACTACAGTGCAATGTGGGGACTGCACAAATAATTGCGACATTGTAAAAATAAAGACCGACAACAGAGCAGTCGGTTACTTTGGGGATTATTGTGAGAAACATAGGGCGCGATTATGAATTGCGCCTAAAGAATTTAATAAAGAGTACAATGCAGACGATTACCAAAGCGACAAAAGCAACTATGGTAAATATATCCAGATAATACATACTATTCTGCCATGCATCTCCCAGAAATGCACCAAGTAAGATTAGAACACTGTTCCATATTGAGCTTCCGATGAATGTAAGAACGAAAAATAAAGGCGGGCTCATTTTGGCAGCACCGGCAGGTATGGATATTAAGCTCCTAACAATTGGGACACATCGGCATACTAGGACCGCCGCAGACTGGTATCTGACAAAGAATTTTCTCGCCATATCGAGATGTGAATATTTCAAATGAAGGCTTTTACCGACGTTGCTTGAAACTAAGCGGGTAAGCCTTTCTTTTGTAAGCAGCCTTCCCAGCATATAAAGTATAGCCGCTCCACCTAGAGAGCCGGCAGTTGCGAACGCAATTACAACAGGCAATGCCATTTCGGTATGTAGTGTAAGAAAGCCACCGAAAAGCAGGACGACTTCTGAGGGAATTGGAGGAAAGAGATTTTCCACCAGGATTAGCAGAAAAATACCCATATAACCGTAATTATTTATAATTTCAATTAAAATGTCCCTCATTTATCATCCTTTACTGGCCCGCTGAATTTGCGAAGCAAATAGATGGCGAACTTATGCAAGGAAAACACAAATCTATAATTTGTAGATTTCTACTGCACAATATGATGCCTCATTACAATATACCGAAGATTATATATAATATTCTAACATAGCGCTTTGATGATAGACAAGGGTTAGAAAATGTTTTCTTTTATAAAGCTTTCGTTTTTTTGCAGCAGATCCATTTGCGTGCTCAAGCATTGCAACTCTCCGGATGAATTGGAAACGTCGCTTGCCTTTATATATCCCTTTGTGCGCACAAGAGTAAAAGCTATATCGTTTATTCTATTTGTATTATAAAAGAAGGAAGCTTTCTCGCGATAGGAATCCCATTTAGATTCCATGGCCTCAAACTCTTCTATTGCTTTGTCCCAGTCCTCCTGTTCCACTGCCGGCAATATTTTATCTTCTATAATATTACGATAAGAAGCAATCTCGCTTTCGGAATAATTATCGTACACCACGCAAATACCCACCACAATAGTTAAACATAAAACAGAAATTAAAAGCGATTTCAAAGTGTGAAAACCTCCTCTGAAGAATTCTTACTACGTTTATATATGTGAATAACCTTACGCTCATCAGAAAATGCAAGAAATACATCAGATATATCATTCATACCTTTTGCCTCCAGCTCGTCGAGGAAAGCCTTTGGCTCATATCCGACTTCTTTTAAGTTTCCTTCATATATATATCCGTCGCAGACTATTACCAAAGGCAAAAAAACAGCTTCCTTATTTATATTTATATCATCGGGGGTAAGCGATCTTTTCTCGGGCTTTGGAATTATTGTAAGCTGGCCGTTCGACTCCATTACCGCATATTGTACATCTGTTATATTCGGTGAATTGCCTAAACGCAGCTGTTGCATGAGGTCGTTAATCGATATTCTAAGCGAAGACATTTCCTTAAGATTAATTTCTCCTTCATTTATAAGGACGCTGGGAGTGCCGCTTACAAAGTTTTTAAATCTTTCGCTTTTTATTGAGAGTAGCGAAATGGAAACCTGAAGGAATAGAAGGATGAATATGGGGATAGCACCTTTAATCAGAGAGACATCAGGCGAATCTATCGGGATGGATGCCAGTTCCGCAATCATAAATATTATAACCAATTGGAAAGGCGACATTTTTGATAACTCCGACTTTCCCATTATTCTTACGACGAATAATACCAGGGCATAAAGTATAACTGTCCTTATTGCAATTACAGTCAAATCAACACCTCCAACAAGTGATTTAATTCGCTCTAAGGCGTATATGTACTAGTATGTACAGAGTTCTTTCAAAATATATAAAAATATTTCAAAAATTGTATTGACAATCAAATGTAATTTTGCTAATATATAAAAGCTGTCGCAAAACGGACAGGAAATAAGGGGCTGTAGAGCTCCGGAAATAAGGTCGAAAAAAGTCAAAAAAACATATTGACAACGTGAGCGAACAGTGGTAAACTTGAAAAGCTGTCGCAAGAGA
>JAQWFH010000002.1 GCA_028704515.1 Eubacteriales bacterium
GTATGCTTTCCTTGTTCCATTGAGTTCACCCCGATTGCTTTGGTTTCACAGCTTTAAGTTTAATCGGTTTTGTTCCTCAATGGAACCTTTTTTTATTCTTTTGGGCAATTCATTTTACAACTTACACTTGTTATATATTCCACGGAGAGGTGGACAAAGTTTAAACGCGACGTTACAATGGAAAGTAACAATGGTGGGGCTGAAAAATGCTCAACTTGATTGTGAGTTTTGCGCGGGTGGAGGTGACGGCGGTGGATGCGAAACAATTTGAAAAACTATTGGCGCAGGCTAACGGCCTATCTCCTGACCAATTCAAGCGGTTGGTGCAAGCGTATGCCAGCGGCGGCGGACTTGACGCGGGGCGCGTCTGGGATAGTGCAGTCTATTCCATAGCAGAGCAAAAACTCGCCGCCTTGGGTATCAACCGCGCCTGCCCAGGCTGTGGTTCCATTGCCGTAGAGCGAAACGGCACAAACGCCGCCGGCATTCAGCGGTTCCGCTGTCAGGACTGTGGCAAGAGCTTCACCCACTTTACCGGAACACTCTTGGAGAAAAGCCGTTTTCCTTGGGAGGTCTGGGTGGAAGTCCTACGGATGGTTCTCAATGATGATGCACTCCAAACAATCAAAACCGTGTTGGAACAGGACTTTGGCTGTGATGGGATCAACATTAAAACTGTCTTCGCTATGCGCATGAAGCTCATTCATGCGATGGCGGCGATGCCGACCCCAAAGCTGACCGGCGTGATTCAACTGGACGAGAGCTTCATTCGGGAAAGCCAAAAGGGGCAGAATCGGGAACTGGTCAGCTATGTGAAAGGGATTGAACGGGCAGCCAGATATGGCCGTAAACCCTCTAAACTGGGGACGATGGGCGCGGAGTTTGCAACCATCCTGACCGCCGTTGACAGTCGGGGTTATTGTATCTGCAAGGTGGTATCCCTTGGGCGGGCGAATCCTGATTCCGTGATTGACCTCTATGAAACCCATTGCATTGACGCGGCCTATCTCTGTTCAGACGCAAATTATATTTATGAAGACGCTTGCAATCTGTTGGATATTCCCCATTATGTGAGACCGTCTAACTATTCAACCGTGATAGAAAAAGCGGGCTATCTCTATGCTGACAGCGGCAAGCCTCCCGAGGAGCGAAAGGCGCACAACCGCGCGTTGCTGGAACGGCTCTATCGTGAGGGGCAGATTGACTATATCGCCCACCGGGAAGACCTGACTTATGCCGATTTTGACCGTCTTAAAAAGAACTATCGCCTCAGCCTTGCCAGGGTCAATGAACTCCATTCTGACATCAAACTGATGATAGAGAAGAAGATGACCAATGTTGCGACAAAGTACCTCAACGCATATATGGGGTTCTTCACCTATCGCCGTAACTGGCGGGTGGAGCACGGGCACAGCCCCGCCAACCGTCGCGACGCGGAAACAATTCTCGAGCATCTCATAGCGCAAAAGATAACCCTCACGCGGCCGGAACTGGAACAGATCACGCTGGACATCCCGCGCCCGTCGGGGAGAGCAGCGCAGATCCTCAAAGAGAAGACGGAAACGGCGCGAAAACTGACCGCCAACAAATACTTCAAATATGACGAGGAAGACATCCCTTCGTTCAATACGCGCGAAATCCTATTGGACGCGCCGCGCAGCCGCCTTTTGGAAATCGCCAAAGCGCACAAGCTAAAAGGCTATACCAAAATGACCGGATGGGGCCTCGCCGCCGCCATCGCCAAACTGCCCAACATAGACGAAATCGTGATGGACCTGATTGTCCGTCACCGGAATTACGAGATAGCGGAAGAAGATATCAAATACCTGCAAAGTCTGCGCTTTCAAAGCAAGGACTAACACAAGGGGGCGCACTGTTATTGCCAGTGCGCCCCCTTGCATATCCTATGTATCCTATTCTTGCGTTTGCTCCTGCTCTCGCTTATATTCGGCAACGGCTTGAAATACATCCGCTTCGCTTAACCCCGTGTCTTTGCAAATATCCTTAGGGTCAACATCCAACCGGCACATCGTCACAGCCACAATTTTCTCGCGGTTTTTAACGTAGTCAGGCTCCAAATTTTCCAGAACCTCAATCGCAGTCATGAAGTGATAATAATTGTACTGCGGCTCCGCCGCCGAAACAATATCCAGCTTTGCATCTTCAATGGCAGTCAGCGCATTTTTGAAGTCAGCCAGGCTAGTCCCGGCAAACTCCTTGACGGTATCCACATAAAGGGGATTGATGCTGCCGATGTCCTTCGCCCGCTTAATCATTTCGTCAAATGCCGTATGCTCTCCGGGCTTTTCAAGGAAGTCATAGCCGCCGGAGATAAAATGTCCCCGGTTCTTGGCCTCAATGGTTAGTGCTCTCATGACGGCCGGGCTATGAGCATATGCAAAGGGCCTAAATTTCTTATCTTCCATAGGGGGCTCCTCCTCTGTAAGTGTCGGTAATAAGTGGCGGCTTTTGGCCAGATATTTTCCGAACGCATGTTTTTTGTGTTTTTTAAATAAAATTCCCTTGTTTTTTTTGCCGGGAATTAGTCCTGAAACCTGTTAAGTGTCGGATTGCAAACGCTTGTATGCCGGTATATTGAGCACGGCCGCAATTTTATACAGCGTCATTAAGAATGGGGCTTATAGCAATGAAAGTAGTTGAAACCTCGACGCGTTCAGCAAGATCATCTTGGCTTAGTTCGCTTATTTTACGGATGCTTTCACAGGTTGCTGTGCAATGATTTCACGCCAAAGCCAGCCGATCCAATTATAAAAGGGCATCCGCCCACGCAATGTTTGAGCGGATGCCTCTTTCTTATAAAATCAAAGAGTTATTTCCCCAGCAGGTTAACCATCACCTGGGCCATCTGGGCTCGTGTGGTGGTGGCGGTGGGCTCAAGCCTGCCGCCACTGCCCGAGACGATGCCCCACTCCACCAGGGTAGTCAGAGCCTCCCTTGCCCAGTCCGCGATGGCGTCGCTGTCGGCAAAGTCAGAGAGCGTCTTGCCGCTGTCGCCGGCAGGCAGGTCATCGAGCACCCCAAGGGCGTTGTACAGCAGGGTGAACATCTCCTGCCTTGTAATGGCCTGCTCGGGCGCAAACTGATTGTCACCCACGCCGTTTGCAATCCCCAGCCTCTTGGCCGCCGCGAGATAGCCGGTGTAATAGGTGTCGCCCCCGTCGGCGAAGTTGTCCGCCGCCCCATCATCGGGCGCGATTTCATAGGCGCGCAGCAGCATCGTGATGAACTGGCCCCGCGTCAGGGTAGCGTCGGGGGAGAAGGTGCTGGCTGTGGTGCCCGCCGTAATCCCCTTTTGGGCGATGAAGGCCACCGCGTCATAGTACCAGCTTGATTCCTTCACATCGGCAAAGGGATTTTGCCACTCCGTGTCCTGCCCCACCACATAGAGGGAGAGATGGTGAAGGGTGAAGTGAACCATGCCATCTTCAAAGGTGCAGTCAAGGCGCTCCAGCTCCCCCGCGTCACTCAGATACCACACAGCCACGGGAAGGGGCCCGTCATAGGGCACCGCCATGGCAAGGGTGCCGTCAAAATTACTGATTTTCTCTGTGCCCGAGTAGATATTGATGTCCAGCACCAGATCGCCGCTTCCCACCGCCGCCTTTTGCGCATCGGTGAGGGTGCTCGCCGCCGCCTGCTGCAGCTCAATACGCACATTCTCATCGGCGGCCTGAGCGGCCACCGAGGCCGCCGCTGCGCTGCTCAGCGTCATGGTGCCCGTAGGCAGTCTGAGCGTCACGTCAAGCCCGGCCTGTGCAAAAGAGTCCAGCGCGTCCCCCGGAAGCCGGGCCGCTGTGGCGCTGCCTGCCCGGGAGAGGTCAAACTCCGCCGCGCTGTCACCGCTCTTTTCAATGATTTCATTCACCTTGGTCGCCGGCATTTGCAAGAACAGGGTGCCACCCGAGGCGGTATAGCTCACCCTCGCCGCACCGCCCACAGCAGGAATGGTGGGTGTGGATGTGCCGCCGCCCCCGCCGCTCCGAGGATTCACCGTCACCGGGACGGTTAGTTTAAGGGCAGTGGGGGTGTCCTCCAGACATACATGCAGCGCAAGCTGGTACGTGCCGGCCGCCCCGGGGAGCGTCAGCGTGACCTTGTTATCAGTGTCAATTTCCGCCTCCAACTCGACCGAGGTGGTGCCATCGATCTCAAAAGTCACGCCCTCACCAGCGGCAAGTGTAAACTCGGCCGTCCTTTGCCCTGCCGACACAGAGATGGGCGCGGGAAGGCTTTGGAGCAGTTCGAAAGAATCTTCATCCTCTGTCATATTATAAATACCGTCGTTAATCACAAGCCCTTCCGAGGATATGAGATTCACATCGCCAAAAGCAAGCAAGACGCCGAAGCTTAACTCGCCATCTGCCGTGATCGTGCCGCCGCTGATGGTGACATTGCCGTCAAGTACGCCAACACCGTAGCTTATCTCACCGATCGCCGTGATCGTTCCGCCGCTGATGGTGGCCTCACCATCTATAACCAAGACGCCGGCGCTGACTTCCTCGCCGGTTGCCGTGATCGTGCCGCCGGTGATGGTGACCTCGCCGCCCTCAACGACAACGCCGGCGCCGGTCGCCTTGATCGTGCCGCCGCTGATGGTGGCTGTGCTATTATCAACTAAGACGCCCATGTCGGTCCCCGTGATTGTACCGCCGCTGATGCTGACCGTGCTATTATCAAAAACTCCGACGCCTGCTTCGGTCCCCGTGATTGTGCCGCCGCTGATGGCAACTGGGCAGCCCTGAACTTCGACGCCTACTTCGGTCCCCGTGATTGTGCCGCCGCTGATGTTTACACCGCCGCTCTCCAAAACGCTGACGCCTTTGCTGCGCCTATCGCCCGCCCGAACGTTGATGCCTTTGCTCGTCGCGCCGGTCGCCGAGACTTCTGCCTCGCCGCCGATGTTGACCGTGCCGCCCGCCTGAACGCTGATGCCGTAGCTCCTCTCGCCGGTCACCAAGACTTTGGCCTTGCCGCCGATGTTGACCGTACCGCCCACCCAAATGCTGATGCAGGTTTTGTAGGAGAAGGTCTCCGTGATTTCGGCCTCCCCGCCGATGGTGACCGTGCCGCCCTCGACGCTGATGCCGTTGCTGATTTTGGCGTTGCCACCAATGTTTACACCGCCGCCATCCAAAACTCTGACGCCGGTGCTGTACTCGCCGTTCCCCGTGATTTCGGCCTCGCCGCCGATGGTGACCGTACCGCCCTCAACGCTGATGCCGGTGGACGACCTGATCGTGCCGCCGTTGATGGTGGTCTCACCGCCCTCAACGTAAACACCAGTGCCGGGCGACACGATCGTGCCGCCGCTGATGGTGGCTGTGCCGCCTTCTTGAACCCTGACGCCATAATCATAAGCTTCGATCTTTACATCATCTTTTATGGTAACGGTGCTGTTATAAGCTAAGACGCCCGTAGACCTGTCGGTGTTTGCATAGGTCGCCGAGATTTTGGCCTCGCCGCCGATATTGACGGTGCCGCCAACACCCCCCCGGACGCCGTTGCCTCCATCGCCGGTCGCCGTGATCGTGCCGCCGCTGATGGTGGCTGTGCCTCCCGCCTCAACGTTGACGCCCTTGCCCCACTCGCCGGTCGCCGTGATCGTGCCGCCGCTGATGGTGGCTGTGCCGCCTTCAACCCAGACGCCGGTTTCGGTCGCCTCAATCTTACCACCGCTAATGGTGCCTGTGCCGCCCTCAATCCAGACGCCGGTGCCTCCATCGCCGGTCGCCGTGATCGTGCCGCCGCTGATGGTGGCCTCGCCGCCCTCCTGCACCTCAATGACCTGATCTCCGGCGCCCTGCAAAACGAGTGCCCCGTCGAGGGTCAGGCTGCCACCGGATACAACCACAATGGAGGCGTTCTTCAGGTCGACGGTATACTCGCCAGCCGAGGTGATGTGGATTGTTCTGTTGATGGTGATGGAATCGGACGCATCAAAACTACTTGTGATAGTTATGACCTCAACGGCTTCAGCTTCAATCGCATCCGTGAACTCGCCCCAATTGGCAACTTCACGGCTAGCACTGCCCTCATCGCCCTCATCGCCCTCTTCGCCCAGCATGGTCATGCCAAAAGCCACGGCAACCGCGCCCATGTCGGGTTCGCTTCCCCCGCCGTCCCCGCCGGTGTCGTGCGTATCTGACGTCACGGCGTCGTGGCCGCTTGCTTCCTCCGCCGCCAGCGCCGCCATGGGCAGCTGGGAAAACGCAAAGACCGCAATAAGTAACATCGCCAGTATTCTGTTCATTCTTTTCATATCTTTTGCCCTCTCATCTCTCTTGCTTGTAGTTTTTATAGGCACATACTCAATGCCAAGGAATCTAGAACACATTGCCTTCTACTATAGTGCCAAATTAAGCTTATTGCAAGCACTAATGATACTATAGCGATCATTTTTCAGTAAATTTGAGACAATCTTGAAGCTATCCAAAAAACAAAAACCCTCCTACAAGGGGAAACACCAATAAGGATGTTTTCAGTTTTTGAGATTTGCCGCAGGATTTTGAAGTCCTGCGGCTTTTCTCTTGCCTTAAACTTTCCCTACAAAGTTGAAATACACATCAACCTGTTGGGTATAGTTTTTCTTCTTCCACGGCTCACTGCGGTCATGGACAACGATTTTCTCAATAAACTCCCGTACCAGCTCCGGCGTCAGTTCCTGAATATCTGCTTTTGATGCTGGATACTGCCAGACTCGCCTATTCCTGCACTCCGGTATAAAAACTGCGTTTTTATCCGGTGTTTTACCCTGCCGCAAGCGGCAGGGTGTTGCTTCGCTCCAAAAGCCGAAAGCCATAGCTGCACCTCCTTTCGGGGAATAATAAATTGAAACCATACGGATATTCGTATATAATATATAATGTCTTTTTATATCTGCACGGAGGTGAAATGCTTGAGCAGTTTGCAGGGATATATCTCAGCGCGGGAAGCGTCATACAAATGGGGCGTATCGGGACGACGTGTGCATCAATACTGTCAAGCTGGGCGCATCCCCGGGGTTTCCCGTTTTGGGCGCTCTTGGACTATTCCGGTGGATGCAAAAAAGCCTACTGATCCCCGAAAAGAAAATACCAGAAGGAAGTGACCGCTATGCTGCGTATTGCTGTCTGTGACGACCAGCCGAGAGAGCTGGACATCATCAACGAACATATAAAAGAATACTTGGGCACCCATCCATGGGAAGCGGAGATTCAGGCGTTTCCTCACCCGGATAAATTGTTGACCGCCACTGAATCGGAACGCTTTCATCTTTACATACTGGACATTGTCATGCCCATGGTGAATGGCTTGGAATTAGGCAAAGAAATACGCCGCCTTGATCGTGAGGCGCAAATTATCTATGCCACCACCGAACCGCAGTTTGCTCTGCAAGCATATGCGGCAAGCCCGATCAACTACCTCATTAAACCGATTGAAAAACAGCAGCTATTTGATACACTGACTCTCGCCATTTCGAAAGTAGACCTTGCGGAAGATCAGACCTTTGCCGTCAAAACAGCAGAGAGCTTGCGGGTCATAAAGCTGTTGGATATCATTTGCGGTGAATACCGCAACCACGCTGCCATCTTCCGCTTAGCAAACGGTGAAGAAGTATCCAGCCGCACCTTTCGTGAGAATTTTTCAGAATACTGTGCGTCTATTTTGCGGGACAGGCACTTTCTGCAATGCCATACCTCGTTTATTATCAATCTGCGCCGGGTGGAGCGCTTCGCCAAGGATAGCTTCACCTTATACGGCGGCAAAATTGTGCCGATTGCGGCAAAGCAATACCCTGCGGTAAGAGATGCCTATATGGACTACCTGATGGCAAAGGAGGATCGGCAATGACTTCACTTTTCCCTGACCTTTTACGAGCAGTCATCACCGATATTATGCTGATCCTTATATTGTCCACCATGGCAACTCCAAAGTACAAAAGCAAGACTTTGTATATTTTATCAACGGCCATTATACTGGTGGTAAATGTCAGCATTAACTATTACTTTTATCTTTCGGAAAACTATACTGCCGTTTTTTATGCTGACTTTACTATGCTCATGATGATTGGAATTGTCCTAAAGCCCCTTTTTACAGACAAAATAATGCAGTGGTGCTTTAGCTATATTACGATGCTGAATATTTATGAAGCGGTGGTGTTTTTAAGTTACATATTTAGTGATATTTTCCCCAATCCGGCTTATGGAAATGTTTTTTTACGTTTGATTTTATTTTTGGTTATCGTAGTTGTGTTTCACAAGTGGGTTTCAAAGCCATATCGCAGCGTGTTGGATTACTGGTACATCTATATACTGCCCATTGTCACGCTGCAGGCTTGCTTTTTAGGATATTTATTCGGCGGCAACATTGAGGAAATGCTGGTAAATAACTATATACCACTCATGCTTCTCGTCCTCTTGGGCTTGTCAATATATGTTGCTATCATTCACTCCCTCAAAACCATAACGAAGCAATATGTTATGCGTGAGGCAAATCAAAAGATGCAGGCGGAGCGGGAGTATCTGCAACTGGCCGCCGGCAATATGTCTCAGAGGCTGGAGCTCATGGAGGAAGTATCGGCACAGAACAGCCGCGCCGCCCATGACCGCCGCCACTTTAACAATGTGCTTTTAGGGCTTTTAGAGCAAGAGAAAACCGGTGAGGCCACTGCTTTGCTGCAAAATCAAAATCAAATGACGCAGAAAATCAGCAGGGTTTACTGCGAAAATCCCGCTGTCAACGCCGCTGTTTGCCACTATGCGGCACTCGCGGAGCAGGCGGGTATTTCCACAGAGATTGAACTGGATATTCCAAGAGAGCTAACCGTGGATTCCCTGGAGTTTTCCATGGTGGTGTCAAACCTTTTGGAAAATGCAATTCAGGCCCATGGAAGGATTACCGATGACACAAAACTTTATCTCCGTTTTGCCTGTAAAAGCGTGGGGCGGCTCTTGCTGGAGATGGAAAACCCCTGTGGGTCGGATACCGCCCTTGATGAAAACGGCTATCCTTTTGCCAACCAAAAAGATCACGGCATCGGCAGTAAGAGTGTCATTGCTTTTGCAAAAAAATATGACGGAGAGCTGATTTATAACATCGAAAACGGTGTTTTTCGGGTGCGCCTGTTGGTGTGAGATAACGGAGATTTCCGTTTGTCAAGAGCAAATTTCAATTAAATATGAGCTTTTTAAGTGTAAAAATGAGCCTTTTAAGTGTAAAGGCTCATTTTTTCTTTTTCTCGTGGTAACCTCTTGGCTGTAACTTGTAGAAAAATCTGCATACTTTTCAGCGAAAGGAGCGTGATAGTATGGAAAATCGTCGGCGCAGGCAGGAGGATACGCCCCTTTCTGCCCCCAATGCAGAGGGCAATGTATGGCCCAAGCAGGTTTGTCCGGCTTTTGAGCCGAGAGCCGATACACCGGAGGGCTTACAGCAGTGCTGGTATTGCCGGTGTGCCGATTTTCATTTGGACAAGCCCCGTTCGCTGGATGTGGGCGTATGCTACTGGCCGAAAAAAATATCAAAATAGGAGGATAAAGATAACGTGAGAAAAAGAATTTTAAGTATTTGGCTCTCGGTGTGCATGGTTCTGACCATGTTGCCGATTTCGGCTATGGCGAAAGAAGCCGACGCTTCAATCGGTACAAACGGAGAAATTATCGCATTTACACCGCTTGGCGAAACAGAAATATCGGTACCGACCGGTACAGCAATTGAGGACTTGGGGCTGCCTGAAACTCTGACGGCAACGGTGAGGATAGCCGTAACTGCTGATAGCAGCACCGCGGAGGAATCCGTACAGGATTCAGGAAACCCAGACAATTTGACAGAGGCAACTCCCGTTTCTGCCACTCCGACAGGCTCCGGCGAACAGGCAAAGGCAGACGAGACGACGGAGCCCGAATGGAACATCACAACCTCGGATATCCCGGTTACATGGACATCAGAGCCGAAATATGACATGGATGCCGAGGGCGATTATGTATTTACGCCGGTCATAGAGGACCACACGGTCAGTGCCGATCTGCCGGAAATTACCGTGACGGTGGGCGCGCAGCCACTTATGATGGCGCTGCGGACAGGTACCCCTGACACCTACGGCGACTTTTCGGTCAGCATAGACGAATCTGGCGAGGCGCCGACATTCGACGAAAGCAGCGAGACACTTACCTTTAGTGTGGCGGGTGAATATACCGTTGGCATGGCGGATGGAAAGACTTCCACTACCAACCGCATCGAGGTCACCTCGGCGGCGAACATCACCCTTGACGGCGTGAACATCGACGTGAGCGGTACTGAAAACGCGGCGGCATTCAAAATTACCGACACTGCCGGTGCGGTGAATATCACCCTTGCCGACGGCAGCGTGAACACATTGAAAAGTGGTAAATACTGTGCCGGCTTGCAAAAGGACACGACGGCAGAGGGAACCATGCTCACCATTGGCGGCACAGGCACACTAAACGCGACCAGCGGAGGCTTTGCTGCAGGCATCGGCGGCAGTAATGCCAAAAATGGCAGCTATATTACCATCAGCGGTGGAAGGATTACCGCCACCGGAAACGGTGCGGGCATTGGGGGCGGCATTAGTGCCAGCGGCAACCATATTGTCATCAGCGGCGGTACGGTTACCACACGGGGCGGCTACATGGCCGCAGGTATTGGCGGCGGCCATGGCGGCGACGGCAGGTACATCACCATCAGCGGCGGTACGGTTACCGCAGAGGGCGGTGATTTAAGTGTGGGCATTGGCGCAGGCACTGACGGAGTAAGTAGCAACATCACCATCAGCGGAGGCTCAGTCAATGCCTACTGCTACAGTGGCAACGCCATCGGTGCAACGCCTACTAACGGTGCAGACACGCCTGTAAATGTTTACAAGGTCGTTATTCCCATTACAGGCGATACAACTGGCGGTGTGGATATCAGTTCTATGACCTTTACCAGCGGCGGCAATGCCTATATCTACAATATGTTTGGCGCAAAAAGCATTTTGGATAGCGGCGTGGGCAAGGTATATGTCTATCTGCCCGGCTCAAGCGAAGGAATTGCGGCAACGGCAAGCTACGGCGGAGTGACCTATTCCGGCGGCGTGACAAGCAGTGCGACAACGCTGACGCCCCCGGCCCCTCAAGCCCAATGGGGCGTGGCAGGAAGCGGCGGCGCCAAGCCGACAGCGTGGACACAAGGAACACTGGCCGACGCCATGAGCTATGCCAATAGCTTAGCAAGCGGTACGGCATATATTCAGCTCCTGTCTGACGTGAATCTTAACGCGGCGCTGGACTTTGTGTCGGGCAAGACCACCATCCTCGATTTAAACGGCAAGAAAATCGACCGTGGGCTGACGGCAGCAATTTCAGACGGCAATGTGGTCAATATCAATGGCAACCTGACCCTCAAAGACAGCAGCACGGCTATTGTTGCAAACCAAGGCAAAATCACCGGCGGTTTCTCCTCCGGTCCCGCTTCTACCTACGTCTACAACGGCGGCTGTGTTGACGTCAATAACCATGCCAGCTTCACGATGACGGGCGGCAATATCACCGGTAATAAGTCCACAAACAGTAGCCCAGGCGGTGGCGGCGTTTATGTCGATCAATATGGCAGTTTTATCATGACAGGCGGCAGCATCGACAACAACGAAGCGTTATACTGGGGCGGGGGTATCTATGCAAACGGCAGTTTTACCATGCTGGGCGGCAGTATCACCGGCAATAAGAGCAAAAATGGCGGCGTCTACTTTGCTTCAAACTTCACTGTAGGCGGTGCGACCGTGATTGATGATAACCAAACGACCGATGAAATACCCGTCGAGCGTAACGTGATGCTGGTTAACGATACGATTTCGGTGCATAGCGGGACGCCCCTCACCACCGGCGCATTTATCGGTGTGACCGCAAACTCCGCGCCCACAAGCGGCCTCCCGGTCAATGTCACAGGCACAAACTCCAACGATTACAGCAGCTATTTCTTCAGCGATAACAGCGGATACATGATCCAAAATAGCGCAAGCAACGTGGTGCAGCTCGCGGTACTCGCACCCGTCATCGGCCCATTGACCATTTCCGATTCCTTTACAGCGGGGCATAACCTTGCTCTGAGCGACCTTGATGGTTATAAGCCAAGCATAACGAATAACGGGGTTACGATTACAGCGCAAGGCTGGCAGCAATGCGTTGAATTCGGCACTTCCTCTAGCGGTTGGTCAAATTGGTCGGCTGGAGTGCTTTCACCCGACACCGGAAGCACCTATAAGCTGCGCTATTACGCAACTTATTCGGACGGCACAGTTTACTCCAACGAAGTGACGCTTAACGTAGTCGGCAACACAACCTCCCTTGCGCTGACGGCAACGCCCGAAAGTCCACAGAACACGGGAACGCCCATCACCTTGACCGCAACTCTCACGGGCTTTTTTCCAGGAACCAGTGTCAGTGGGCAGGCAATTATCTTTAAGAACGGAGGATCGTCCTGCGGCAATGCAGCCCTAAACGCCGCTGGCGTGGCTGTATTTTCCTGGACGCCTCCCGGCACGGGAACCTATTCCCTAACTGCTGAATATTACGGCTCTCTTTACAACACCGCTGCCGCTTCAAGTGCTGTCAGCTACACGGTGGTGGTTGATTCGGATACTGAGGCCGTCACTGCGGCAAAAACCGCTCTGATTGACGGAAGTGTCAATGTGGCTTTCGGTGCATCGCAGGCTGATAAAACAGCCGCCGTGCAAGCCTATGTGAACGGCCTGCTTACCGGGGATGTCACCGGGGTAACCGCAATCGTTACCTACAACAGCAGTACCGGGAAGTATGATGTTGCCATCTCCAAAGGCAGTGTGAACGACACCAAGAGCCTTTCCATGACCGTGAACATCGCACCCGACCCGGATATTGCAATCGTCGCTGTGGCGAAAACCGCTGCGCAGGGTGCGAGCTATTCCAATATGACTCAAGCTGCTGCAACGGATGAGAATGCTATTGAAACGGCACTGAAAAATACTGCGGTAACGGCAGTCAACAGCAGCGATATTACAATTACTATAGACAAATACAGCTACATCCCGCCGATTGCGGGAACTTCCGCAAATCCCGGCGGTACGAACGGCAGCTATACCTTTACCGTTATGGTATCCAAAGGCACTCAAAGCGAGACAACCGAGCAGAAAACCATTACCATCACGGCAACGCCTTATACAGGAGGAACTGGCGGTGGCGGCTCGAATGGCGGCGGCTCCACAACCCCTCCGTCCACCAAGCCAACCGAGCCGGTCACCGGCAGCACAGAAAACAAGGCCGCGGTGGACGATAAGGGCAACGCCAGCGTCAGTCTGACCGACAAAAACATCACAGATGCCATTGCAGACGCAAAGGCAGAAGCGGCAAAAAAAGGCGTGAACGCAGGCGACATCACAGCGGTGATCCATGTCACCACCAGCGGTAAGAACGCAGACACCGTGACAGTCAATCTACCCAAGACCACACAGGAGCAGGTCATCGGCAACAAGATTGCCAGCGTTCAGCTTGTCATTGACCGTCCCGACCTTACCATTGGCATTGACCTTGCGGCGGTAACGGAGATCAACCGGCAGGCAAAGGCCGACGTCCAGCTTTCTGCCACTCGCATGGACAATACAAAACTGTCCGGCAATGCAAAGGCCGCCATCGGCAACCGGCCTGCATATGACCTCAACGCACTCTACGGCAGCGGCAAGTCCGTGACCGACTTTGGCAAGGGAAGCGTCAGCGTGGAGATTCCTTATACTCTGCAAAAGGGTGAAATCGCGGGCAACGTCTACGCCGTCTATGTGGATGGTAATGGCAAAGTGACCTACCTTACCGATTCCAGCTACGATGCAAAACGCGGGACGGTGATGTTTTCCACCAATCACTTCTCCACTTATGGCGTAGCCTACAAAGCCAGCTTCAAATTTACCGACATCAATGGTCATTGGGCAAAGGACGATATCCTCTTTGTCGCAAACCGTGGCCTTATGACTGGCACCGGCGCCACCACGTTCAGCCCCAACGGTTCCATGACACGGGGTATGTTTGTAACAGCACTCGGACGTTTGGCAGATGCCGACATCAGCATCTATAAGCAGTCGAGCTTCACCGACGTAAAAGCCGACGCCTACTACAGGGGCTATATCGAATGGGGCGTGAAAAACAACATTCTGGTCGGCATCGGCGGCGGCAAGTTCGACCCGGACGGTCTTGTGACCCGTGAGCAGATGGCGGTTATTATGGACAGATATGCCACGGCTATCGGGTTCAAGCTGCCGGAAGTTCACGCACAGAACACCTTTGCCGATAACACCAAAATTGGTGCGTGGGCGGCTCCTTCCGTAAAACGCATCCAGATGGCAGGCATCATCCAAGGCAAGGGCAACAATCTCTATGATCCGCAGGGAACGGCTACCCGTGCCGAGGTGTCAGCCGTTATGCGCCGCTTTGTGGAGCTGGCGATTTTCAGTGATACCGCGCAGGGCTGGTCAATGAATGACAGCGGTCAGTGGATGTATTACGAAAACGGCAAACCCATCATTGGAAAAAAGGACATCGGCGGCACAACCTATACCTTTGACCAGTACGGCGTGACGACAGATGTGCCGAAAGGTCGGACGTATGCCACCTATACGGTACAGCGAGGCGACAGCTTTTGGGCGATTGCCCGTAAGTTCAACTGCACAATGGCCGAATTGGAACGGCTGAACAATAAGAGCAGATTCTCCCTCATCCACCCCGGCGATGTACTCCGGGTGCCGGAGAAGTAAACAGAAATAATAAATCAATAGGTCAAGGGGAACTTGACGAAAGCAAAGGAGAACGCCAGACACAGTCACGTGCCCGGCGTTCTCCTTTATTTAGATACAGATTAGTTGGTATGTCACAATTTCATCTGCAATCATCTGTGTCTGTGTAGAGAGACGAATTCGCTCCATTGCATCTTCTTCCGGCATAGGGTGTGCTTTCAGATAATCTGCACGAATCCGTTCTGCCATCTCAAAAGCAGTCTCGTCAACTTTCGCACAATGCGCTGCCAGTTTGCCGGTCAGAAGCAATTCACGATACAATCCCGGCTTTTGTTCGTGCAGATAGCTTAAACGAAGCCGTCCATACTTTCCTAAACCGTCAAGTTCGGATTTTCCGTCAATTTCAATGTTTGGGTACAATAACCCATCAATCTCTGTGTATTCAAATTCAAACTTTTCCATAAAGCAAATCCTCCAATAGGAAGGTTTTTATAGTTATGCTTTTTTATTTCAAATAATCTGGCTCATCCGTATCATTTGCGATTCCGAGTTTATCGACAATAAAGAATGAAACCCCGAGGGAGATTCCCACGATTGTTGCAAGGCACATACCTGTGAGCTTTACGTCTCCTATTTGTATAAATGCGCCCGAAAGCCCCGTTACCAAAACAATTGCTGTCATTGCAAGGTTTCTGGCTTTGCCGTAGTTTACTTTTCTGTCTACGATGAGTCTTATTCCCGATGCCGCTATCATGCCATAAAGCAGGAAGCTTACGCCACCCATTACAGGGCCTGGAATAGTGCTGATAAGTGCCGATGCAGGAGCAAAGAATGCCAGAAGTATCGAGAATACAGCCGCACCGCCTATGACCCATACGCTGTAAACCTTAGTGACTGCCATTACACCGATATTTTCTCCGTATGTAGTCGTAGGAACAGCTCCCGAAAGCCCCGAGAGCGTTGTCGATATTCCGTCGGCAAAAAGAGATCTGTGAAGCCCTGGATCTTTGAGAAGGTCTCTACCGACGATTTCACTCGTAACTACCTGATGTCCGATGTGCTCCGAAATTACTGTGAGCGATGCAGGTATGATAATAAGTATAGCTGTGAGATTAAATATAGGGAAGGTGAAATTCGGCATTCCCAAAATGTGAGATTCGGAAACAGCAGTGAAGTCCACAAGTCCAAATGCCATGGCAACAACATATCCCGTAACAATTGATATAAGGATTGCTATAGCCGCTGCAAATCCCTTAAATATTACTTGTCCAACTACCGCAACCAATATAGTTATAAGAAAAACAGCTACAAACTTAGGGTTTATTGCCGTATATGTATCGCTTAAAATCAGTCCGCCGTTGCTTGCTGCAGTGCCTGCAAGTTCAAGACCTATGAGTGCTACAACAGGCCCCATTGCTGCAGGAGGGAGAACTACATCTATCCAGCTTGTCCCCGCGAGCTTTATAAGACCTGCTACTATACAAAATATAATGCCTGTCATCACGAAGCCACCCAAGGCATACTCATAACCGAAGTCCGGGTCGTTGATAAGGAGCAGCGCTGGCGATAAAAATGCGAAGCTCGATCCAAGATATGCCGGAGCTTTACCCTTCGTCACTGCGATAAAGATGAGGGTTCCGATTCCGTTCATCAAAAGTACAATAGATGCGTTGATTCCAAATAACCAAGGAACGAGTACCGAAGCACTAAACATTGCAAAAGTGTGCTGGATGCTGAGAGGAATTCCTTGAGAAAGAGGTACTCTTTCTTGGACCTGTATAATTTTTCTTTGCTTAGCCATGTTGTTTCTTCTCCTATTACAATTATTTTCTATAGCTTACTCTTCGATATATAGATTGACGCATGTTTCATTGTCATATCCTTCAATACAAACTGAGACGATTTCATCCTTCGATGTAGGCACATTCTTGCCCACATAATCTGCCCTTATCGGTAGCTCTCTGTGGCCTCTGTCTATCAGCACCGCAAGCTGCACCGTCGCCGGCCTTCCTATATTCATCGTTGCATCAAGAGCCGCTCTTGCGGTTCTTCCCGTATATAGAACATCATCTACGAGGATTACATCCTTCCCTGTTATATCGAATTTTACATCTGTCTTATTGAGAATCGGTACAGAGGATTTTTCTTCAAGATCATCTCTGTAAAATGTAATATCCAATGTGCCAACGGGAGGCTCGATACCTTCTATGGCAAAAATGTTCTTTGATAAAATATGCGCAAGAGGTATTCCTCTTCGCCTTATTCCCAAGAAGACCACACTATCGCAACCTTTATTCTTTTCCGCAATCTGATGTGCCATACGTTTTAGTGCACGCTTCATTTCATCTTCAGTCATAAGACTTGCTCGTAGCCTCATTTTGCTTCACCTCCGTTTCAATCAAGCAGCGACACGCTGCTTTACCGGGATATTTTCTTACATAAAAAAAGTCTTGTCATACTCGACAAGACATAAATGCACCATCTTACCCGCAAAATAAATCCGCGGTGAAATTTAAACATATAATCTTGTCGGTATCTCTGTACTGACTTAAAGATTTTTCTTCCTCAACTAGAATACATCATCCAGGTTTTCATGTCAATAAAAAACGATATTTTATCGACTTAAATTTTCATCTATTCACTCTTTGTTTTTTCAAGGTCATTTAAGAAGCTATGTATTTTCTGCATTTTTACATCATTTTTATTTATATCCCTAGCACATTCTTTAAGCTCATCTGCAATGAATTCGGGAATTTCCCCGTGCGACTTGTATCTAAGCTGATGTTCAAGGCTGGCCCAAAAGTCCATCGCTATCGTCCTTATCTGAATTTCCACAGGCATATTCACCACACCGCCAACGAAGAAGACAGGTACCTCAACTATAAGGTGAAGACTCCTGTAACCGTTTTCTTTAGGATTCTTTATATAATCCTTTTCGATTACAACTTGTATATCGGTTTGGCTCGAAAGCAGCTCAGATACAGTATAGATATCTTCTATGTAGTGGCAAATTACTCTAATCCCCGCCACATCAAATATATTTTCTGCAACCGCCTTAAATGAAATCGGAAGCTCTCTGGATTCTAGTTTTCTGACTATGCTTTCGGGGCTCTTTATTCTACTCTTCATATAATGTATCGGGTTATGCTCATGAAGGGCCTGAAAATCTTCATCTAGAATCTCGAGCTTTGTTTTTACCTCCCTTATAGCAGCACTGTAATTTTTTTGCATTGCGTTGTATTCGTCATACAGCTTTTTTATTCTTTTGCCAAGTAAATCAGACGTTTCTATATAATACTCTTCTTTCATCAGGCTCTCCTTTTTCCCAATAGTTTCCGATTGATTTTATTGTAGCATATTTTGCACCTAAACAAAAGTCACCTCATAATATGCAATATATCATTTATGAAAGGAGATTTTTGTTTTGAATATCAATATAACGCCCGCAAAGCATTTTGAAGAGCCCTACATCGGCATGCCGGTGTATTTGGACGATTGTGATAATGACGAGATAATCCCGCAAATAGGCGATGTTATACCCGATATTGATGTTAACGATCCGGATATCATAGGCAGAATGCCCGAAATGGGCGATATCATGCCGCAGGACTGCCTCGACGCGTCCATATCCGATTGTATACCAGATACCTGTCTTGAAAGTTGGGCTCTTGCAATGGCGTATGTTCCTATGCAGCAGTTTGAAAATCTTTATGAACCTCAGGAAGGCTTCAACCGAGGAACAATATTCCGCGATTTAGATCTTCCGTTTATAGGAGGGCAAAGACGATGACAAGAGAAGAAATGATGAGGCGCGTACAGATGCTCGGCTTCGTACTCGTCGATGTGGTGGAATACTTGGATACTCATCCCAACTGTGAGAGAGCTCTTTGCTTCTATCACAAGTATAACGCCTTATATAAACAGGCAGTGGAGGAATACGAATCAGCATTCGGGCCCATCACTCCGGCATCGGTAAGAAGTACAGAAACATGGACGTGGATTGAAGAACCATGGCCTTGGGAACAGGAGGAGTAATTTATGTGGACTTATAACAAAAAACTTCAATATCCCGTCAATATCAAGACGCCTAATCCCGCCGCTGCAAAGTTTATCATAAGCCAAGCAGGCGGACCTGACGGTGAGCTGGCGGCTTCTATGCGCTATCTTTCCCAGCGCTTTGCTATGCCGTACAAGGAAGGGATCGCAATACTTACAGATATAGGTACTGAGGAGCTTGCTCATCTTGAGATGGTAAGCACTATGTTACATCAGCTCACTCGCAATATGACAATCGAACAAGTCAAAGAGGCCGGTTTTGAACCATACTTCGTAGATCATACCGCCGGAGTATATATGCAGGCAGCCGCAGGATTTCCGTTCGATGCGCTGTGCTTCGCTTCAAAGGGCGATACTATCACCGACCTTGTGGAAGATATGGCGGCAGAGCAAAAGGCAAGGACTACTTACGATAATATCTTGAGGATGGTCGACGACCCTGATATAATAGAGCCTATTAAATTCCTACGTGAACGTGAGATTGTTCATTTCCAGAGATTCGGAGAAGCGTTGAGAATCGTTCAAGATAACTTGAATTCAAAAAATTTCTATGCAATAAATCCTGCATTTGATATGTAATTCAATTAAGCAATCTTAAAACAATACCTCCAAATCAGACAGTCTATTAAAAACAGACTATCTGCTTGGGGGTATTGTTTAATTTTTTATGATATTATGAATTCAAATTCATCGCGAAATTCATTCAATCGTCTTCTGCGTTCCTTGTAATCAGGTATTATTTCCTCCACTACCTCCCAAAACCTATTGGAATGGTTCATTTCTTTGAGGTGCGCCAATTCGTGGATAACGACATAATCTATAAGGTCCTCAGGCGCAAATATTAACCGATAAGTAAAGTTAATATTTCCTTTTGAATTGCAGGAGCCCCAGCGTGTTTTCGCCTTGCTCACCTTGATTGTCTCATATTGCACACCCATCTTTGCGGCAAAATATGCGCACCTGTCTTGGAAATATTGCAGTGCTTTTTGGCAGCATGCCTTTTCCTCCTCCGGCGAGAGTCTGATGATTTTCTTGTTCGCCTCCCGGACCGACAAGCGCTCCAATGCGCTGGCAATCCACTCGGATTTGGCAGTAACAAAGCTGTTGATCAAAGCTTTGCTCGCCCTCAGGGGTGCTCTGACTTCGACCACCCCACCCGGCTTTATGTATATGGATATTGTTTTCCTTTTTGATTTGATTAGATTATAGTCCATCATTCTCTTTGCTTTCATTACCTTTGAAGAGTTCATGATTCTCATCGGCGTTGCCATGTTGATCATTGCAATCTTTAATAGAGAAAATAAAAAATAATCGCCATGCTTTCACCGGCTGCGATTATTTTTTAATCAAGGCAGAAGGCTAACCGTCTATCGGCAGCACTTCTTTGTTTATATTATATATCCGAGCACAGAGGAAAAGCAAGTGCTTTTTGCCTTCATTTTACCTTTCTGCCTGAAGTTTGTTTATACAATCGCACCGATGGCAGATCCATCGCGGATGGCCATCATGATTGTGGCTGGAATTTGCGCATCGCCAATAAGCCAGACCTTTTTATCAGAAGAAGCATATACCTTCCTATACAATTCATTATTCGATTGATAGCCGACCGAAATGACAACACTGTCTGCGTCCAACGTTTCCGTTCCGTTTGCGCCGGATATTACGACGCCTTGCTCCGTGATTTCTTGCACGGCCGTACCGGTGTATGTCGGGATATTTTTGAAGATCAACAGTTCAAGCAGCATGTCACGGTTTGGTTGAGCAATCGGTTCAGCTCCGCCGAGGATCAATGCATCCCGGTTTTCAACGACTGACACATCGTATCCTCTATCTTTCAGCCAGATAGCAGTTTCACACCCCACCTGCCCGCCACCGATCATAACGATTTTCTTTCCTGGCACTTTTTCGCCCAGTAAAACCTCCGCTGAAGTCATCACTTTTTCACTGTCACCACCTGGAACAGGGAGTGTCCTTGCTTCACTGCCGGTGGCCACAATAATTTCATCCGCATCCAATTTCAAGATTTCGTCCGCACCCATTATCGTGTTCAATTTTATTACAACATTAAGTTTCTCTATTTGACGCTTGTACCAATCGAGCAGCAAGGTATCCTTCTTCTTAAATTCGGGAACCTCTCCAGGAAGCATGAGTCCGCCCAACTTTTCTCCCCTTTCATAAACAGTCACTTTATGACCGCGGATTGCTGCAACGCGTGCCGCCTCAAGTCCAGCCACACCACCGCCGATGATTGCAATATTCTTTGCAACATCTGCCTTTTGATATTTATCGGCTGTGCTCAGTTCGCAGAAGACATCCGGGTTTACCGCACATTTCATATCGATACCGCTCAACACGCGTGCGAGACAGCCATTGTTGCAATAAATACAAGGGCGAATATCTTCTACCTGACCTGTCTTGACTTTATTTGGCCAGTAAGGATCGGCTACCAGGCCGCGACCGACAGATAAAGCGTCAATCAAACCGTCTTTTATTGCCTTGTTAGCCATTTCTGGAGCGGAAAGTTTTCCGGGGCAAATAACAGGAATGTTCACTGCTTTTTTCAGAATTGCAGCTTCTTCCAAATAGCAACCGTCATGCATATACATTGGCGGATAGAGCCAATAAATGGAATCATACGTTCCGGTTCCAAATACTATGCCGTCATATCCTGCTTCTTCTAGTTTTTTTGCAATTTCAAGGCTTTCTTCCACGTCGCGCCCGAATTCGGTGTATTCTTCGCCGGGAAGATGTCCCACTCTCTCAGCTTTCATATGCGCTTTCGTGCCTACTCTTGTCGTAACTGGGAAGTCGGCCCCGCATCTTTCCTTTATTCCCTCAATAATTTTAATCATCAATCTTATTCTGCCGTCAACACCGCCGCCGAATTCATCGGTGCGGTGGTTAAAGGCAGCAGTTGCAAACTGATCCCCCAAATATCCGCCTTTTACGCCGTTTACGTTCACACCATCTGCACCCGCCTGCTGAGCAAGCACAGCTCCCTGTATTACTGCCTCAATCAGTCGGTATACCTCTTCGGTTGTCAAAGGGCGGCATGTGACATCGGGATCATAACGATTGGCAACAGCAGACGGCGCAACCGGAAGTCCTTCCAGTATCGCTGGAACACCTGTACGTCCAGTGCCCAACTGCATTTGGAAGAATAACTTGCATCCGTATCTATGAACAGCATCAACCAGTTTCTTTGTCTGAACCCGAAATGTATCTGGGCACGCAAATGGGGATTTCGTGAAGTCAGTGATTTCCAATCGTGAATCAGGGAAGCTTGCACCAGTAATAATCAGTCCAGCGCCACCCTTTGCCCGTTCTTCATAGTATGCGATCGTTTCATCGGTCACATTTTTGCATTCATCCAGATGGCCACCGGG
The DNA here is from genome assembly GCA_028704515.1 of Eubacteriales bacterium. Classification (GTDB taxonomy): domain Bacteria; phylum Bacillota; class Clostridia; order Peptostreptococcales; family Anaerovoracaceae; genus UBA1440. The sequence goes on from JAQWFH010000002.1 coordinate 22,195, forward strand.
AAGCATAGGGGCCATACATATGCGGTTTTTAATCTCCAGCTTGCCTATCTTAAAAGGCTTAAATAATTCTCCGTATTTCATGTCTATTAAATCCTCCTTTTCTTCTCGCTGACGTTTGTGATTGTTAAAATTATAACATTTGCCCAGAATACTGTCAACCCGACAATTCCGCAGGATTGCGTCAAGTTGGAATGGCAAAAACAAAGTCAGAGATTTGCCGAAAGCCAGCCCACTCAAGCTTCCTCTATGGCTCTAACGGCCAATCCCCGTAATGAACGCTCTCCGCTGTGGTTAACGCTCCTGTCTTGTTCACAGACCTGAACGGATATTGCCCCGTCAAAGCATTATCATAAGGATGGGTCTCGGTGTTGGAGCTACCCTCGGATGCCATCTCAGACCAAGTTTTGGCTTGGATTGTTTCTCCCTCCTCTTCCCCGATATAATCGCCTTCCCCTACATCGCTGATGTCGTCATTAATCCCGGCAAGCAAGTATACATTCTGAATCATGCCCCCGCTCATTTTCCCTGCAAACGCGCCTTGAAATCCAGAGCCTTTCACAAGACCTGTCGAATAGCAGTCTGTATACGATGTATTCCCTGAATTATCCGAACCCACAAAGCCCCCTGCCTCTATGCCACTCACCGAGCATGTCGAATAGCAGTTATCAAAGCTCGCATCGGCAGCTGGATTTTCGATCGCCCCGACGATACCCCCTGCAGCGTCTATATTGGATGTGAGGTTGTATTTAATGCTGGAATATATTCCCTCGCTTGTGTTCCCTGCAGAATATGATTCTGCAACTTGTACCTCAGCAACGCCCGATACCATTCCTATAATGCCTCCGCAGGCACCTGCGCTTCCTACAGTCATATCAAAATCCGCTGTTGCACATCCTTTGATAGAGACCTTGCTCGCCCCCGCAATATTGCCTATTGCGCCGCCTATATGAGCATTTGTGGCGACAACGATGTCTATGCCTGTTATGAGCACCTCCGCTATAGCGGTCTGTGGTGCATCCGCAGCACAAGAGATTTGTCCGATCAGACCGCCTATATCGCCCGCGCCGGAAACTGTAAAGTTTAAACCGTTTATTTTTATCTCACTTAGTGAGACACTGCCTTTCGCCGAAATAGCGCCTATCAGTGCTCCGCTGTCGCCTGTCCCGGAAGCGGTAATGCTTATATTCTCCAAGTTCAGATCGGATATCGCTAATCTTTGTGTTTCTCCCACCATCTTGAAAATACCTGCATTATCACTGGCATTCAAGGGCTGCATCCTCACATTTTTTATAAAATGATTGTTCCCAACATATGATAAAATCCATTTATTGTTTATTCCGTAATAGCTATCGTCGGCAAGCAATATTGACGGCACACCCGTTGTGCCATATGCGCGTATGTCTCCGCTCGGACAAGCCGCTTTGAACTCGTTCCAATCTATATCCCCGGTTTGTCGTACGCCCTTTACAAGATATTTTATCGGTCTTTCGCTGTTGTTCTTATCTAAGGCAATCGGTAGCCCTGACACTTTGCTGTCCAGGTTTTGCAGATGCCTTGTGCAGCTCACTTCCGCCACTGCGGCTTCTCTCGCAGGGTCATTTTTATCAATAGAAACATGCTTGAAAAGGCTATTTACAATAGCTTTCTCCCTGTTATTGCCCAGCGATGATGTCTTGCTGGTTGATTCTGCCGTGATTGTTATATCCTCTCCTGGTATCATTTCTGGCAATATATATGCAAAATGTCCTTCCGGAATGCTTATATTGTCAAGTTTTAGTGTGTATTTCAGGCAAGCTGTATTTTTGCCGTCTATCGACATATTAATTTTTTCTACACTCCACCATGCCGGTTGCCCCGGTGCTTTGGTAGGTGCAATTGCGTCATCATTCAACAGGAGCTCTATACTACGTTCCTTGGCACTTTCACTTCCTTTAATTGAAAGGTTCACCTTTGTAAGAAGAGTATCTGTACCGCCCTCCGGTATTTGGAAATAATTCGTATCGATGATTTCTACAGTCAATATGTCGCCGTTTTTTATCTTAATCATCGGCGCGGCAACGGTATTCCCCTCTATGTTGACGGCAGATGTTCCGCCGTAATATCCGACAACGGTCTTTTGACCCTCTATCTGGTATTCACTCCTTATTTCCCCTCCGTCGCGGGTATTGGCTCTGCCCCCTGCGGCGTTGAGATCGATGACATTATTGTAAGAAAGGCCATTCTCGCTTTCCGTATAGAACACGCTGTAAATAAATGCGTTTTTTATGTTGTACTCGATTATATAGGAGCCCTTTGTCCTAAGAGAATCATTTATAGCACCAAAAGGAAGCATATACTTCAATATGCTTTCTTCTAAGGTATCCGAATCGCCGGGATTGTATGTTATGTAATAATATTCTCCAGCATCTATGCCCGCCACATCAGTCTCGTCCATGTCGGATGGCCTCTTCGTCATCAATTCTCCGAGCTTGTCCGGGTTGTTGGCTTCAAATTTCTTCAGTTCCCCCGTGGCCTCTGCCGATGTCATTCGATTTTGCGCCGCAATGAACATCTGTCTCGCGTTCGTGTCCATTTCGTGCTGCTTAAGATTCCCTCCATACTGCACGGCCGCAAGCATGGCCAGCCCCAAAAGCACAGTCACGATTCCGAGTGCCACAAGAACCTCTGGAAGCGTAAATCCCTTCTTGTTATTAAGTTTACAGTCCATCGCGCTAATCATTTTGGGCTTCTTCTAATCCTTCATATGAATCGGCATTATGCATCGTCTCAAAAAATGTAACTGTAAGATTGACGTCGACTACGCCCGAGCTAATCCCCCCGGTATTACCCGGCCCGTTTGACATGTTGATATCCCTTATCAAGCATCTGTACTCGCAATCGTAAAGCGCTTTCAATATATTCTTTGCTCCAGCATAGTTCCTCGCCGTGAAATCTATTTTTATGTCTCTGCGGACGATATTGTCTTCTTTGACGGGATTGCTAAAATTCAAGCTATACGATGAGCTTGCCGCCAATATATCGTTCAGTGCCTTCATTTCATTTCTCAAATTATCGTAGCTCGCAATATATGTCACTGCCCCAGCCTTGCCCGCCTCTATCTCCTTTTGCATTGAGGTGATACTTGCCGCTTTTATCTGCTCTATTTGAAGCTCTTCATTCAGCGCATCAAGATCATATTTCTGGGAGGCTTTGTCCACATTCCCCAACACAAATTGGTAGTACATTACTGCGATGAGCAATACGGCTAAGATTGTAAAGAGAATTTTTTCTCTCAAGGAAAAGTTTCTTTTCTTCATGCTATTACTCACCTCCGACTTCTTTAAAGTTTATAATCATAGAGGTTGTAACAAAATCCCTAGAATTTTCTCCTGTAGTTGCATTCGATACCGAAACGAACAAAATCCGCTGATCGGCTTTCAACTCAGCTACGATATCGGACACTGTCGACAGTCTTACTCTGTCAATTGTCAATATCGCTGTATTGCCTTGTATATTCATAGAATATATTCCAGCCTTTGCAAGGACTCCATTTTCGATTGCATCCAAGATCTGCATCCGATCCTGTTCCGCCTTTTCTTCTGTGTTGAGGTTGGATTTAAAGTAATGGCTGTATTCGCCTTTTATTTTATCGTATTCGCTGTTCTCTAGTCGAAGCTCTTCAATTAGAATTGCCGTCTGTCGGTACTGCTCTTCCGTTTCTTTGCTCTCAATCAGCTTGTCCACGACCGCAAATTTCCCAAAAAGTCCTATCACTATACTGAATATTAAAACAAGCTTCACCTTGGATTTCGGGTTGTCGTACTTACTGTCATGATCCAAGAAATTCAGAGAATCCTTTTCGGGATATTTTTGCTTGATAAATTTTTTCATAATCATGCCTCCTATTCCCACGTAATTCCCAGAGCTTTAATGCCCATGCGTATCTTATTGCGGTCCTCGTAATCATCGGCACAAAGCGCTTCGATTCCCTCTATCTTTACTTCGACGGATTGCGCTATCGCATCGATGAGAGGTTCTATCAAAGATCCTCCTCCGCAATAATAAAGTGTTTCGATATTATTGTTGAGGTGATTGTAATTGTAAAAGTTCAGAACGCGCATTACTTCGATTGCCATGCGTCCGTATATCTCCATACATTGTTCTTCAAATAAGACGTTGTCTTCATTTGTTTCCTTCATGGCTCGTGCAGCCTCCAAGCCTACACGCTTGAAGCTCGCGATGGCAGCGTCTATGGCTTCACAGCCTTCCCCCATTACCCTCGTAATATCGTACCTGCCTTTCAAAAAGAAGAAGAGCTTAATCCCAGTATGCCCTATATCTAAGATGACATAATCCTTTTCGCCTTTTTCCCCGATGAGCGCCTCGTGGTCCTTTATAATCCGATTCAAAGCGTCGAATTCCGGTGCAATTACCGTCAGCTTTAGCCCGCTCCTGCGAAGCATCGTTCTGTAGCTCTCTATCAAATCCTTCGGCGCTGCGGTGATGATCAATTCCATTCCTATGAAATTATCCTGGCTGTCGTATTTTTTTTCAATGAGTTCATAATCGTATATGTAATCTTCCTTGTCCTCCGTGATGTATTCTTGGAATTCATAAGGCAGGTTGACTTTGAGCTGATTCACTGTCATAGCATGCATGAATACCCGTTTTGTATACACAAGCCTCTCGGGGAGCACTATTGCGACATTCTTGCAAGCAATTTTATTTTTTGCAATTGTATTCTTAATAAATTCCGACATCGCATCTCGCGATACAATTTCATCTCGCTCGACGAGGCCGTCAGGAATAGGCTCAACGACTATTTGTTCCAGGCTTCCCTTCAACCATACAGCCATCTTGATATTACAGTTCCCTATTTCGATTCCAAGTATCTTCTTTGCCATAACCAAATCCTCATCATCATCTAAAGTGTGTTATTAAAGTAAATTTAAGTACCATGCGATTGCGTTGTCTCCTGCCAAAATGCTTATCAAAGTGGCCGCCGATATCGCTGGACCGAACGGGATCCTGTTTTGTTTCATGAAAACCACCAAGACGATCCCAAGAATGCAGGATAGCATCACGTTGAAAATTCCGAGCAACGGTCCAAGATAAAGCCCTGTCATAAAAAACAGCTTGATATCTCCGCCGCCCAGGCTCTCTTTGCCCGTCAGCTTATCGAAAAGGAGCGCAATCAGTAACATTCCACCTCCGATTGCAAAGCCGCCTATCAAACCGTCCTTTATGTATTCTATCCAATTCATCTCCGCAAAAGGTATCGTTACAGCCCACCACACGGTTCCCGCAATGATGAATCGGTCGGGAATCTCGTATATCTCCAAGTCTACAAGGGACAGACCGAGCAATATACAAACCAAAACGATATATATGAGCGTCAAGAATGAAACATCAAATCTATATACAATCAGCACAAATAAAAGTGCCGTTATAATCTCAATCAAAAGATATCGCGGGGCAACCTTCTCTCCACAATATCTGCACTTTGCTCGTAAAAATATATAACTAAAAATAGGGATCAGGTCGATCGCGCCTAGTGTATGATCGCAGACCGCGCAGTGACTCCTGCCCTTCAAAATACTTTCGTTATTTACAACCCTGTACGCCATGCAGTTGATAAAACTGCCGATTGCGGCACCCGTTATAAACGCCAGTGCCAATATGTATGTTGTCAAAAATGGATCGATATGCAGCACTTCTCGTCATTCTCCTTCTCTATGTGTCCGGCATCTCCGATTCGCACCTCATGACCGCCTCAATTTATGCTTCCGGCAACTTCGGATTCGCACCCTTAACTGCCCTAATTATGCGCCCGTGCCTTCGGATTCGCACTTCAAGCCTCTTCAAAATGGTACTGTCATTGAAAGGAAGAATGCCTGTGTGCGTTGCGCACACAGGCTGTATGTATTCTTTGTTAAATTTACGTCAGATCTACCCATGTAAGAGTAACTGCACCAGCAGTACTAACTTCTACTTGGATAACATCATCCTTTTCACTCACTTCTGGGGTAGCACTAGTGTCTTTAACATTGGATCCTTGAGCGTAGCCTTCAGTAATGTCAGTAAGTGCATCAACAAGTTTTCCACTTTCTGCATCATAGAATTTATCTGTCACGGCATCTCCATCCCCGCTTAAGAACTCTACTACCGCAGCAGCCTTTGCCGCTCTCAGGTTCGCTTGGTCAGTCGCTGTTTTTGCTTTGTCAAGCTGCGCTGTAAAGATTGGGATCGAGATGGCTACGAGTACCGCGATAATCGCTACGACGACGAGCAGCTCCGCCAGGGTGAAGCCTCTTTTATTGAGCTTCTTTCTAAGTAAGTTATTCATTTGAATCATTTTAATTTTCCTCCATAGTGTGTTTATAATTTCATATATATCCTCGGGTACATTTCGTGGTTTTATATACCCGTAAAGACCTTCATCAAACAGCGGTGATAGGGAGTTGTTTCCTGTTAATTGCAATTAATTTTGTATATCCTTGCTCTACATCAGATTGTACATTGTAAACATCGGCAGATAAATCGATATGACAATAAATCCAGCAAAGAGTGCCATCACGATCAGTATCGTCGGCTCCAGTTTGCTCAGTGCCTTCGTGGTCGCATAGTCTGCCTCATTGTCAAAATATTCCCCGATTGTCTGCATCGTTTCATCGAGATCACCTGTTTCCTCTCCGATAGAGGACATCTCTATTAGCGTTTTGGGGAAATACTTCGATCGCTTCATACAGGATCCCAATGTTCTACCTTCCTCAAGCCTTTCTCCCATATCAGCGGTTTCCAAGCTCAGCACATAATTATCCATGACTCCAGCTGTAATATTAAGCGCCTTATGTACGTTGACCCCAGTCTTGAGCAGTGTCGCCATCGTGTTCGCAAATTGTGCCGAACCGTTCATCAGTGCGATGTGCCCGAACGCTGGCAGTTTGAGCTTTGCCTTGTTATAAAATATTTTGCCTTTTTCCGTCTTGATCAGAAGCCTTACGCCCACAAGTATCATGATGAAGGCTATAAGAATAAGAGGCCAAAATTGTGCGAAGAAATCCGAGCTGCCTATCAGAAGCCTCGTAATCAAGGGAAGTTCACCTCCCAAGTCTTTAAAGGCTACGGATATCGCAGGAACTACTTTTATCATAACTACAGCAAGAACAATGATTGCGACAATTAATACAAACATTGGATAGGTCATCGATTGCTTAACCTTTTGAGATGTTTTGTATGAGCGGGCGTAGTATTTTTCCAATGTTTCAAACGATCTTTCGAGTGTCCCCGATTCCTCTCCAGCTCTCACGGTCTCTATGAATGTAATCGGTAGCTGCTCGTTGTTCTTTTTGAAGCTATCTGCGATACCGTTCCCCTCACTTACGTCCTTCGCAGTATACTCAAGCATCTTCTTGAGTTTTTTATCGACCGTCTGCTCTGCCACCATTTCCATACATCTTGCAACGGAAACGCCAGAGCGTAGTATTATTGTAAATTGAGAGCACATTATCGAAAGCGCTTTTGTATTTATGCCCTTTTTCCCTATCTCTATAAACAAAGGATTGGTTTTGTTTCCTTTAATTTGCGTAATCTTTGTAATGACGGGATACGTATCCTTAATCTTCTCTACCGCGGTGTATTCATCCTCAGCTTCGAGAATTCCCTTCACCTTAACGCCGTTCGAATTCATTGCTTTATATCGGTAAGTTATCAACGGCACCCCACTCCCTTTCGTAGAACTGAATCTTCGTAATTTTTATTTATTGATAATATATGCCAATTGCTATAACTTGTCAATATTCTTGTTCAGAAAATCTTTGTCATTTGCAGCCTCTTGGGCTGTTTTATGACTAATCATATTGGTCTTTACAAGTCTTATCAGATAATTATCCATGGTGACGCTTCCTTCTGCAGACGATGCAAGCATCGAGGAGAACATCTGCGGTGTCTTTCCTTCTCTTATGAGATTTCTAAGCGCGCCTGTAACAACCATGACTTCGCAGGCCGCAATCCTTCCGGTTCCGCTTTTTTTTACAAGGAGCTGCTGGGCCAATACGGCTCTCAGTGTTGTCGACAGCTGCATTCTTATCTGCTGCTGTCTTTCTGCCGGAAATACGCCCACGATTCTGTCGACAGAATCTATCGCAGAATTTGTATGGAGTGTCGCAAATACGAGATGCCCTGTTTCCGCAGCCGTTATCGCGGTTTCAATCGTTTCGAGATCCCTCATCTCTCCTATCATGATTACATCTGGATCCTCTCTCAGTATTGCTCTGAGCCCTTTTGCATAGCTGACCGTGTCTTTGCCTATTTCTCTCTGATTGATCGTGCATTTATCCGGTGTGTACAGGTATTCTATGGGATCCTCCAGCGTTATGATATGCTTGTGGTATGTCTTATTTATTTCATTCAGTATGGATGCAAGTGTGGTCGATTTGCCGCTTCCAGTTTCGCCTGTTACAAGGACGATGCCTTTTTTATAATTTACAAATTCCTCAACGATGGGCGGAAGCTGCAAACTATGAAGCTCTGGTATTTTGTTACTCAGAATCCGAAGCACGGCCGATATACTTCCTTGCTGGCGGAACAAATTAATCCTGACACGCTCTCCAGCAATGGTCAATGCAAGATCGATCTCTCCGATATCTTTGATTTCTCCATAGCTCTCTTTTGCAAGCTCTTGTGCAATCGTTTCACAATCCTCGTCAGTAAGCACATTTTCGAAAAAATCCATGATAATGCCGTCTTTTCTGCACTTTGGCTTTTGCCCCGATACGAGATGTATATCGGAAGCTCCGATGTCCTTTGCTTTCTCTACTAAAGTTTCAATATCCATTATTTCTCCCATTTAATAACTATGCTCGCTTAACTAATATTGCGCGCTAAAACCCTGCAGACTTCTTCAACTGTTGTGATACCCTTTCCAATCAGCTTATCGCCATTCTTCAGCATAGAGACGAAATTCGTGTCGTTCACTAAGCTTGCCAATTCCTGCTTGGTACCGCCTCGGCTAATGCAATCTTTCAGTTTATCGTCCAGCGCTAAAATTTCAAACACACCAATCCTGCCTCTATATCCCGTTTGGAAGCAAATAGCGCATCCTTTGCCGTGATAATATTGCCTGTCCTCTTCTGGATCAATGCCACACATTACAAGTTGGTCTTTATCGGGAAGGTGGGGTTCCTTGCAATTTTTACAAATCCTCTTGAGGAGCCTCTGAGAAATAACACCCCTCAGCCCTCCTGCAATAAGGAAGGGCTCGACGCCCATATCTCTAAGCCTATCTATTGCCGAGATTGCATCCTCGGTATGTATGGTCGATATTACAAGATGTCCCGTCATTGCTGCTCTCATCGCTATTTCCGCAGTTTCGCCGTCACGGATTTCGCCTATCCCTATTATATCCGGATCCTGCCGCAATATGGATCTCAACCCCCCAGCAAATGTCAATCCAGTTTTCTCGTTTATTTGAACCTGAACGGCGCCGTCTATCTTGTATTCTACGGGGTCTTCAAGCGTAATCAAGTTTATCTCTTCGCTTATGAGTTCTCTAATAATTGTATACATTGTTGAAGACTTTCCGCTTCCCGTAGGTCCGACAATGAGAATTACGCCGTTGTTTACGCCCATCAGTTTGTCCAGCTTGTCCGAATCGTCATCATAAATTCCGATACCCTCTCTGCTGAGCATCGTAGAATCGCCCAAAAGCAGTCTGATTACGGCTTTTTCATTATAGACCGTTGGTAGCGTTGATATACGCATATCTATATTTTGATTTCTTATCTTTATTTCCGCGTGACCGTCCTGCGGAAGTCGTCTCTCGGAGATATCCATTTGACCCATTACTTTGATTCTCGATATAACAGGCTGACGCAAATCCTCGGGTATGACTAATATGTTTCGCAGGTCGCCGTCTATACGCATTCGCACCTTCATTCCGTCCTTGCCCGGCTCAAAATGTATATCGCTGGCCTTTTCTATAACAGCCCTCTCTATAATGGAATTCACGAGCCGAATCGTAGGCGCGGCACTTTCCTCCTCGGGGATCTCTGACAGTAGCCTTGGCGGGATAAAGCCTGATTCTGCACGCATCTGGGCCATCGCCTTTGTCGCACCTTCATTGCCGTAAAGCATGTTGATGGCATGGTCTATGCCGGATTCCGAAGAAATCATCGGAATAATTTTCTTTTTTGAAGCCTTACTCGCTTCCTCCATCGCCACGAAGTTCAATGGATCCTTCATAGCGATATGAAGGTTGCCGTCGTTTACCTCTATGGGGATGATTCCATATTTTTGGGCAATACTACCAGGGATTTCATTGAGCATTCCATGAGGTATTTCGACTTTGTTCAGATCTATGTAATCTATACCGAGTTGCATTGTCAATGCAACAATCAGTTGTGTTTCCGTTATAAAGTTATTGTCTATCAGCACCTTGCCCAAACGATCCTTGGAAATCTTTTGAATTTCAAGCGCTTCTGCGAGCTTTTCTTCGTTCAGAAGCCCTGCTGCGATGAGCAAATCCCCGATGCGTTTATATTTCATTTCTTATCCTTCTTTCAATTAGTTGGGCTAACTTTTATTTCCTGTTCAAGGACATCTTCACCGTTGTTCTTTATTTTAATCACCGCTGTAAAGAGTTTATCTGTATCATCGTATTCTATGCTTTCTATCGCCGGTACTGGATCGAGGGTTTCCTCTTCTCCGGATGGAAGCGGTCTTTTGGGCAGTAGCGGCCTGACTTTATCCGGATTCCCTTCTGCCATTTCTATGTCGACGATCATAATCCCTTCGCTTTTGCTGGTTTCGTCGTTTTCAAGCTTTATTCTCTTGTTCGAATTACCGCTCAAAAATGAAATCTCTCCTCCCAAAGCTTGAATATCCTGAGCAAATCGGAGTTCATCCGTTATCTTGATTATCACGGTGGAAAGAAGTGTATCCGCCTCAGCTCTGAGCATAATATCATCGTATGAGTTTTTTACGGCACCTGCCCCTGTCACTGTGATGCCCGTGAGCAGCCCAATGACCAAGACAACTACGAGAAGCTCTCCCAGCGAAAATCCCGCTTTTTTGTTCCTGTGTTTCATGGGTTATTCCTTTTCATATGAGACGATCGTGGATTTGCTGTCTTTGTATATACTAACATCGGAATAAGCCTTCTGTTTTGTGGCTCCGTCATACTCTATAATTACGGTTTGCCCCGATGTACCAGCTGAGCGCACCTCCGAAATCGTAAGGGCATTGTACAACTCTTGCGATTTCGCTTCGCTTTTTTCCATTATGTGCGTTGCGGAGAACACAAAAGACGATAAAAGCAGCATCCCCACTACTGAAATCAAAACGGCTACAAGAACCTCGGCGAGGGATTCGCCGTTTTTCTGCTTCATTTTATTAATTATTACATTCAAAATAAATACTCCCTCGTCAGTTTTTCACTATGGTTCCAGCCGACCACTCCAGCTTTGTCTCCATCCTTGTAATCACAACGATAACACCAGTCTTCTTCTCCTGATAACTATCGATTTCTATGATTTCTTTATTTTTGTGTATCAATGCAGGGATGGTTAGTTTAGCGGCATATTTGTCTTTATCGGCTCCATCTAGTTCAAGCGCAACATCGATAGAATAGTCACCATTCATCTTGAACATTCCATTTACATCGGAAAGATTGTTTTGATATCCAGGCGATTGCGGATATATTGTAAGTGAATCAGTATAGCTTGAAGCTCCATTATATATAGAAACGGAGCTGTCTTTGGCGGCTTTTTTGAGGAGATTTGCCAAGCTCCCGCCCGGCTCTGTTATATAGCCTTCCCTGGTTTTCGAGGTTACTCCGTTCCTCGATTCATATTCCTCGTAGTATTCGAATTTTTGATTTTTTATCTCATCTCTTATTAATCGAGCGGCAGAGGTTGTCGTATAGTACGCCTGTTCATTGACATCCGCCCCGATAACTCTGCCCGCGGCCGCACTGCTCGCTGCAAGAACAGCAGCGCCGACTACGGCACATAAAAGAAAGAACACTAGGGCAATTAGTATTGTTACTCCCGAATTTGAGTAAATTTTATGTTTTAAGCTCTTCACAATACTCCCTTTTTTTCATAATTCTAATCCAGTATGTCGAATTTTTACTAATTATAGCAAAACGTGCCGTACATTGCAACAAAAATCACAAAAGACTTGAATTTGTAACATCTTTAACATATATTTAATAAAAATAGGCTTGCATGCGCTGATATTGCTCCACACAACAAAATACTGGTGGAAATTGTTGTTTTCCCCACCGGTACATTTTTTTATATTTTATTTAATGACTCTGACCATGCTGCGATTGATTTCTGCCAAGCTATGTGCACCGCACATTTCCATTGCATCACACAAGTCCTTCTTGAGCATATCAATATACGGTTTTACTCCGTCTTTTCCACCTCCGACTACTGCGATAGCAAGAGGTCTGGCTATGAGAACACCGTGTGCACCAAGTGCCAAAGCTCTGAATACATCATACCCGGTCCTTATACCGCCGTCGACAAGTACGGTCATCTTATCGCCTACCGCGTCGCAAATTTCCTCGAGAACCTCAGCTGTAGATGGCATACAGCTAAGAACTCTTCCCCCATGGTTTGATACAACTATTGTATCAAAGCCTGCTTCAAGAGCCTTTCTTGCTCCACTTACCGTCATTATACCTTTTAATATGAATGGCATATCAGTGTACTCTCTGAGTTCCCTTAAGCTCTCAGTATTTTTACAGCCCGCATCATCAACATTTTCCTTAAACATCGGTAGACCTGCTCCGTCTATATCCATCAAGATTGCAGGCATTCCATATTCCTTGGACATATCAACATATCTCTTGAATTTACTGTTCGAAAAAGGCTTTATAGAAGGTATTAAAAATCCTCCAATTCCCTGATTTTTCATAACCTCCAGCTTATTGAGATACGTATCTTCTTCAAAACCCACCCAATAACAGGCTGCTATATCGGCTTCGGCACATCCCGCCATTGCTTCGACGTCATATTCAATTTCTTCATTATATCTTTCCGAAAAATGTAATTGGGGTGCCCCTATCGGTGCCGCAATTACAGGCATATCAAACTCTCTTCCAAAGATTTCGAATGTCGTGTCTATAGGCTGCCTTTGAGATATGTTGTCCATATTGAGGAAGACATCTTGCCATTTTTCATAGTTACGTGCCGCTGTATTATACGGTGGTCTGCAGCCAGGCCCCGGCATCGTAAATTTGCATGCAAGACCATTGCATACATCACAGGCTTTGCACTTGCCGTTAACCAGTTTCTTTGCATTCTGCATAACTTCATTATAATTCATAAAGAGTCTCCTTTTTTAATTATCCGTTTTAGTTTATCATTTTTATATAATAATAATTATACATCACCAAAAAAGCCTGTCAATTCCGAAAATAAAAAGAAGTGATGACAGCAACCCATTTTCCGTGGTATTATATAATGAAGTTTACAAATTGGGAGGAGTATGACATGTCAGATAAAGAATATATTGAAAATTGCAAAGCTCTTTTGGCTAGAGTAGAAAATGATATCGATGATCCAAGGGCAAAAAACATTGCCGTACTCGTAAGAACTATAAATAAGAAAAAATATTATCTCGACTATCAATTTTTTACAAAAAAGCTCGAAATTCAGCCTGATAGAGCCAAAAAAGAAAGAATGGAAATAATGCCGCTTAAAATATTGCGCGAAAGAATCCTTGCAGAAATTAATTCTGCTGAATAATATACGGATATTTATTGACTATGGTTACAATTGACGAGGCACAAAAAATTCTTGAAGAATATGCGGAAGCGCTTCCACGGGAGCTTTACAAAGAGCTCAATGGGGGCATATTACTGCTTCCCGATAAAATAATAAGCGAGGATGCCGTTGACGACGATCTTTTCACCCTCGGCGAATACTGTAGCGATTTTGTTATGGGCCGTTATATAGTTATATATTATGGCTCATTTTATGAGCTATTCAAGGACTCGGATGAGGACGAATGGAGAGAGGAACTCAAAGAGACGCTCTATCATGAATTTGTACATCATATTGAAGACCTCGCCGGAGAACGAGGACTTGAAATTCAAGATGAAGAGGAGCTTTACGAATATCTTAAAGGGAATACCTCAAGTTTTGCGTAAACTGTAACTTTTTATGTAAGATGGAAAAATAATTAAAGGGTAAGGACTTAAATCGTCTTTACCCTTTATCTGTATTACATATATTCTTTAAGCTTTTCCAAAACCTCGGTGATTCCAGGTCAGTTTCCCATCTGCTTTGCAACTTCTGCAGCAAAGTCTTCTTCTTTCTTTTCGATACCTTCCCCAACTTCAAAGCGTACCATTGATGCTATTTTAATTGACTTGCCAATTTCTTTCGCAACTCCATCAACATATTGCTTTACTGTGAGATCACTGTCCTTTACAAACTTCTGGTCTACGAGGCAAACATCCTTAAGAAGAGCCTTTACCTTTCCAGGCATTATTTTTTCAATCAATTCAGGCTTCTTTCCTTCATTCAAAAGAAGATGCGAAGCGATTTTCTTTTCTTCTTCAAGCCAATCAGCATCGACGCCTGTTTCATCAACAAACTTAGGATTCATGGATGCAACCTGCATAGAGATATCCTTTCCAGCTTGTTGAACTTCATCGGCAGTTGCCTCAGTTTCAAGCCCCACGATTACGCCGATTTTGCCTGCGCCGTGGATATATCCGACATATACACAGCCTGGAGCAGAAAAGTTTTGAAATCTTCTTATGTTCATATTTTCGCCGATTTTAGCGATTTTTGCATTAAGCACATCAGTTACTGTACCTTCGTTGCCATAAGGCGTCGCCATAAATTTATCCATAGAATCATCAGCATCTAAAGCCATTTCCGCAAGAGTTCCTACAAAATCGATAAACTCGTCGTTCTTGGCAACAAAATCCGTCTCAGAATTGACTTCCACAATAGCTGCTTTTTTGCTGTCTGCGGAGAATGCAACTTTTACAAGCCCCTCTGCAGCAACTCTGCCTGCCTTCTTAGCGGCCATTGCAAGACCTTTTTCTCTCAAAAGCTCGACAGCCTTCTTAATATCTCCTTCGGCTTCTACAAGAACTTTCTTGCAGTCCATCATGCCGGCACCTGTCATTTCACGCAGTTCCTTAACCATCCCTGCAGTAATATTTGCCATTTGTTATTTCCTCCTGTCAACTTTCCTATCGTTTATAATGTTCTTACGCTTTGACCTCTTCAACAACCTCTTCTTCGGCTACCGCTTCTGTTACGGGGCCTTCATCAAAGCTTTCGCCCTGATTTGCTTCGATGATTGCGTCTGCCATTCTTCCGGCAATCAGCTTTACCGCTCTGATTGCATCGTCATTCGCAGGAATAATGTAATCTACATCATCCGGATCGCAGTTTGTATCAACAATACCGATAATAGGAATTCCGAGTATTCTTGCTTCTTTGATAGCGATTCTTTCTTTCTTAGGATCTACTATAAAGATTGCTCCCGGCATACCCTTCATATCCTTAATTCCACCCAAGAATTTTTCAAGTCTATCGTACTCGAGCTTGAGCTTAATAACTTCCTTCTTGGAAAGCTTTTCGAATGTTCCGTTAGTTTCCATAGCCTTAATATCGTTCAATCTTTTGATTCTAGCTGATATTGTTTTATAGTTTGTAAGCATTCCTCCTAGCCATCTTTCGGCTACGTAGTACATGCCACATCTTGTAGATTCGTCCATTATTGCCTGCTGAGCCTGCTTCTTTGTTCCTACAAAAAGTACAGGCTTGCCGGATGCTCCGACTTCCTTCATGAATTCGTAAGCTTCATCAATCTTCTTAACTGTCTTTTGAAGGTCAATGATATAGATTCCGTTTCTTTCTGTGAAGATATAAGGAGCCATCTTAGGGTTCCATCTTCTTGTTTGGTGTCCGAAATGTACACCTGCCTCAAGTAATTGTTTCATTGAAATTACTGCCATTTTGTTTTCCTCCTGGTTTCTTCTTCCACTTCGATTTCCCCTGAAAGGAACCCAGCGGGCACCACCTTTCACGTAGTCGAGTGTGATTTTTAATAATATTTGCCAACAGTGGCAAAGCCAAAATTAATAATACAATAAAACCGTTGTATTTGCAAGTGTTTTTTGCTTTTACTTCCGTATTATTTTCCTATTTTTTAAAAGATATGCTTTATAGAAACGGATTGTATCCGTGAATTTTTCTCTCGAGACATATATTTTCTCGCCACCCTCAAAAATAATTTGCTGACCCTTCATCTTTACGACCTTTTCCATATTTATTATACATCGGCTATGGCATTTATAAAAACGAGAGTCTAAAAATTTTTCAGTCTCTGTAATTTTCGAATATGCGCTATGTGTTCCCTCGCGTGTTTTTACTGAAATTTTTCTCCCGTTGCTTTCGATATATATTATATCATTTACAAGCAATTTAACGGCCTCTCTGGCTTTAATTATAGGAATAAAAATTTTTTCTTCATTAGTCATATCAATTCACTCCTTTATTATAATTTTTTTCATTCTCATGTTTATTTTACACCATTATGAGTGTAAAATCAGTGAATTTATGTGACATTTGCTCACGTTTCGTGACATAAAAAAATGCGCCTCCTTATATTAAGCTGTAACGCTTATATTGGAGATGCATTTCTCTTCTCGTATTTATCTTTTTCTTTCTAATCTCTATCGTATGTTATCAGGTCTTCCGCTATTTCATTTGCCGCTATCGACACTGGCTTATCAATATCAATATCAATAAGTGCCGGCTTCCCATCAATTATTTGTCTAGCTCTTTTGGCAGCCATTATAACCAGCGTGTATCTGCTGTCTGCCTTTTCCCTTATTTCATTTATAGATGGATATAACATCTACATCCCCTCCTTATACTTCTCAATTATCGCATTGACTTCCTCGGCATCATCCGATACCCTTACCCGTTCAGCCTCTATTATTGCGCCTGCTTGAGCCGCTGCAATATCTAAATCATCGTTCACAACACAGTAATCGTAATTTCCTAAAAAAGAAATTTCATTTATTGCGGCGGACAATCTCGTCTTAAGCGATTCCTCAGTCTCTGTTCCTCTGGCTTTTATCCTTCTCTTCAGCTCCTCTTTGGACGGAGGAAGAATGAATATAAAGATAGCTTCACTACAAAACTTCTTTACGTTTAACGCACCTTGAGTGTCTATATCAAGGAGAACATCCTTACCGCTGCTCAGTGTCTTTTGAATTTCCAAGCATGGGGTTCCGTAAAAATTACCGTAAACCTCAGCATGCTCAAGGAAACCGTTAGCATTTCGAATCTCTTGGAATTCCTCGTGTGATATAAAATAGTAATCTTCGCCGTGCTTTTCGCCTTCCCTAGGTTTTCGAGTTGTCATAGAAACTGAAAATCTTAAATCTCTATCTTTAATCAGCCTATGGCAAATCGCCCCTTTACCTACTCCCGACGGGCCCGAAACGACAAACAAGCGTCCTTTCTCCATTTTGTCAACCCTCCATGCATTTATATAAGAATATATTATAGCACCGTCTCGCTTTTTTTTCAAGGACAGGATTGAATTCTATTCAATATTTTGTACCTGCTCCCTTATCTTCTCTATTTCTGATTTTATTTCAAGCATTACATTTGTTATTCCGATATCATTTGCCTTTGAACCAATCGTATTTGCTTCCCTATTCATTTCCTGAACAAGAAAGTCGAGCTTCTTGCCGTCAGCACCATTACTTTCTGTAATTATATTATTTAACTGAATAATGTGACTGTCGAGTCTTACAAGCTCTTCGGTTATATTACATTTGTCCGCAAAGACTGCCGCCTCAAGAAGAATTCTATCTTCGGCAATTTGTATGCTGTCACCGATTAAGTCCTTTATCCTGTCTCTCAGCTTCGCTAAGTATAATCCCTTTACAAGAGGCGCTTTCTCTTCTATTTGTGATGTGAAATCACGTATCATACCAGCCCTCATGATAAGGTCATCAGCAAGCTTATTTCCCTCGGCAATTCTCATCTTATCGAGATTATCACCTGCAATATCGACAGCTTTTAAAAGAGCGTTAGTTATTTCCTCTTCATCCTCCACATCAGGAACAGTCTTAATTACATCAGGGAACCCTGCAAGGAATTCAAGGTTTATATCGTCTTCCATACCGAAAAGCACCTTGAGCTCGTTCAAATTTTCATAATATTGCTTTGCAACAGGGGCATTGAGTCTTACCTTCACATCTCCCTCGGCAACGTTATCGACAATTATAGATATATCAACCTTACCTCTTTTTACAGTTTTTTTAATGGTAGATTTGATTTTATCCTCCGCAAATGTATATCTGCGTGGCATCCTCACCGATATATCCGTATAACGGTGATTTACTGTCTTGATTTCCACAATTATACTTCTCTTGCTGTCGTCATATTCTCCCTTACCGAACCCCGTCATACTCTTTATCATATGATTGTATCTCCTCTTATAATATTGTATAATCAATTATACACCAATATTGGTATTTTGAGAATAAACATAGGAGAAATTTATGGCATTTGACGGAATTGTGATGAAAGCTCTAGCCTCCGAACTGAAAACATCACTTATAGGAGGTAAAATAGAAAAGATATATCAGCTTGACGGCGAGCAATTAATATTGAACATACATTCAAAGGGAGAGCGAAAAAAGTTGTATATTTCGTGTGCTTCTTCATGTGCTTCGCTCTATCTTACAGATAATAGCTTTGAGAACCCCGCTCTTCCTCCTACATTTTGCATGCTTTTGAGGAAGCATCTCAGCGGCGCACGTATAGACGATATAAGGCAATCGAGGAGTGAAAGGATAATAGAAATTGATATTCGCACGCTCGATGAAATAGGACTCGCTTCAAACAAGCGCCTAATCGTTGAGATCATGGGCAAGCATAGCAATATTATCTTGGCAGATTCACATTCCGGTAAAATAATAGACAGTATAAAAAGAGTTTCTATAGACGTCAATCGCATCAGGCAGCTGTTGCCCGGTAAAATCTATGAATATCCGCCTTCTCAAAACAAAAAGGATTTTAGCGAAATATCGTACGAGGATTGCCTTGCCATCGTTTCTTCGGGAAGGGGCAATCTTTCAAAGGCCTTTCTTTCGGCAATAATGGGTATATCGCCGGGAATCGCTACGAATTTGGCAGAGCTATGTGAAAGCAAGAGTGATGATGAGGCTGCAGTGCCTACGTTTAATGCGATATGCGATATGCGTAAAAGCATTGAAGCGGCACAATATAATCCATCTGTCTATATTAATCAAGAAAACATTCCATTTGATTTTCATATATTCCCTCTCAACGCATATGAAGGGCATTTTAGTAAACAAAGCTTTTCCGATGTCAGCGGCATGACGCAATATTACTTTGCAAACAAAGCCGAAGCGGATAGGACGAAGCAAAAGGGGTCGGATCTTCAAAGGGCGGTAAAAGCATCTGTCCAAAAGCTATATCTAAAAAAACAACGCCTTTGTGAGGATATACTCATCGCTCAGAATTCGGATGAGCTTCGCCTTTTCGGTGAGCTCCTTACGGCAAACATCCATAACATAACGCCCGGTGCGCCTGAAGCTGTAGTCATAAATTATTACGATAATCAAGAAGTAAGGATACCTCTGGATATTCGTCATACGCCTGCAAAAAATGCACAGATGTACTATAAAAAATATGGGAAAGCTCACACTGCCGTAAGAGAAAAAACAATTCGCCTCGAGGAGGCGGAGCACGAGATAGAATATTTGGAATCCGTAGCAGGCTTTATTGAGGCGGCGGATACTGCCGCGGCTCTGGAAGAGATAAGAGCGGAGCTCGTAGAATCGGGCTATCTAAAGAAGCGAAAGGGTGTATCTTTTTCTAAAAAAATAAAATCCGCACCGCATGAGTACAAATCACCGGGCGGATTAAGAATTCTCGCAGGACGAAACAACATTGAGAACGACCTACTTACATTTAAGTCGGCAAGTAGCCGCGACATATGGTTTCATACAAAGGATATTCCGGGATCGCATGTAATATTATTTACTGAGAATATGCCTTTGGAGGATATCGCGGAAGAGGATATTTTCTTTGCCGCTTCTATTGCTATACTGCACAGCAAGGGTAAAAGTTCCGAAAATGTCCCCGTCGATTATGTTCCCATCAAGTTTGTCAAAAAACCAAACGGTGCAAAGCCCGGGATGGTCATATTCACAAACAATCGTACGGTATGGACAAATCCTGCCCGGCTTTAGGTCAGCATGATTACTGCAGCTAATGAGCCCCTTTGTAGCCCCATACGCCTGTGTGACCAGAACATATCGGTCTCACAGGCCGTACAGTTTTTTATAATTTCAATTTTATTAACTCCTGCTCTCTCCAGCAGGAGTTTGTTTATTAGCTTCAAATCCACATGATATTTATCACCTGTGCGAGTTATAGAGCATTCGGCATCATCTCCGAGCAGCTCTCTCATCGCGCTCGGAACCTCTCCTTGCGTTTCAAAGCAACAAGCGCTTATGCAAGGTCCAATGACTGAATATATGTTTTCGGGCTTACAACCGTATTCGAGGCTCATTTGAGCTACGGTTTTGCCGACTATATCTATTGCTGTTCCTCTCCATCCGGAGTGCACGGCACCGATTGCTTTCCTTATCGGGTCGTACAAAAGGATAGGCGTACAATCCGCCGTAAATACAGTCAATGCAACATTTTTGCTATTCGTTATAAAAGCGTCACCATTTGTTTCTATCTGTTTAAAAAGACCGATTCCCCGATCTTCCTCCGTCACCTTGATAATCGTATCTTCGTGTATCTGGTCGGTCATCACCATATCTTCCGGTGTAAAACCGACCACATCACCCAGACGCCTGCAGTTTTCTATTACATTCTCAATTAAATCTTCTCTTCTCGGATCCGGATTCATGCTTTTGTAAATGCCTTCGCTTACTCCACCTTGCCTTGTCGAAAAACCAAGTGCAACACCCTCCGGGAAGGTTTTGCTTCCTATAACAATTTGCGTGTCACCCATTTTTGTCCCCTCTTTGCAATAGTACCGTATCAGTGATACGGTACTATGTTTTTAATCTCATTTCCTATTCTAGTCATATTTATTGTCTGTTGCAAGACATTTAACTCATAATCCGAGTTTTTTTCTATTTCCTTCGAAAAAATTATGTTATTTTTTTCATCTCTGATCTCAATCTTCATATCTCCGACACACCTTTCTTGTTTTATTACTTTATCATAATAACGCATTAAATGATAAACGTCAATACCTTTTCAGTATTTATTCAAAATATACAGGCGGCACAAGATAGGGGCGGCAGATAAAGTAGGCCTTTATCATCTATTTTCGCTCCGTTTGCAGAAATGAAATCAGTCGGCTTATCATTTAATTGTATCTCATCGGCATTATTTGTGTTTACTGCTACAAACAATCGCATTTCGTTGCTTTCGCGCTCAAAGGCAAAGATACCCCCTGAAATCTTCACGCATTTAAACGATGCATACCCAGACTTTGATGTTTCCCCTATGCCCTTTATCTTTTTTCTGAAAATCAAAAGCTTTTCATAAAATTCTCTGACTTCCTTGTCAGCCTTTTCAGGTTCGAAACAGCCTCTGTTAAGAGGGTCTTTTCCGCCTGCCATTCCGTTTTCATCGCCGTAATATATACAAGGAATTCCCGGCAAGAACAGTTGAAGCATTATAGCCTGAAATAGCTTTTGGTTGTTTCCAAGGATGGTCTTTATTCTTGCTGTGTCGTGAGTACCAAGAATATTCATGAGACTGTGAAATATATCCCGCGGATAATTTTCCCTTAATGCTTCGATTGATTTTAGGAGTTCCTCTGCATTGAGGTTTCCGCTTACGAAACCGATGATGGCATCCTTGAGCGGATAATTCATCACGCTGTCAAGCTGCCCTCCCTGCAAGTATCTGCGCCTCTTGCCGTAAGATACCTTATTTGATGCATCCTCCCAAACCTCACCTATCAGAGCAGCGTTTGCTTTTGTTCCTTTCATCGCCTCGCGAATACCGTCTACAAACTCATCCGGCAATTCGTCTGCCACATCAAGCCTTATCCCGGATGCACCGACCTCTAACCATTTCCTTATTACGGAATTCTCATCCTTATATATAAAATTGCTATAGCTTGGATTTTTCTCGTCTATTGCCGGAAGTGTGTCGATGCCCCACCAGCTTTCATAGGCATTGGGATAATCCGAGAATTCGTACCATTCATAATAAGGAGATTCTGGATCGTTATATGCGCCACCATCGCCATATGTCTTGTATTTGTTGAAATATATGCTGTCGCTACCCGTATGATTGAATACGCCGTCTATGATTATTCGAATACCCTTCTTTGCCGCAGAAAGACAAAGATTGCTAAAATCCTCTTCTGTCCCGAGAAGCGGGTCTATCCTCATGTAATCTGCCGTATCATACCTGTGATTTGAAAAAGCCTCAAATATGGGGTTCAGATATATTATCGTAACCCCGAGATCCGAAAGATAATCGAGCTTTTCTTCTATTCCTCGCAAGGTTCCCCCGAAAAAGTCAATGTTCCCCTCGTGTGGCATTTCACCCCAAGCTTTATGAAGATATCGGCCTCTTGTCATCAGCTTTTCGGCTTTCTCTTCATCAAATTCTTCACCACGCGAGAACCTGTCCGGAAAGATTTGGTACATCAGACCATGAGACAGCCATTCCGGAACCGGATATTGATCCTTTTCATAGACAGTAAGCTGGTGATTTGGGCTCACTTCGACAAATCCATCCTCGTATATTACTTTGAAGCCGTAATAAAATAAACCCCCGAAGGGTGCTTGCCATTCAAAGGTAAAACAATTTCCTGTATTTGAAGAGAACGAAACATATATCGGCTCTTCTCCGTCAAGGGCCATAACTAAATATGCCTCTTTGGCGAAATGCCCTTCCCTTTTTGCCTCAATGTTAAATTCCGCCGCCTGCATACAGGCGACGGCTCCAAAAGGTTTTTTATATCTTATATCCTTAGAATTGAAAATAATCATCTACTTCTCCTCAGCTACCGGATTGATATGCCAGATATTCTCGGCATATTCGCTGACTGCCCTGTCTGCCGAAAAAATTCCCGCTTTTGATATATTCATAAGAGACATTTTGTTCCATTTATTCTTATCTTGATAGGCATTTGCCGCTTTTTCATGTGCATTTCTGTATGAATCAAAATCCGCAAGAACAAAATATTGATCGGCAAATGTGGTGTTATTGGTGATTGAGTTGGCAATTTCACCGAATTTCACTCCGTTTATACCCGAATTAAAAAGTGTCATTATCTCAGAAATATCAGGATTTGAAAAATACGTCCACGGATTGTATTGCCCCAAATTTCTCAAGGATTTTGCTTCATCGGCATTCATTCCAAAGATAAAGATGTTATCATCTCCTACAGCTCTATGTATTTCAACATTTGCGCCATCCTCTGTTCCTAATGTCACTGCACCGTTAATCATAAGCTTCATATTCCCTGTTCCCGATGCTTCCTTACCTGCAAGTGATATCTGCTCAGAAATCTCTGCTGCTGGCATGATGATTTCGGAAAGAGATACGGAGTAATTCTCAAGGAATACTACCTTTATCCTGCCTCGTACGTCATTATCGCGTTCCAGCATCTCAGAGAGATTGCAGGCAAGCGATATTATACGCTTCGCCATAGCATATCCGGCCGCGGCCTTCGCGCCGAATATGAACGTCCTCGGCTGAATATCTATACTCGGATTTTTCTTTATTTGATTGTATAGATATATTATATGAAAGATGTTAAGAAGCTGTCTCTTGTATTCGTGCAACCTTTTTACTTGAACGTCGAATACCGAAGATGGATCGGTTACTATCCCATTTTTCTTATAAATATAGTTTGCAAGCCTCTCCTTGTTGCTACGCTTTATTCTGTCCAGCGTTTCTAATACGGAAGTATCGTCTGCAAAGGCTGACAGCCTTTCTAGCTCGGCTGCATCCCTCTTGAACTTATCTCCTATTAGCTCGGTTATGAAATCCGTAAGAAGCGGATTTGCTTGACAGAGCCATCTTCTGTAGGCTATGCCGTTCGTTACATTTGTAAATTTCGCAGGCATGATCGCCGAAAATCCTCTAAACAGATCATCTCTTATTATATCGCTGTGGAGAGATGAAACTCCGTTCACAGTGTTCGCTGCGACTAAGCACATATTTGCCATTCTTATTGTTCCATTCGATACAATAATCATGCTTTCTCTTAGGGCTTCGTTATCGGGATAATTTCTAAACAGATCAATGTTAAATCGTCTGCTGATTTCGTTTATTATGGAATACAGCCTAGGAAGAATTTCTTTAAAAAGATCTGTAGGCCACTTTTCGAGCGCCTCAGGCATTACCGTGTGATTCGTATACGATATCGTATCAACAGTTATTTTCCACGCATCTTCCCAAGTGTATCCGTAACAATCCATGAGCACTCTCATCAGCTCTGGGATTGCCATAGCAGGATGCGTATCGTTGATATGAATTGCGTTCTTATCGGCAAATTTATCCAAAGAGTCATATTTTTTTATATGTTTCTTCAGCAAACTCTGTATCGTGGCGGAAATAAAGAAATATTGCTGCTTTATACGCAGCTCCTTCCCCTCTCTATGCGCATCCTCGGGATAAAGTATCTTGGAAATAATCTCGGCTCTGTGCTTCTCCTCCATGGCTTGCAGATATTTTCCTTTTGCAAACAGCTCCATATCTATGCTGATTGGTGACTTTGACTGCCACAGCCTCAGCGTATTGACTACATTGCCACCATACCCAGAGATGAGCATATCCCTAGGTACTGCAAGTACAGTTGTATAGCCCTTGTGACGCAGTCTCATACGCCCGCTTTCATCCCATACCTCCTCAAGCTTGCCTCCGAAATGTATCTCCTCGGTTTCTTCTTTCTTTGTGATAAGCCAGTTCTCGCCTCTGTCAAGCCAGTGATCCGGCTGCTCGGTCTGTTCGCCGCCTGTAATTTTTTGCTTGAATATGCCATACTCGTAGCAAATGGACATGCCGTGAACGAGATATCCTCGGGTTGCCGCCGCGTCCAAATAGCAAGAGGCAAGTCTACCGAGACCGCCGTTGCCCAGACCTGCATCGGGGTCCATATCATATATATTGTTTAAATCGTGTCCGAAATCCGAAAGAGCCTCTGCAAGCTCTTTTTGTATACCCATATTGAACACATTGTTCTTAAGTGATGTTCCTGGGAGAAACTCCATCGACAGATAATACACCTGTTTTTCTGTAGTCTGACTATCTTCATCGTGATCCTTCAGCCAAATCTCCGACATTATATCTCTGACCACAATGCATGACGCTATATAAAATTGTTCTTGCGAGGCCGTATCTGGCTCTCTGCCAAAATTACGAAGAAGCTTATTTTCAATTCTTCTTTTGAATTCACTCTTTGAGTATACCGCTGCTATCATTGTCTCCATTCAATACTCCTCCATAGATCTCCATATACTTGTCCGCCCCTCTTTTCCAGGAAAAATCGCTTGAAAAAGCGTTATCCATAAGGCCCTGCCAATCGTAGGGATTCCAATAAAACGCAATTGCTCTTTTTATTGCTCCGAGCATATCCTGTGCGTTTATCTTTCCAAATGTTACTCCGTTTCCTTTCTTTTCAGCAGGATTATACGGGATTATACTATCTTTGAGCCCACCTGTCGCTCTTACAATCGGGATAGTGCCGTATTTTGCCGCAATCATCTGAGAAAGACCACAAGGCTCGCTTAATGACGGCATCAGAAACATATCACTTCCCGCATATATTCTGCTTGCGAGTTTGGCATCAAAAGCCGTGTTTGACCATACTCTTCCCTTATACCTTTGCGTCGCCTCAGCGAAGAATCGCTCATATTTTTCATCCCCTGAGCCGAGCAAAGCGAATTGTATTTCCTCCTGCATAAGCTCATCGAAGATATTTATTATTAAGTCAATGCCTTTATGTCCCACCAGGCGAGTAACCATGCCAACTATAGGGATATCCAGGTTTTCATCCAAGCCGAGTTCCCTTTGAAGCGCGGCTTTGTTCTCTTTTTTTCCTTCTCTTTTTTTTGAAGAATATCTCTTATACAGATTCTTATCAAACCATGGATTGAAGATGCCAGCATCGATTCCATTAAGAACTCCCTCAAGCTTATATTCATTTTCCTTTATTATGTCCTCAAGCCCTCTTGCAAAATATCCGTATTTTATTTCATCCGCATAAGAGGGGCTCACGGTGGTAAGCTTATCACAGGTAACTATTGCCCCCTTCATAAGATTTATGCAACCGCGGTATTCCACGATATCCAAATCACTCCCGGTCAGAGAGAATAAATCCTCGGCAATTTCAAGCCCGAACTGCCCCTGGTACTCTATGTTGTGGATGGTAAACACTGTCCTCAGCTTGGAATGCTGGTTACTTTCTGCGTAAAGCGTCTTTATATATACGGGTATCAACGCCGTCTGCCATTCGTTGCAATGCAGTATATCGGGCTTGAAGTCAGGCAGAAGCGGTATAGAATCGAGAGCGGCTTTGCAGAAATATGCAAATCTCTCGCCGTCATCATAATAGCCATAATACCTGTCCCTGCCAAAATACTCCTCACTGTCTATGAAGTATAGTGTGATACCGCCGTACTCCATCATATATAGGCCGCAATATTTTGAGCGCCACGATACTTTTGTGTCAAACTCCGCTATTTGCTGCATATCTTCGAAGTATTTTTCCTTTATGCTCTTATACATAGGCATTAAAACCTTTGCATTTACACCTCTTTTTTTAAGCTCGGCAGGCAATGCGCCTATGACATCGCCAAGCCCCCCACTTTTTGCAAAAGGTGCAGCCTCTGTGCTTATAAATAAAACCTTCATTTTCATTTCCTCATACTATTGTCTTTTTTTCAACGACAACAGGATATGTTTCATGACCTGCTATGTGTCTTCCGTCACGAACTATTACATCTTTGTCTAGTATTATATGTTCAAGGGTGACATTTTGCATTATTTCGGTATTCTGCATGACGATGCTGTTCTTTACAATGCTTCCTCTCCCTATTTTAACACCTCTGGATATTATACTATTCTCTACGCTTCCCTCTATAACGCAGTTGTCCGCCAAAAGAGAATTTTTCACTGAGCAGCCCGGCGCGTAAAGGGACGGGACACTGTTCTTTACCTTAGTGTATATTGGCCTTGAAAAAACGCCATTTTGGACATCTTCATTCAGAAAGTCCATGTTTGCCTTCATATAGCCTGAAACTGTACTTATATCAAATAGAACTCCCTTGTATTCATAGCCTCGTATATTCAATTGCCCCACCAACCTATGTAATATATCGGCATGCCAACTGTACTTTCCGGCAGATATGCAATCTGCTACCAGACTTTCAAGCAGCGATTTCTTTATCACATATATGTCTGTAGACCAATTTGCTTCCTGCGGTTTTATTTCGTCTTTGTTAAATGTTACACTGTTTATCCTGTTTTCATCTCCCATGGAAAATATAGAGGCATTATAAGGGATTGTCTCTTCTCCGGGACCCGTGGTCCTATACACGGCTGTAATGTCTGCATTTGTATTGATATGATTTTTGAGTAATTCATTGTAATCTATACCGCAGCAAACCGTGCTCGAACCCATCATAATCACATATTCAGCCATGGAACGTCTTATGCTGCTCATGTGGCAATAGAGCGCATCGAGAGAGCCTTTGTAAATACTCTTGGATAGCGGATTGAATTCTACGTTGGACATTGGGGAAAGTATTCTCAGCCCTCCCCGCTTTCTCGTCATATCCCAGTCTTTTCCTGCACCGACATGATCGACAAGAGAGTGATAATTATTTTTTGTTATTACGGAAACATCATATATCCCTGCATTTACAAAGCTTGATAAAACAAAATCTATGATGCGATACTTACCTCCCAAAGGCAAAGATGCAAGCGTTCTGATTCTTGTCAGCTCCCTGAGGTTGACATCGTCGGAATATGAAAAGTTTATACCCAGTACGTTACGCATATCTTCTCCTCCTATCTATATATCGCGGGAAACCATTTCGCCCGCAGGTATTTTTTGTGAGCTTGAAATTGAAATACCGTCCCCCATAACCGTTATCTTCGGATTGCCTTCGGAATCATTTTCTTCCCCTCCAACGATTGCTTTGTCATGTATGCTTACTTCAGTCGCAATTACTGAATAGTTTACAACGGCGTCCTCTTCAATAACTGTATTTGACATTATGACCGAGTTGGATACTACAGCGCCTCGTTTAATTACGACGCCCGGAAATATTATGCTGTTGTTTATCTCACCGTTAATTGTACACCCCTCGGAAATATATGCATTTCTCAAGATAGCGTCTGACCCCACATATTGCGGAGGAAGAAGACCTGTCTTCGAATATATTTTCCAAGGCGGGTCATTTAACTCTAAAGGAACATTCGGATTTATAATATCCATATTCGCTTCCCAAAGCGATTCTATCGTCCCCACATCCTTCCAATATCCCTTGAATTCGTAAGCATATAGTGATTCTCCTGAATTCAGCATCTGTGGTATGACATTCTTGCCAAAGTCATTTTGGGATTTCGGATCTTCCTCATCTAAAATAAGATATTTCTTTAATTTTTTCCAGTTGAAAATATATACACCCATAGACGCAAGTGTACTCTTTGGTTCAGGGGGTTTTTCTTCGAATTCGTACACCTGATAATTTTCGTCGACATTCATAACCCCAAAGCGAGATGCTTCTGCAATCGGCACTGAAATGACCGCTATGGTGCAGTCTGCCTGCTTTTCCTTGTGATATACAAGCATATCAAGATAATTCATTTTGTAAACATGGTCGCCGGAAAGGATTATGACATACTCAGGATCATAAATCTCAATGAAATTCATGTTCTGATATATAGCATTTGCCGTTCCTTTGTACCACTCGCCGGATTTCCCTTTTACATATGGCGGAAGTATACTAACTCCCCCATACAATCTGTCTAAATCCCATGGTTGGCCGCTTCCTATATAAGCATTGAGCTCCAAAGGCCTGTATTGGGTTAAAACACCTACCGTATATATACCTGAGTTCGTACAATTCGAAAGTGGAAAATCAATTATCCTATACTTCCCTCCGAAGGGTACTGCAGGTTTTGCGACATTGTCAGTTAAAACTCCAAGCCTGCTGCCCTGCCCCCCTGCCAGGAGCATGGCTACAATTTCTTTCTTTGTCATGTTAATCAACATTATTGCACCTCCTTATTCTTTTCCATATGCTTGTAGAAAATCCCGGTATATCCAATGCTAAGCAAGGGGATGTCCCTTCGTTTGCTTTTCCAGGTCTTGTTTCGCACTTGCAAACAGCTCCTAATCCGCCGTAATCCTTCGCATCAGATGTAAAAACAAGATGGTACTCCGCCGCATCTTCAAGATTTATTAAATACTCTTCATAACAAATCGGCGAAAAGTTGCATATAATCATCAGCTCATTTCCCGCCTTGTCAAAGCGTCTGAAGGAAAATACATTTCTGTCACTGTCGTCGGCATTCACCCATTGAAAACCATCCCAATCCGTATCACATTCCCAAAGCTCTTGTCTGTTCTTATAGATATGATTCAAATCCTTAACGAATTCATGAAATTTTTCGTGCTCCTTTGTATCAAGAAGATACCAATCAAGCTCTGCTTCATAGTTCCATTCCGAGAACTGGGCAAGCTCACCTCCCATGAATATCAATTTTTTCCCCGGATGACACATCATGTACGTAAAATATGTCCTTAGATTTGCCAGCTTCTCCTTAAGTGTTCCCGGCATTTTGTTTGACAATGAGCCCTTTACATGAACGACCTCATCGTGCGAAAGCGGCAATATGAAATTCTCTGAAAATGCGTATGTCATCGAAAACGTAATTTTGTTATGGCAACCTCCCCGAAACAAGCTGTCCTGCCCCATATAGCAAAGCGTATCATTCATCCAGCCCATATTCCACTTAAAGTTAAATCCCAGGCCCCCTATGTCTGTCGGTTTTGTAACCATAGGCCATGATGTCGATTCTTCCGCAATCATAAGAGCGTAAGGAAATCTGCCAAACACTACTTTGTTAAGCTGCTTCAAGAAATCTATAGCCTCAAGATTTTCCTTACCGCCATGCCGGTTCGGCCTCCAATTCCCGGAAGATCGGTTGTAATCTAAATATAGCATAGATGCAACAGCATCTACCCTTAGTCCGTCTATGTGAAACTTATCAAACCAAAACACAGCGTTTGATATTAAAAAGCTCTTGACCTCATGTCTTGCCCAATCGAAGACCATGGTCCCCCAAGCTTCATGTTTATTCTTAAACTCATCCGAATATTCATAACACGCTGTACCGTCAAATTTATATAAACCTGCGGCATCCTTTGGAAAATGCCCGGGCACCCAGTCCATTATTACACCTATGCCAGCTTGATGGCATTTATCTACGAATCCCATAAATTCGGCGGGTGTTCCATATCTCGAGGTTACAGCAAAATATCCGATAATTTGATATCCCCATGAACCGTCGTACGGATATTCAGAAATAGGCATAAGCTCTATATGCGTATAGCCCATATTCTTTACATACGGGATTAATTCCTCTACCAATTTCGAGTAACTGAAAAAATTCCCATCCTCATAGCGTTTCCATGATCCGAGGTGTACTTCATATATGTTCATTGGAGCTGCGTAAGGATTTGCTACGGCTCTTTTCTTTAGCCATGCTGCATCCTTCCACTCATATCCTTCAAGATCATATATCTTTGAGGCCGTTTCGGGTCTGAGCTCAGCATGATATCCGTAAGGATCGGCCTTATATAGAATCTGCCCTTCTCGGTCTTCAATCATGTACTTATAGCTGTCGTACTCAGAAAGCCCGGGGATGAACAATTCCCAAAGTCCCTTTTCCGTTATTTTCCGCATAGAATATCGAGCATCCCAGTCGCAGAATGCTCCCGTAATATGTACGGCCACTGCGTTTGGTGCCCATACCCTAAATATATATCCGGCTTTTCCCGCTGACGTTTTCTTATGTGCTCCCAAGAGCTCATATGCAGAAAAAAGCTCTCCGTCATGAAAAAGCTTTGCACTATTGATCAGGTCGATACACATCCTATTGCACCTCCCAAATACAAAAATAGACTTTATCTTTACAAAAAATAACCATATTTTTACATTTTGATAAAAATTTGTTGAAATTTGTCACTATTTTACATAAACTAATAATTGCTAGGGAACCGGCAAAGGAGAAACAAGATATGAGTAAATATTGCCTAATATGCGGTTCACCCGCTGCAGTAATAGCTTTTAAGAACAATAACCTTTGCGAGGAATGCATGAGCTATATCAAGAAATCCCACTTTCTTGATGAAGATGCTTGAACTCGTATATCCGCTATAGTCCATGCAATGTACTTACAAATATACATGACAGACCGATAAAATAATCCCCCCATTATTGCAACTGCTGGTATTTATGTTTCCTTAGCAATCGGGTCAATGCAAAGTGCACTTTACGTCAGATAATCTGCCTTTTGCATTGGCTCATTATTTTTTTGTGCGCTGCATTGCACGGCGCTCGGCATCTTTTCTTTTCTTAGTCTTCGGTTTCATTACGGAATACCCAAATGTTCCGACAGCTTTACTCTTCAATGGTATATATTCACCGTGGCAATATGCTATCAACCCCGCCTTATCTATGCGCAGCTTCCCGTTTTCTTGCTCCAAAGAGGCGTCCGCATGTACCTTGACTATCTCTGCAATAAACATATCATGCGTAGGATATTCCTTTTGCTCTATTACGCGGCATTCCAGATTAACCGGTGCCTCTGCAATCATAGGGCATCCCACTTCATCCGCCGGAAGCGGGGTAAGTCCCGTTTCATCCCATTTGTTGACATCCTTACCCGATTTAACACCGCAGTAGTCGCATTTTGATGCCATTGCCTCATTCGGCAGGTTGATTATAAATTCTCGTTCCCTTTCAATTATCGCATGCGAATGTCTTGACTTTCTGACCGATATATATGTTAACGGGGGGTCCGAGTTTATGATTCCCGTCCAGGCTATAGTTATTATATTCTTCTCCCCGCCCTTGCCGCACGATACCATTATCGGAGGTATTGGCGAAAGCATTGCAGATCCTTTAAAGCTTACCTTTTTCATGCGTTTTTTTCTCCTCTCAATTTGTCCAAAATTGTTTGAAATTTTTCAGGCAGCGGGCTCTCAAATTCCATGTATTCATCCGTCTTAGGATGAACGAAACCAAGCACTCCTGCGTGAAGCAATTGTCCGTTTGTTTTAAATGCCTGCTTGGTTGGTCCGTATAGCGGGTCATCCGCAAGAGGATGCTTTATATATGCCATATGCACCCTTATCTGATGAGTACGGCCAGTTTCCAGTCTCACCGTTATATAGGTAAATCGGCCGAAACGCTCTTCAATCATATAGTGCGTTATGGCAGACCTTGATCCTTCCTGCAATTCGCCATTTATGGCAGGTATAACTGCTTTCCTGAGTCTATTTCTTGGGTCTCTTCCTATCGGCATGTCGACAGTGCCTTCATCCTCGACAAAATTATTGTATACAATTGCGTGATATATCCTCTTGATACTATGCTCTTTGAGCTGCTTCGCAAGTGAATTATGAGCCTTATCATTCTTTGCTATGACGAGAAGCCCGGACGTGTCCTTATCAATTCTATGCACTATTCCCGGTCTTATTACCCCGTTCACTTTTGAGAGATTATCACCGCAATGATTTATAATGGCGTTTACAAGTGTCCCCTCGGAATTCCCTGCTGCAGGATGAACTACCATCCCTCTGGGTTTATTTACTACCAACAGGTCGTTGTCCTCGTATATAATATCCAGGTCTATTTCTTCGCCCTTTACCTTAAGCTCAACTTTTTCGGGTACAATCACCTCAACGAGCGTGCCTTCCTTAAGCTTCTCTTTTTTTTCAAACCGCACGTTGCCGCCTATAGATACCGCGCCCGCCTCTATAAGCTTTTGAGCCTGGTTTCTTGTTATGCTGGGGATAGCCTTAGCTATGACCGTATCGAGTCTGCTGTCACTCAGGCTTTTATCTACAATAAAGGTCTCCTTCATGCGTTCTTTCCTTCACCGCTTTTATCAAAAAACAATATATATATAATCATAAGAGCACATCCCGAACACACTGCTATATCCGCTATATTAAATACCGGAAATACCCTAAAATCAAAGAAATCAATAACATATCCAAGGCGTATTCTGTCTATAAGGTTACCGGCGCCTCCGGCTATTATCAGTGAAAGTGCTGCATTTAAGGACCAATGTTGGCTTTTGCCCTTTAATTTCATAAAAACAACTATGGCGGTTATAAATAAAATCGGAAGAACCTTTAGCAGCAATGTTTGATCTTGCAATATTGAAAATGCCGCTCCTGTATTTCTTACATATGTTATATGAAACATGTCATACACTATCGGTATCGACTGCCCAAACGCCATACTTGCATGAATATATGATTTTGAAATTTGATCTGCGGCTATTACAACAAAAATCAATAAATAGTACATTTAAAAATTACGGGGTATAAAAACCCCGCTTTCCTTTCGTGTTAATCTTTAATTTTTTTTAGGACCATAGTTTTATCGTTGCTTGTATCGCTGTCGAATACGGCCATATTTACCCTGTGAAATGTATTGTTTTCAGTTTCCGGGACCTGCGAATTTACTTGTTTGACTCCTTCCGCATCAAAAAACAATTCATATGATACATTCTCAAATCTCTCAAATTCAGATTCAAGAAAGCTTCTATATTTTGTTTTGAAGGCGGCGAGGTTGTTTTTCATTCTTATGCCCTCTTCAGTCAGCCGTTCTACGGATTCTCGAGCTTCTCTCTGGATAAGTTCCGCATCCAATTCTGCATTTTTTAATAGGATTTCGGCGCGCTTTTCCGCACTTCCCGATATGTCGCTCATAAGCGCCTTTGCAGCTTCGAGTGTCTCAAGAACTGCTCCCTCCGAGCTCTTATATCTCGTTAAATCTTCCGACAGCTTTGAAATATTTTCCTTTAGAGACACGTTCTCCTGTAAAAGCTTTTCCATATCTACTGTTATTAAGTCAAGGAAAGCATCTACTTCTTCCTCTTTATAGCCGCGCACGACTTTAGAAAATTCTTTGTTTTGGATATCGAGGGGTGTAATCATTAATATTTACCTCCATATACTCTTGTTATTGCCTCCGAAATCTATACCTTTATGATCTACCGATGCGCTAATATCAACGTTTTCAGGTGCAAATACAAATATATTGTTCGCTATTTTTTGAACATTACCGTTCAGCGCATACGTCGCTCCTGAGAGGAAATCAAAGATTTTCCTACCCATATCGGGCTCTACTTTCTCAAGGTTTATTATCACTGGCTTTCTTCCCTTTAGATTATCGACAAGCTTAGGACATTCATCAAAATTTTTCGGTTCTATTATAACCATTTTGAAGGTTCCTGTCTTATCTGTAACGGTTGCTCTCTTCATCGGCATGACATTACTTTCCTTGTTTTGCACGTAGTTTTTCTTTGAGTCTACCGTTTTTCTCTCTATTTTGTTTGCTGCAGCCTGGATTTCTTCTTCCGTTATTTCATCATCGTCCACTTCTTCTATGCCTACCAGATCTTTCATTTTATCAAAAAACCCCATATTTCATCCCTCCCCTAATTTTGTTTATTATAATTTCTTTCTCCGAATATCGCTGTCCCGATTCTTATCATCGTGCTGCCCTCTTTTATGGCTACTTTGTAATCGTGCGACATACCCATGGAAATATATTTAAAATCAAGATTTTTGTGTTGTATCTTGGAATATTCATCGTAAAGTGCTTTTACTTCCCTGAAATATTGGCTCACATCTTCAGGATTCTCTGCAAATGGGGCTATACACATTAGGCCTCTTATTCTTATGTTTTCACAATTGTTGAGTATCCATTTTAGCATTGCCTCAGTCTCGTCTATAGTTATCCCGAATTTTGCTTCATCCATTGCAGGATTCACCTGGATAAGAATATCCATAGTGATATTGAGCTGCGCTGCTCTTTTATCTATTTCTTCGGCAAGCCTTACAGAATCCACGGAATGTATAAGCGCTACCTTGTCAATTATATATTTAACCTTGTTTGTCTGAAGGTGGCCTACCATATGCCATCTGACAGGTATGATAAGGTCGTATTTTTCAAGTATTTCCTGCACCTTATTTTCACATATATCGGTTATACCGCAGTTAATAGCTTCGTTTATTTCCTCCGGAGTTCTTGTTTTCGTTACAGCGCATAACAGAATTTCATCAGTATCGCGCCCTACCTCTTTTGCAATTCTATTTTTCTCTTCAATTATTAACTTAATATTGTCTTGTAACGCCATAATTTGCCTCGCTCCTATTCCCCTGGATTCTTTAGAATCTCATCATATACTTCAACTGTTTTAACTTGGTTCCCTTTGTCGTCATAATAAAGGGATTCGGCCGCAACAGAGTTTTGTCCGTCACTTGTTATTACTTTTATGGGCACAAATGTATAATCTCCACCTTTTGTCTTTACATAAACCCCTATTTGACCTTCTTGTGCAGCGATACTCTTGTTGGGAATAATAAGTCCGCTGTATTCTGAGGTCACTATAGTCGCATCCACCTTACGAGCCTGTCCAAAATCCTCATAAAATCTATTTGTCTTTAAAACAACCTGCCAAACAATGCCATGCTCTTCTTTTATACTGGAAATCTCAGCTCTCACGTCTCCGGCTGGCAGACGTACCGTAACACTTTTGCCTTGCTCATATTTTGCAACGCTACCCTCCTGAACCCAGCAGGTTATGTACCATTCGTCATTTTCTATGATTTTATAGAGTGGCTCACCCTTTGCGGAAGTCTTCCTTGTCAGGTTGGTGGGCTCTTCGAGGCTTAATTTCTTGATTTCGTCATAAGTCAGCTTTTCTATGTTTTCCGGCGAAAATACTGATTCAAATCCGTCGGCATAATATGAAACTATCCCATTAAATTCACTTTTGTAATTTGATTTTGTAATAGCATCCGAGCTCAGCTTTGTTATGATATCCTTATATTTACTCTCCACTTGATTGTCCTGAGAAGTATGGTTCAAGGCCAAAATAGTGTCTCCCGCCCTTACTTTTGTTCCGTTTTTTATGTAGTAATTTATACTGCCACCGGAAGCAGCGAGGTAAACCTTTTCGTTTGCCGATATGTAGCAGGCTTCCTCGTCGGTCACCTGCAAGGTGTCATAGCGCAGTATTTCTGTTGGCGTAAGCATGCCTGTAACAGAAGGGATTATATAAACTATAGTTCCTAGCACAGCCACGGCAACCGCGTATGCTATGATCATGCGTTTCGAGTTTTTTTTCATGCCTATTGCTAATTCTCCGTTCTGTTACATTTTATCACAAGTACGGTCATTAGTAAACTGAATGCCCGCTTTGTTCGATGATTTTTTGAAGAATTTTCTTTTCTTCCTTCGTCAAATGTGGATCATCACAAAATTTGGCGAAGAGATCCGGACGGCGCTCTTTTGTCAGTTGCAGAGCCTTTTCCAGCTTCCAGAGAGATATGAGCTTATGATTGCCTCCCGTGAGTACTTCGGGCACATCCATGCCCATGAAGCTCCGAGGCTGCGTGTATTGGGGGTATTCGAGGAGGCCCGAATATACGGATTCTTCCGTTGCGGATTCTTTGCTAGCAAGTATACCAGGTATGAAGCGTGCGACTGCATCGACAAGAATCATGGCCGGGAGCTCACCCCCCGTTAAGATGTAATCACCTATCGATATTTCTTCCATATCCCAATAATCTATCACACGCTGATCCACACCTTCATAGTGCCCGCATAAAATCACAAGCTCTTCTTTTTTGGACAGCTCTTCAATCTTTGCCTTGTCCAAAAGCTTGCCTCTAGGGGACATATAAATTATTTTTTTCTCTCCGGCTTGCAACGCTTCAAGTGCATCAAAGATAGGTTGAGCAAGCATGACCATTCCCGGCCCTCCGCCGAATGGATAATCATCGGCCTTTCTATGCTTGTTCGTACTATAATCTCTTATATCGGTTAACTTGATATCCAAAAGGTTTTTTTCCGAGGCTTTCCCGAGAATGCTTTCCGATAAAGGGGTAAACATTTCCGGAAAAAGGGTTAATATATCTATTTTCATATTTCTACCGTTTCCATTTTACAGCTCCAGAAGGCCTTCGGGAAGCTTAACCTTTATCTCTTTTATATTTAAATCGATATCAATTATGAATTCTTTTACCCCCGGGATTAACAGTAATTTGCCGTTTGCTCTTTCTATCTCGTAAAGATCCTGAGCAGCGTTTTGAATTATGTCCTTCACCTTGCCCAGGCTTTCACCGGTTTCATCAACTACGCTCATACCTATGAGATCTTTTATATAGTATGTGTCCTCCGGTAGCTCCGGCAAATCATCCTCTATGATATATATATACTTTTCTTTTGCGTTCTCTGCGCCAGTCCGGTCATCGATACCGGAGAGCTTAAGAATGACTATATTCTTTTGGTATCTGACATTTTCTATCCTGTGAATTTTTTCTTCCACATATATATCGGTCAATTCTTTGTAACGGGAAGGTTCCGAATATGAATATACCTTTACTTCGCCCTTTAACCCTACTGCATTGACAATTTTTCCCATTTTTATTTTTTTCATAAATCTTTCTCTTTATACAAAGAAGGCACATACGATTTTAATATGTGCCTCAAGCTTATTGCGTTCATTATTGAACAATTTCTACAGTCACTTTTTTGTTCGCCTTAGTTGCCGCAGCTTTTACTACAGTTCTGATCGCCTTAGCTATTCTTCCCTGCTTTCCTATTACTTTACCCATGTCGTCAGGGGCAACCCTAAGCTCTATTACGGTTCCTTGTCTTCCTGGAACCTCTTTTACTTCTACAGCTTCCGGATTGGCGACCAATGATTTTGCAATCGATTCAACCAAACTCATCATTTTACTTCACCGCTTTCCTATCCTATGATTCCGGATTTCTTGAAAAGCGTCTTTACTGTTTCTGTAGGCTGTGCACCAGTATCGAGCCACTTCTTTGCCTTTTCTTCATCAATCTTGATTTCCTTTGGTTCTACCATAGGATTGTAGTATCCGATTTCTTCGATAAATTTACCGTCTCTTGGTGATCTTGCATCAGCAACTACTACTCTGTAAAAAGGCTTCTTATGTGCGCCCATTCTCTTTAATCTAATCTTTACCATTTTTTGTCCTCCGAATTTATATTTTTTATTTATATCTAAATTCTTATTGAATTTATGACCTCAAACTTGCGAGCCTAAAACCCTCTTAGCATCTTATTTTTTTTCATTTTGCCACCCGTAAGCTGTTTCATCATCTTGCGAGCTTCCTCGTATCTCTTTATAAGTTGATTTATTTTTGATACGGGCTGGCCTGATCCGGCAGCAATTCTCTTCCTTCTGCTTGCATTTAAAAGAGAGGCGTTTCTTCTTTCCTCCGGAGTCATCGATAAAATAATTGCTTCCATTTTTACGAATTCTTGCTCCGATTCACTGAGCTGATCTCCCGTTACTGCGCTTGCATTGACTCCCGGTATCATCTCAAGAAGCTTTGCCACACCGCCCATGTTCTTCACCTGACCCATTTGTTCAAGGAAGTCTTCGAGCGTAAATTCGTTTTTCTTTATCTTTTTCTCCAGCTGAGCGGCCTTCTCGTCATCGTAATTTTCCTGTGTCTTTTCGATGAGACTAAGGAGGTCTCCCATGCCGAGTATCCTGCTTGCCATCCTTTCGGGATGAAATACCTCAAGAGCGTCGGATTTTTCACCTACTCCGATAAACTTAATCGGCTTGCCCGTAACCTTCTTGGTAGATAAGGCCGCGCCCCCTCTGGCGTCACCGTCCATCTTCGTCATGACAATTCCGTCTATGCCAAGCCTGTCGTTAAAGCCCTGTGCCGCATTTACGGCATCCTGCCCTGTCAACGCGTCGACTACAAGCAAAATTTCAT
Organism: Eubacteriales bacterium; assembly: GCA_028704515.1. GTDB lineage: Bacteria > Bacillota > Clostridia > Peptostreptococcales > Anaerovoracaceae > UBA1440. Next base: position 61,276 of record JAQWFH010000002.1, read on the forward strand.
GCGGTTTGACTGCAGTCTTTATTCGAACCAGCTCATCCATCAGATCGTCATCTATTTGGAGACGACCTGCGGTATCGACGATCAAAACATCGAAGCCCTTAAGCTCTGCTTCCTTCATTGCAGCAAGCGCTATTTTCTCCGGCTCCTTGCTGTCACGCATAGTAAACACCGGTGTATCAACACTCTTTCCGACAATTTCAAGCTGATCGATTGCGGCAGGTCTATATATGTCACAGGCACAAAGCATCGGCTTCTTGCCGTTTTTCTTGAGATATACGGCCAACTTTCCGCACGTAGTTGTCTTACCTGTTCCCTGTAGCCCCACCATAAGAAGAACGGTGAACCCTCTGGACGAATATGTCAGCTTGCTTCCGGTCCCTCCCATGAGTTCTGTCAGCTCTTCATTTACTATTTTTATAACCTGCTGCGCAGGATTAAGGCTTTCATGGATTTGTGCACCCATAGATTTCTCTTTAACGGATGCGATAAATTCCTTTACTATCTTGAAGTTGACATCGGATTCGAGAAGCGCAAGCCTGACTTCTCGCATGGCCTGATCAATATCATCTTCTGTCAATATTCCTTTTCCTTTAAGTTTTTTAAAGACACCCTGCAGCTTTTCCGATAAATTTTCAAATGCCATAGTCAGTATCCTTTCTTATCTATATTTCCAAATTGTCTATGATGGCTTTTATACTCTTAAGCTCTTCGTTGAGCTTAACATCGCAATTGTTTTTGTCTATAATTGAACTCAATCTTTTGTCTATTTCCAGGATTGCTTTGCGACTTTCAGCAAATCGCTTCATGAGACCCAGCTTTTCCTCGTAACCCAAAAGAGATTTCTCTGCATTTTTCAGCGATATATGAACAGCTTGCCTCGATATCCCGTATTCCGAAGAAATTTCGGACAAAGAGTAGTTTTCCTGATGGTATAGGTTCATTACATCTCTTTGCTTTTCCGTAAGCAGCCTACCATAAAAGTCATATAGCAGGCTCGTTTCGGTTAACCTATCAAACATATATCTCACCTCGCTTCATGACAATATTATCACCACACTAAATTAACATAAAAAAATATGCCTGTCAAGTATTTTTACTTGAAAGGCATGATTATTGAAAATATTAATCCTTGAATTCCAATTCTTCTGGCTTTCTAAGCCTTTGATGCTTGTAAATAGGCACATTGTATTTTTCACCCAAGGCACGGACTAAATCCTTATAGCAGCCCTTCATCTTATCATGGAATGCGATTGCCGAAATGCCGCCCTTTATGGATTCTACGCAATTAGAAATTCTTTCAAGGCCATCTTCATTCTCGTATTCTCCCGCAACAAGCCATTGGTTTGCTATTATATGGGTTACGCCGAATGCCTCATCATCCCACGAAGTAAGGGCAGCCTCTGCATAATTAGGGTCAAAGTGAACGCCTCCAACGCAAAGCAAATTGTGTATTTTCTTCCCGTCACTGTCAAATATTTTTGTAGTTGCACGAGCAAGTGCACGACAAGCATCTCTGTTATTCCAGCTGCTCTCATCGCTTCCGACTTCAACGTCCATCATTGGCACTGTGAATTCCAGGAGAAGATTTGGATCTCCCTCTCCATCGTACACTCCCGACCAATGCGTCGCTTCCGTTACAACTTTATATTCCTCAAGGCCTGCAGCCTTTCTGTTCTCATCTATAGCAAGAAGTAAATTCCTCATATATTCCGGTGCGGACGGCCCATACACGCCTGAGTTGACATCACCCAAAGAGTGAACAGTAAGCACGTTATCCGGGGCATTTTCGCCCTCATGCCATGTCAGCATTCCACAAATGTCAAAATCCGAGAAATATTTCTTCATCTCAGGTAAGAACCTAGGGTAATCCCTGCATACAGCGATATCTGTAGGGACGAAATAAAATTCGTTGCCTTTTTCATCGGTGTTTTTCATAACCCGACGCCCTTGGAAAGTTATATCGGTTTCTTCCTGGAAACATCCTTCTTCTTCCAATATATCCCATATAATGTATGATACGTATCCCCATTCTTTATTATTTGCGATAAAATATACCGCCTTCTTGTTTGTAGCCATTTCTAAAATTTCTCCTTTCTTTATTGTTTTGCAAGTGCCTCGCAAAGATAGCTAGCCGGATAACCGCCCTTACTATCAACAAAGTTTAAAATTGCTGCAGCTTCACTTGATTTTGTAATTTCTTCAAATCCGGAAAATACGTTCGTGAATATATTTGTTTCTCCGACAAACTTCATATCTGTAAGCAAGCATGTTGACTTGTCTTTTTTAATCTTCTTAAGCATGCGCTCATACGCTTCATCAATACCGCCTATCTTATCAATCAAGCCTATTTCTTTAGCCTGTGCTGCGCTGTATATCCTTCCGTCAGCTATGCCTTTTACATATGCGGTATCCATATTGCGCCCTTCCGCAACAACACCAACAAACTGTTGATAGGCTTCATCGATTAAGTTTCTCCAAATAGCTTCTTCCTCTTGCGTCATTTCATCATACATGGACCCCATTGCTTTATTCTGGCCTGAAGTTATTGTTTTGACCTTAATGCCGTGATTGCTCAGAAATTCGGAAAAATCAAACATATTTCCGATTGTCACGCCAATTGAGCCTGTCCAAGTATTTCTGTTTGCAAAAATTTCATCGCAAGGAGCCGAAATATAATAGCCCCCGGAAGCCGCCATATTACCCATTACTGAGTATACTGGTCTACCGGTGTTTTCTTTATACTCCTTTATTTTTAAGTAGAGTTCGTCGCTTTCGTATATCGTTCCGCCCGGACTGTTGACAAACATTATAATGCCTCGGTTTTTTTCGTCATTCCCCAGCTTATCTATGAGCTCCATCGTCCATTCGTGTTGGTAGCCATAAGCATTCCCCCAGGTGTCTGTATTACTGCTCTGTATTGTGCCTTCTACATATATATTTGCGATGTAATCCGATCCCGGAGTTTTTATTGCATTTTGATCTCCCCCAATTCCGGGGATAAGTATTGCCAACAAAAGAATTCCCACCAATATTCCGGCGAAAATCAGTATGTTTTTCCACATGGGCCTTTTCCTTGCGGCTAACTGCGTGTTATATTGTGCACCGGGTCCAACGCCGTAACCGTATCCCGGGTTAACATCAAAATATCTTATGCCATCCTTGTCCGGCTCGCTGATATATTCGCTCCTCTTTCCGGGGTTGTCCTGATTGTTTTCGTTTCCGTTCATTTAAATGTCCTCTCTGTCTTTTGTAACGACTTGTGTATTACTATTGCAATATTATGTTCACAAAAATATTATTTCAATTATACCATACAGTTAGCGTACTTCAATAAATATTTTAAAAAAGTCTTGACAGCGTACTATGTCACATAGTACACTTAGCGCATAACCAATTAAGGGGGTTTATTATAAATGTTTCAGCTTGATTTAAAAAGCAGAAAGTCCATTTACGAGCAAGTAGTGGATAATTTCAAAGGGCTGATCATTTCCGAGGTTCTCTCACAGGAAGAAAAACTTCCATCAGTAAGAGACCTTTCGCGCAGCTTGACTGTAAATCCGAACACAGTTCAAAAAGCTTACAGGGAGCTTGAACGCCAGGGCTACATTTATACCGTTTCCGGACTCGGCACTTTTGTCGCAGACAAAAATGAAATCGAAGTCGATACCGTTCGGATAACGGCAATAAAAAATGAGCTCCGGCATTCTATCAAGGAGCTTTACTATTTAGGATTGACAAAGCAAGAAGCAACAACGCTGATTTCTGAAATTTTCAACGAAGGGAGCGGTCGGAAATGATTCAAGTATCCAATGTCGATAAATATTTCGACAAATTTAAAGCGCTTGACAGTCTTTCGATAAATATAAGAACCGGCTCGATATACGGGCTTGTGGGGACAAACGGTTCGGGGAAGACAACGATAATCAAGCATATCACAGGAGTGCTTCGTCCCGATGCAGGGGAAATAACAATCGGAGGCGAAGACATACACGACAACGAGAGTATAAAGCGTAGAATCGGCTTCATACCGGATGATCTCTATTTCTTTTCGTCATATACGCTGAAAGAAATGGCAGCTTTCATGCGTTCTCTTTATCCCAAATGGAGCGAAGAACGCTTTGAATCGATGTGCCGTCAGTTTGAGTTGGATAAAAACCACAAGCTTTCGAGATTTTCAAAGGGTATGCAGAAGCAGGCTGCTTTCACATTGAATATGTCAATCATGCCTGACTGGCTTATTCTCGACGAACCGATAGACGGTCTCGATCCTATCGTGCGGAAAATAGTATGGAAGTACATTGTGGACGATGTTGCGGCCAGAGATATGACAGTTCTCGTTTCGTCTCACAATCTAAGAGAAATGGAAGGTATCTGCGATGCTATAGGCATACTTTCCAAGGGGCATCTCGTCATGCAGCGTGATCTAGACGAGTTGAAAAATGATATTCACAAGATTCAAGTGGCATACAGCAGTCCTGTCGAAAATCCATATGAGGGATTGAATATTGTCCATAAGGAATCAAGGGGTGCGGTGGATCTCCTCATCATAAGGAACAGCCGTGAAAAAGTCGAAAGCATAATAAATGCAAGCAATCCCGCCATATTCGATTTGCTGCCGTTATCGCTCGAAGAAATATTCATATATGAGTTAGGGGGTGCGGACAATGAAATCCAAGGCATCATATTTTAGCCTTTCCGGTCCTCTCATGAAAGAGAATCTGCGGAGATTTTGGGCAGTACCGGCATTATCTTTCCTCGTATATTTCTTATCGGGCATATTTCCTATATTGATGTCGTACGCTAACATCAACAATATTGCGGCATATATAGGGATGACACTGAACAATCAACAGCCTTTTTTCTGTATCGTTCATCTTGTCATGCCGATAGCCGCTTCCGTAGTAGTACTTAGATATTTACAGCAGTCGAGTTCAGTCACATTCATGAATTCTTTACCCGTTTCAAGAGCAAGGCTGTTCAACAGTCACGTGCTTTCGGGCTGGATTATGTGCATCGTGCCTATCATCGTTACGTCGCTACTCCTATTCTTGCTTTCCACACCTACTTACAGGGTGATTGGACACGATGATTACGGCCCTATATTGGGCGCTGATTTATTTACAAATGCTGCCATATCAGGTTGGCTGTGGCAATCAGTTTTGGTCGTCACATTCATATATGCGATAGCAATGTTTGCAGGAATGGTGACAGGTAACTCAGTTCTCCATCTTCTTTTATCGTTCACATTTGCCTTCCTGCTACCTTCAATTTGGTTGGCTTTGGTCTCATATTTTGAGATGTATCTGTGGGGACATTTAGAGAACTATCAACTTTCATTAGAGCTTTTGCCGTGGCTCAATATGCTACAAGGCAAGGCTTTCGACACCGTTACAACACTTGTATATATAGCTGTGATCGTCTCATTGATCGTAGCATGCGCTGCGCTCAACTTTAAGAGAAAGATTGAGAAAACAGGTGATGGCGTAATATTCAACTTTATGATACCGATTCTGTGTTACTTAATTGCCTTTGTCGGAATGTCACTTTTCGGTTTCTATTTCGATGCAATGGCTGAAAATAAAGGGTTTTATATGTATGCCGGCATGGCATCCGGTTCGATAATATTCTTTATAATTGCAAGAATGCTAGTGTTAAAAACGCCTAGAATTTTTAACAAGCAAACTCTAAAGAGCTTCGCAGTTTATGGCCTTATCGCTACGCTGTTCACATGCGCTCTAGTATTTGACTTGACGGGATTTGAAAACCGACTTCCGAAAGAGGGAAGCTTTGCAAGTGCCAATATCGACGTTGCCAGCATCATTGGTGGCATTAATTATGATCAACGTTATACAGACAGGGGTTTCAGAAACAATGAATTGCGCTTTACCGAACCGGAAAATCTCGAAGCAATACGATCTTTCCACAAAGCCATCCTGGATAATAAGTCAGAGCTAAAAGACAATGAGGACCCTGATTTTTACTATAATACAAGTAAAATAAATTACTACAATGATAAACCTTACATGTCAAGAAGCTACAGAATGCCTTACGGAGATATCGGCAAGCAATACCTGGCAGACCTCTACGAATCAAAGGAATTCAAGGATTACTATTCGCTCAAAAGTATAAACACGGGAAGCATAAATAAGATCCAGGTATCCTTCTTAAATGCGAATTATGACTACAATATAAGTAAAAGCGAACTAGATGCATTTATTGCGGTGCTTGACAATGATTTTGCGGACAGAACATACGAAGATCATTTGACAAATGAACTTTACTATGCGCAAGTTACTCTCGATTATCGCCAAAAGGAAAAAACAGATCAACTCTATTCATTATCCCTAGAGATAATGAGAAGCGATACAAATACAATAAAATGGCTCGAGGATCGCGGCTATTCAGAGCTTCGCGCATCTTCAATAAACTCGGTAGCATATGCAACTGTGAACTATGAGACTTATACCGAAAAATTCGAAAATAACAGTGTAACATCAGAATCAGGCTCTACTATCGTAAAAACAATAACCGATAAAAAGCAGATCGCATATATTCTGGAGCATGGTTTTGCCTACATCCCATACGGCATCAATGAATTTTACTCTGTAACCTTAGAGGGAACTTTTAGAGAAGCCTCAGACAATTTGTATTATGATTATGAAAAGAAATATTCGTCCGACCCTTTCATCGTTACTCTATATTTCACCCCGGAAAATGCGCCGGATTTCGTGAAGAAATAGCTATATGAATTAATTAAGGGCTCGCCCTGGTTGAGCGAATGCGCAAAAGGACCTCCTGCAAGGGAGGTCCTTTTATATTTATGTGAAGCCGCGACTGGCAGCCGTTAATTGAGTCTTTCCAGCAGCTCGGAGTCAAGAATGTCTTGCGGCGTTACGATGCTGCCGCCATCACTGTCTGTGTCTATTCCGAATTGATTATATATATACCATATCAGGTGAGCACATTGTGTCGCTGAAAATTCTTCCTTGACGGGCCCTTTTTCCCCGAAGCCCGCGAGAAATGAATATTTTTTATCTATGCCGTATTCCTGGGCAAATTCACCAGCAAGAATACCCAGTTGCATCTGCGCACTTATCTCTTCTTCTCTGTCTATTTTAAGGTCATTCAACGCTTTTTGGGCATATTCCTCTTTGACTCTCAGGTGATATAATGTTCCGTAGCTTTCCCAATGCTTCATATTCATCCTAGCCGAAGGCTTGCCCAATAATGCGGCCTCAGCTGTGTAATTCGGATTTGTGCTCATCACTATGCCTGCGTGCCCATGCCGCCATCCAAGGGTGTGAGTTGACATCGAAATAAGGATATCGCCTTCTTTTGCATCGCTTAATTCATGCACGAACCTTTTCTTTCCATCGTCTTTAATGAATCTTTCCTCTGATGTGAATATGCCTATCTTGTTACATTCCGTGCCTTCTATGCCGCCCCAGCGGCATGTTATTTCATCCACGATAAATATTGTCGCAATGAAGGCAAGAGCAAACAGCAATCCCAAAAGCAGAGCTTTGAGTCTTGCCAATTTGGATAATATTTTCTTTTCATCGAACATAAATACCATATTGTACCTCTAAGCCCGTATAACATATTTTATCATGGATTCTCAGTTTTAATATTATTGTTCGATCGGCTCTATTTCATATCGAGAATAAGCATTCATCTCGTTCTTTGAGAGCACTGGCAAGTGAAACATATCCTCCGTCTCAGCAGTGAGCCTTATTATTACTGCAGGATTTCGCTCTTTGTTATCGGATGAATATCCTTTCCCATCGTCTTCAAACGTTATTTCATATTTGATATCCTCTATAAGCTCTGCTTTCAGCATCCTCTGTGCGCTCAAAATATATTCGCTTGCATACCCCTCAGATTCACCATAGCTAAAGCAATACTCGCCTCTTCCGTACGCTTCCTCGTCAATGCAAAGTGCGGCTTGACATGCAGCTTCATCTGCAATGATTTTCATCATAACGATATCGTGCGTGTACCAATTTGCATCGGCATGATAAACAAAGCCGCTCATACACATCATTAAAATTCCTAGAAAAACTATAAATGTCTTCATATTTTTTCGCTTGCCGTATAGCTATCTATTACATATATTGTGTAATTATCCGCTTTCTTTATACCCATGAGGCTTCCTCCGGCCATTACATTATCCAAGCGTACACTGACCTTGTAGTCAATAAGTCTACCTTCACCAAGCGCGTATCTCCGTTTCTCTCCCTCCGAGGTTTCAACACTTATATAGCTTTCGGGTATATCGAGTCCTTTTGATATATCGTTTATTATCTTTTTCTTTATTTCTTCATCGAATTCCCCGCGCTGCTTCGCATTCTCCTTTGCTGCATAAACTGCATTTTGAATAAATGCAATGCTTTCTCCAGTCCTCTGGTCATATGCAAATTGAGATAGAAATATCAGCATTATCGGTAATACCGCTATAAGAACTATAAATTGTTTCATTTTAATTACCTATTAAATCTCTATTTTGAATACGTTCTAGTCTCGATTCCGACCTGCCAAGCGTTGTGCAGGGAATTTATAATAGAATCGTCCTGCGAACCCATTATCAAATTGTATATAAACATCCCAAGAATCACGCTGCCGCAAAACACTATCATATGCTTCATAACTTTCTCTCCATTCTTTAAAATCCCATATCATCTATACGATCCTCCATTTCCGTCGAAAGCTTATCGATTCCTGTGGATACATTACCAGCAAGATCTTCGGCATCGTCCGAAAAGCCTACGATAAATCCGCTTAAAGCCAGTCCCAAAATTATAGTCGCAACCAATACGATAATTTGCTTCATGAACTACCTCCTAAAATAGCATTTTTAATAATTCCTTTTGCTGCATAAAATAACCTATATATATAAAATTTATGAATATCATAAACACATTTACTACTACTGGGAAATAAATTATATCGCTCAAAATTTCTTCCCTTCTCTTGCGACCGGTTATATATATCTCCCTGATACTCCTGCTTCTAGTCTCTAATATTTCTATCAACTGTTCGGGCTTCATCTCATCCCAATTCAGTAGCAACGACGCCAAGGATCGCCCCGCTTCTGTGTCTGCATTTTCAGCTATAAGGAGCTCGGCTTCCTTGAGCTTGTTAAGCCGCATAAGGCCCAAAGCCTTTATGTATGTCTGCTTAAGAGGGCTTTCTCTGTCGGCAAGCTGTTCAAGTATGAATTCGCTTCCAACACTCCCTCCCGTGGCTGCAGTAAAATTTCTTATGAATGCCATAGCCTCATAAACTTCCTTGTCAACTTTTTCCCGCCTCAGATTCCTTATAGCTCCGATTGCTTCTATCTTGTGGATTGCATTTCTCCGTTTTTCTGCTGCGAGATTCTTTATCCCGCCATGAGGTGGAAGTCTTCGCAAACTTACAAAAGCATCAGTTAAAAACTTTATTCCTAAAAAGAAGCAAATCACTGCTACGATGTATATAAGATATATGTAATTCATAATTACCTCTAAAAATCAAATTGTTTGTTATTAATAGCAGAAAGTAAAGCGGCATTAAATATGAAAAGGAAGAACGATACGGTTATCAGTGTAAAGCCTTGCGGCGTAAAAAGCTGATTATGAAAGAGCGTTGCTATATCTACATCCAAGTACTTGACAGATAACAATAATGTCCCCAGATATGCCGCCGGTATCATAAATATTACAAGTCTTACGGATTCCGAATTAAGGCGCTTCCTCTCCTCGGCGAGAGAACGTGCTTCCTTAAGCTGAGATAATATATTTTCCAAGGCGAGGGATATGTCCGTTCCGGTTGCGGCCGCAATTCCTATGTTGTAAGCCGTCATCCTGCTCCAATTTGTATTTATGGCATACGACAAACCCCCCGCACAACTTTTCAAAGTCTCCATATTGCCGGATGATCTGATTTTTATGATAATCTCCGGAAGCAGACCTCTGCAGTTTGCCGGCGTGTTTTCATCGTCGGCAAGATGTTCCAATGTCTCGCTTATATTCCCAAGCGACATACGGTAAGCCGAAAGCAGAGCAGCCAAAAAGCTTTCTCCCTCATAGCTATTTCTGCGCCTCATATTTTCAAGTCTTATCTTCATGATAGGATAAGGCATCAAGGCAAATATGAATGCCGCAATAAATGCATACATTAGGCTGACACTTCTCAACCCGGTAGCCAGAGCCGTTATAAATATTATTATTGAGAAAATCATAACACTTTCTGCGGTAAACCTTTTGTTTACTGTCAATCTTGTGAGCGCATCGAGTTTCTTCATGAAAGCACTTCTGCTTTCGGCTTTTTTTCTCTTACGAAGCCTTCGTCTTGCATTCATCAACGACATTATATTTGAGAACGAATGCCTAAACAGTATCGTTAAACCGCTTACAAGCAGCATCACGAGCACCGTATGAATAAGCCTCCCTATTAATTCCATTCTGCCTCACGCCTCCTTACAAGCTTTTCTATTTCCGACTTAATAAGAACATGTGCCTTTGGATTTTCCTCTCTTGCCATCTCCAACTTTTCCTTAGAAAGACCTTTCCTCCAATTCCATCTGTCGCCGGTAATATCATACTCACATATTGGAACAACCTCTATTTTCTGCGGCTTCTTCAGATCAGACGAAACCTCGTAAATGCCTTTGAGGCGCTTTTTACTTTTGTCCTGCAGCTGTATGAAATGAAATATATAATCAAAGCTGCCTGCGATTTTGCGTGCATTGTAATCTATATCACCTCCGTATGTCTTCACTATTTCGGCTGCGGCATCGTATGGAAAATTCCCAGGCTCCCTGCAATGAAACGTTATCTTCATGCGGCCGGTTCCTTTTGAAGCGAGCTTTACAGCCGTATCAAGTGCGACACCATCCCTAGCCTCTGCGAGTATGAAATAATCGGCATCGGACCTTAGGAGATTTTTTGTAATGCTTTCGAGCTTCTTACCGTCGGCAATAAGCTGTATAATCGGTGCCTCCGGCATAAGTCGATGGAGCGGTATTTCCGCATCGGTTTCTATCATCACTCCTTCAAGGCTCCTATCTTCGTAGCTCTGCCAGGTGGATAGGAATGTTGTCTTTGATGTCCTGACCGCTCCGCTGAACACTATATTGTATCCTGCTGCAACCATCGCCTTAAACAGTTCTATTCCCTCTCGAGGGATAGTTCCTCGTTTTGCTTGCTCTTCAAATGTATATAAAGGCACTGTATACCTCCTGAAAATTATGCACTCTCTGTCCCTTTTTACCATCCTATTTCTAAAAACTGTAATCCTCGTACCATCAAGCAGATATATCTCGTGGAAATCCTTGTCTAGGCGTTCCTCGGGTGTAAGCATAAGCAATGCTCTTATGAGCTGCTCGCGTCGCTCCTTGCACATTTCCTGTGGTCGTTTCACCATCTTTCCATCTTCAAGAAAATATATATTATCGCCTATCATCTTTGCGGATGATGAGTTGCTATATCGCTCATTAAACCATTCGGCCATTCCCGCCATTCCCCAAACCTCGTGGAATATTCCTTCTGCAAGAGAATTGTACCACTCGGGAAATTCCACATTCTTTGCATTCCATTCTCTCAGAAGAAGGTTTATCTTGTTTAAAAAATAATTGCTCTCCTTTTCGTAGCCGATTATAGCTCTCTTTTGTCTCTCCAATACCTCCGATGCATTTTCCTTCTCACCCTCCCACTCTCCTCGGAAGACGGCATCTATCTTTGCGCATAAGCTTTTAAAGTTTTCTTCGCCCGCTCCGCTCGAATTATGTATTTGACTTAAATAATCTTCCAAATAAAATTTTTCCACTTTGCTCCTTTTCTCCCAGCTGTCCTGAAGGTATAATCACATCTCCAAGTTTTTTTATATCCTTCATATATTTGCTGTCCTTGAATTGCAGTATAGTCTTGTATTCCCTCTCGGCTTTTCTTCCTAATTCCGATAAATTTAGAGTTATTAAGGTCTTTATGTCTGAGCTTAAACGCTTGCTTATATAGTTTGCTGAGTAAGGATCACGGTCACAGTATTTATTAATGATGAGCTTGTCAAATTTAATCTTCATGTTGTTATATATACCTCTGTTGCTTTCAAAACGCCTAAGCACAGCTTCATTTTGAGAAAGGACAAAATATTTCTTTGAGGCACATGCAAGTCCACCCACAGCAAGCCCGTTATCCGCTCGACTCCCGGTGTCAACAATGATTAATGAGAATTGCGCGGTTAAATCCTTTATGAGTGACTCTGCCGTCTTGGGGGTATAATATCTCTCGTTCAATTCACTGATAATGCCACTGATTATATATAAATTTTTAAAAGCTTTGCTCTTCCCTACGTCCGCCTTTTTTATAGGTAGCCCGCTGTCGAGCCTATTCTTAAATTTTTCAATTCCAATGGTTTTTTCCCCTATGAATTCAGTGTTTTGCTTGCCCGACAGAACTAAGAACAAAATGTCTAGATCTTCCCTTTGAGAGGCTATATATTGAGATACGGATAGGGCTGTCATTGTAACGCCAACCTTGTTATCTGCCCCGTGAAAAGCATAAATGTTATTCACCATCTGCCTCCATCCCTTGCATGATGAGAAGATCTCCTCCGCTCAGTGCAAAATTTCTTATCTGCTCGTATTGCGGTAGCTCGGCCCATATTTCTATGTGGCTTATGCGATTTGTACTGTTCCTGCGATTGAGAAGCTCTGTTTCAATTTCTCCGTTTTCACCGTCTGTGACTTCCGCTTCCTTTTCATCTTTTACAAAGGCTGTTTTGAAGCTGCCAAATTTAAGCTCTCCGTCTCCGCTATATATGGAAATATTATCTCCACCGCGCAAGGTGCTGCTCCTCGAGCCAATCCACGAACTGTCAATTTGAAAAAGAGTTTTTCCTTTTTCAATACTTTCCTTAGCCGTTTCAAAAAAAACTGCGGACAGTTGTGCATTTTCGGGAATAAATTGCTTCGCGCGACCGACTTCAAGGAGATTGTGCGATATTGATGTTATCGCCCGGCTGACTAACTCCTCTTTCGGAACCGTAATCGTCTTTATCATATTTTTTGTAATACGAACACCGGGATTAATGTCAACTGCCGCGGCACTAACCTCAATCATTGTCCATTTGATTCTCCCCGTGGTTTCCCAGTAAAAAAGCCCTCCTAGTGAAGCAATTATCAAGATAACTCCTAAAATTGATTTTGCTGCATTAAACTTCATTCCCATTCCTCTCTTTATTGATTTACATTTATTTACATTTCTAATATATCAAATACGTTTCCCTTTGTCAACCATTTTTTACATTTTATTCCATAAACTACTTTAATAAACACCTGCGATAAAAAAGAAGTACAATTTAAAAAGAGGAACAACGTTCAAGCGCGCTTTAAAATAGGTCCCCTAATCAAGGACCGGAAATTTTCTTAGCCTAACCAAAACAAATGACCCGCAAAGGCGGGCCATTTGGATTAATAAAATTAAATTGAGTGTCTAATATGTTTTTTTATCTAAATATAGTCATGGTTCGAGGGTCGATGTGTGCATATGGCAAAATATCTACAGAATATATATACGATGTATTGTTCTCAGGAACTATTTCAACATCGTACACTTCTTTATATATATCTTCCGGGGTTTTGTCGAACAAAAGGATTATGGAATTGCTCTGAGGCGTAAATCCGTTTATTGCGTTATAAAGCCCATTGATATACTGTGCATCTTTTTCTTTGTTTTCCCCTTGACCGAACACATAGGTGCCCCCTGTCATATTGCTGTTGTCGGATTCATTCGACAGTGAGGCATTTATAGAATCTATCATTGCGCTTTTGATGAGAGCCTCTATATCCGCTCCGTCAACAAAGATATCTTGAAGCTCCATAGGTTTTAATTTTTCTGCTTTTAAGTCATATACCTCATACTTCATGCTTTGTTGCGAGTAAAAATCCTTGTAGCTACTACCATCACTGCCTCCCACATAATCATATCTATATATGCGTATGGTTGCGAAATCTCCGGAAACATCATAGGTTATCATATGTCTGCTCTCTCCATAAGCATTTTCCTTGCCATACTGGGATAGAGCTTCTTGATAATATGGTCTTATCTCTTCAATTGCCTTAATTTCTTCACTGTCCCCCTCCTGATAAAGCTCATTTATTCTATTTTCCAGCGCCTCAGGGATTTCCGTGGAATATGTTGCGCTACGATGCATGCTTATTCCATCATAGTCTTCTGACACTTCAAGCTTTTCATCAATTTTAACACCTGGGTCCAATAAATTTTTCTCTGCCGGCCCTTTTGCGTTATATATACTGACCTCTTCATCAAAGAAGCTCTCAAGCAGCACCATTTGTTCGCTATAAGGGACAATCATTATTTCAGAATAAAATCCCGTATATACCGCAGGGGTTTCATAATCAAAAAACAGCTTAATTCCATATCGTGTTATAGCGAATTTCTGATCGTCTTCAAACGTATCGAAACGACCAGCCAGCATGAGCTCCTCGCCCGTAAACCATTGTTGTTCTTCGCCGTAATTTCCTGCCATGAATTCAGAAAAATAATTGTTTAAGTATTCAATTCCATCTATATTATCCTGAAAAAGCTGATTTATAGTGATATCTTCACCTGTGTTTAAGTCTATATTTAGCGGTACGGACCATGAAACATCGATATGTTCTTCTTTCGAATCGGGGGAAAATGTTATCATGCAGTTGAGCGTTATTGAAAGTATATTATTGAAATTCCCTTCTGCATACATCATCATTGACGAATATGTATCCTGCCTTATCTGCGGATTCTCCCCAAGCTTTGCTTTCACTCCCCTGTATGGAGGAATAAAATCAACATTGTCCAGATACAGCTGCTTTATTTTCTCATTTATCTTACTCTGAACCTTTTTATCCTTTAAGCCGTCAATTTCAATGTAATTGCCAGTGAATAATACATCTTTTTTCTGCCATTCTTTTTGATCTTCCGGACTCATTTGGTCGTATTCATAATAAGAAGGCACTTCCTCTTCCCTTGGCTCACCATTTCTGTAAACAGATATTTCCTCAATCGAGATTTGATTCAGGGTTATATGAGATGGTAAGGTCGAAGGTATGAATTCATCGGCGCATCCGGTCAATGCGCTTGCTGTGAATAAAATGACTATTATTACCGAAGAGAAAATTTTCAGCCTGCTATTTATCAAGCTTTGGCACATATCCGGCCTCCTTTGCTACAGCCTTGCCCTCCTCGCTCAGAATCCACTTTATGGTTTCTCTTAATATGCTATCCTTCGGTGTGTCTTTACTGATTATGACATAAGAGGGGTTCACAAGCGGATAAGTTCCGTTACCTATGGTTTCGTCGCTTGGCGCAATTCCTTCTATTGAAATCATTTTTATTTGATTTGTATAATGCATGCTCATCACGTAGTAATAATAGGAATATCCTATCGCACCCTCTGCATTGTCATAAGAGGCGACTGCATCTATGATACCTCCCATGTCGGCAATCTTCTTCTCTGTGGGAGCTTCCATTATTTCATTCTCTGCTATTACATACTCGTACATACCCGTCTGGCTCCCTGAGTTATTCGGCCTCTGGTAGGGTATGATTTCCACATCATTTCCTCCAACCTGCTTCCAATTTGTGATTTTGCCCGAATAAATATCGTGTAATTGCTCAACGCTCAGACTATCTACGGGGTTATCCTTGTTTACAAAAAATACAAAGCCTCCGTTTAGAAACGGCGTCATTTCAAATTCAAACCCAGCCTCTTCTGCACTTGCCTTTTGCTCTCTAGACGGCATAGAGCAGAATATCATTTCTGCTTCACGAGAAATTAGTCTTTCGTAAGCTCCGTCGGTCTTGCTGCACATTACATATTGCCTTGCCTCTTCAATATCCATGTTCATTAGCTCCGCCGCCATGGCTTCATAAAAAGGCGCGAGCGCTGTCGCCCCGTCGATAGACGGGATGGTATCCGGCGTCAGCGTGAGCGCCGGGCCCTCGGGCTGCTCCTCCTCCGCACATCCGACAATCAGCCCGAGCGACAGCACCATCACAAGAGCAAAAACCACATAAATAAACCTTTTCATTCATAACCTCCCTTTCCCCAACAACTGATATATAACATGTTAATGATCTTAAATTCTTAAACAGCCCTATATATATGACTTCCTTTACTTGGTAAAAGCCCCCACCTTAGAAGAATCAGCTTCGCTACCATTGTAATAAAAAACAGCAATAAATTATCAAAATCTATTGCTGCGTTGAATTCCTATTTAATAATATTCATAAATTTGCGTGTTTCCGCCTCTATATCACTCTTTCCGAATACGGCAGAGCCCGCAACGGCAATGTCGACTCCTGCATTTAGAAGCTTTTCTATATTATCGAGAGTTGCGCCCCCGTCGATTTCAATCTCAAACGAAAGCCCTCTTTCCTGTCTCAGCCTCACCAATTCCTCGACCTTTCTTAATGTGGCCGGTATGAATGCTTGACCGCCGAAGCCCGGATTTACGCTCATAATAAGAATGAGATCCAAATCCTCAAGAATATATTCCAGAGTGTCTACCGGCGTGGCAGGATTAAGCGAAACCCCTGCTTTTACACCCAGCGATTTTATATGCTGTATGCTCCTGTGAAGATGTGTACATGCTTCTTGATGCACGGTGATATATTGCGTATTTGGAGTAATAAAATCCGCCGCGTATTTATCCGGATTTTCAATCATCAGATGAACATCAAAGGGTAAAGCTGTTTTACCTACAAGAGATTTCATAACAGTCGCACCGAAACTTATATTCGGAACAAAGTGACCGTCCATGACATCGACGTGAATCAAATCGGCGCCGCCTCTTTCGATCCAAGCGACCTGTTCTCCCAGACATGAAAAATCGGCAGACAATATGGATGGCGCAAGTTTTTTCATAGGTATTTAATCCTCTCATTTTCTCTTATTTCAAGTAATTGTCCGGCATAGGACGTATATCGTTCCTTTTGAACGATTCCTCTCACAACCGCATCCCTTACAGCACATTCCGGCTCCCTGAGATGCTTGCAGTTGTCATATCTACATTTGCCCAGGAACGGTTCAAATTCCGGATATAAATGCTGAAGCTCCTCCTCAGTCGATTCTAATATGTCAAATGATGTAAAACCTGGTGTGTCGAACACTTCTCCACCATATTGCATATCGAAAATCTCCGTATGCCTTGTGGTATGCTTTCCGCGACCTGTCTTTTGCGAAACCTCCCCCGTCTCGGCTAACGCCAAGGGGTTGAGGAAATTTAGCAATGTCGATTTGCCCGCCCCCGACGGACCTGCAAATGCGCACGCCTTATCTTTCATTAAGTTCCTAAGGCGGTCTATGCCCTCGCCTGTTACAGCGCTTACACAGCACACTGGGTATATTTCCTTGTATATATTTTCTATTTTTTCTATATCTTCCCTTGATCCTATGTCAGTTTTATTGATACAAAGGATAATGCCCGCATGATTCTTTTCCGCCATCACGAGAAACCTATCAATAATGCGAAGATTGGGTACCGGGTCTGCCGCCGCAAAGATTACGACAAAGCAATCAACATTGGAAATCGCCGGTCTTACAAAAATATTCTTTCTGGGCAATTCAATTTCAAATACCAAGGCATCTCCGTCCGGCGGAACTTCGATTTGTGCGATATCTCCTACAGTCGGAACTATTCGGAGCTTTTTGAATATGCCTCTTGCCTTACATTGATATACGGTATTGCCGGCTTTTACATAATAAAAACCGGCAATTCCTTTAACTATCTTACCTTTGATTATCTCACCCATCAGCTAAGCTCTCCGGTATCAAAGTTTACATCCTTCTTCATAACAATTTGATCGTCAAATATGACGGTAACAGTCCCTGAGCCCACTCCATTCAGCATAATTGTCTCCGTAGCGTCACTTCTAAGGCGTTGAACTCTGGTAATCGCATTATGCGTTCCCGAATCATCTGAAATTGTAACGGTTACCCAGACGACGTTATTCGCCGCTCCGCTGTAATCCAATACAAGAGGAACCTGTCCCGATGAAGATTCATTGCCCCTGCTGACCTTATAATCTACAGTTTCACCTTCTTTGAGCTCCGTCCCGGCAGCATGCTGCTGCCACATAACTTTATTCTTGTCGTAGGTATCACTTTTTGCATATGTCTGAACTCCTGGCTTAAGCCCTGCTTTTTCGAGAGCTTCCTTTGCTTCGTCAACAGTCATTCCGACGATTTTCGGCACGATGCCCTCATTGACATCAGTTCCGGAGCTTACAATAATCATAACTTCAGATCCCGGGGTCGCCTCTTCTCCGCCCTTAGGGTTTTGACTTATTACTATATCCTTCGGCAATGAGCTAGGTTCACTTCTCATCTCACCCTGCCTGAATCCGTATTTTTCCAATATTTTTATGGCATTTTCGAAATCTCTTCCTTCTATATTAGGAACAGTGCCTTCCTTCATGCCTTTGCTTATGCTCACTCTTATAGTTGAGTCCTTTTTGATGGTGTTTCCCGCTCTCGGCGTCTGCGAAGAAATTTCTCCCTCGTCATACTCGTAGCTGAAAACCTCATCCTCTTTCTCTACCAATAAGTCATACTTCTCAGCTTCTTCCTCGGCCTCTTCCAGTGTCATTCCCTGCAGATCCGGGACTTCAATGCTCTTACCACCAAGGTTTATTCCGAGCAACTGCCCACCTATTATATAGCTCAGGGGCAGTGCCAAAAGCAATGCTACGATGATGGCTGCTATTTTAATCTTGTTGATCGGTTTTTTCTTCTTGCCATTCTTCATTTTGCCTTCCTCCGCTGCCTGCTCCTTATCCTCATAATGAAGCACAACTGCGTGCTCAAGCGAGTTATCATTCTCTTCGTGGCCTTGCGAAGCGGCTAAAGCACTTCCTCCGTTCATATTCACAGCAAATTCAGCATCTTCAAGAGCTCTGAGCATGTCCTCTGCTGATGAATATCTTCCGACCTGTATCTTATCGGTTGCCTTTAGCACAACCGCCTCGATTTCAGGCGGTACTCCCTTCACAATTTTTGAAGGTGGAATCATTGTTTCATTTATATGCTTAAGTGCGACTGCAACCGGATTTTCGGCATCGAACGGTACTCTTCCCGTAAGCATTTCATACAGAACTATGCCCAGGGAATAGATGTCCGATTTTTCGTCAACATAAGTTCCTCTCGCTTGCTCCGGTGAAAAGTAATGAACCGACCCCATCACCGTTCCTGTATTTTCTACAATTGTTGAAGAGTTCAATGCACGTGCTATGCCGAAGTCCGTAATCTTTGCCGTGCCATCTTGTGTAATTAGTATATTATGAGGCTTTACGTCTCTGTGTATTATATGATTTTTATGAGCAAATGAGAGAGCGGAGGCTATGCGCTTAGTAATCTCGACAGCCTTTCTCCATTCCAGATGCCCGTTTTCCTTAATCATGTCGCTCAGTATATTACCTTCTATAAGCTCCATAACTATGTAATGGATATTGCCTTCACGGCCAACATCGTATACGTTTACAATATTGGGATGAGAGAGACTCGCGGCTGCCTGCGATTCTCTTCTAAAATTCTCTATAAACTTAACATCCTTTGCAAACTGAGGTTTTAAAATTTTTATTGCAACGTAACGGTTGAGCAATCTACATCTGGCTTTGTACACCACTGCCATGCCGCCGTCACCAATTTTCTCAAGCAATTCATATCGCCCTGCGAGTATTCTGCTGCTCATCAATACCGGCCCCCTAAATCTTCAAACAAACTAAAGTAATATTGTCACGCCCACCGCACCTGTTTGCTTTGTCAACAAGTGCACTTGCTATTTCATGCATCGTACCAGGCCCGGACAATGTTTTCGCGATAATATCTTCGCGAACCTCATTATAAAGTCCATCTGTACAAAGGAGGAGAATATCGTCGCTCTGAATATCTATACGAAAGAAATCCGGCTCAATCACCGCATCTCCGCCGACAGCTCTGGTTATCATGTGCTTGCCGTCGTGAGTTTCCGCCTCTTCCTGTGTTATAATATTCTGTTGCAAAAGAGTGTTTACATAGGTGTGGTCCACTGTTATACAACTTAGCTTTCGGTCTCTGCATATGTAGGCACGACTATCTCCGACATTGACGATATAGGCGGATTCCCCTGCAACATAAGCAATCAAAGCTGTCGTAGCCATGCCTTGGTTTTCTGGGTGCTTATATGCAAGGCTATAAATCTTTTTATTCGCCATGTCCATGCAATCCATTAAATATTTCTTTAATTCGGTTTCTTTTTTTATTTCTCTTATCGGGTTTTCTCTGATGTATTCTGCAATACACGAAACAGCAGTTCTTGAGGCTATTTCCCCGCTCTTATTGCCGCCAACCCCGTCGGCGACAATATAAACATTTTCAGAGGGAACAACAAAGTAAGCGTCTTCATTATTTGCACGCCTTACACCTTTATTGCTTTTGAATCCTACTTGAATCATTATAAAATTTCTTCTCTTTGCATTTTACAGATAAAGAACCCATCTGTACCATTTACATTAGGTAGAAGCTGAATTGCCTCTAGCTTCTTGAATTCGACACTTGTACGGAGGAATTCATCTATTACATCCTGATTTTCTGCTTTATTTATTGTACATGAGCTGTATATAAGTATTCCGCCCGGTTTAACATATCTTGCAGAAGATTTCAGTATCGAAAGCTGCTTCTTTGGAAGCATTTCCATTTCTGTGCTTTGCTTTTTGTACTTTATTTCAGGCTTTCTTCTTATTACGCCGAGTCCTGAGCAAGGGGCATCCACGAGAACCCTATCTGCTTTTTCTACCATTTCGGGATCTGTTTTTGTGGCATCCCAAGTCTTAGTAACGATATTTTTAACACCGAGTCTCTTGGCTTCTTTGTCTATAATGCCTAATTTTCTCTTATATATATCCATCGCTATTATTTGGCCTGTATTGTTCATTCTCTCAGCGACAGCGAGGGTCTTTCCGCCCGGAGCCGCACAAACGTCCACTATTGTATCACCATGCTTAGGATCAAGCATTACGGAAACGAGCATGGATGCTTCGTCCTGAACGGAGAACATTCCTTCCTTGTAAAGATTGCTTTCCAGAAGTGCGCTTCCCTTTACATGAAGAGCATTATCACAAATCTTACCTTGAGTTACTTCAAAGCCCTTCTCTTCAAGAAGCTTGATAAGATCCGGCTTAAGTACTTTGAGCCAATTCAGTCTTATCGTCAATTCAGGTGTTTTATTTCCTGCGATAAGCAATTCCTCAACAAATGCAACATCATACTCTTTAAGCCACATTTCTATTATCCAAGGATTATAAGAATATTTTATCGATAGATACTTAACCTCATCTTCGTCTCTATCAGGGAG
The DNA here is from genome assembly GCA_028704515.1 of Eubacteriales bacterium. GTDB lineage: Bacteria > Bacillota > Clostridia > Peptostreptococcales > Anaerovoracaceae > UBA1440. The sequence continues at coordinate 82,643 of JAQWFH010000002.1, forward strand.
CTGCAACGAATATCTGTCGTTGATGTAAGAACGAAGTATTGCATTTATAAAGCCCTCTCTGCCTCTGCTGAATCGCTTTGCCAAGGACACGCTTTCGTTTACTGCCGCATACTCCGGAACCGAATTCATATATCCAAGCTGGTATATGCCCATTCGAAGTATCGTTAAATCAGATACCTTTATGCTGTCAATCCCTTTTACAACCAGCTTATCAATAGTATAGTCCAATAGAATCTTGTTCTTCAGGGCACCGTAAACCAACTCTCTTACGAAAGCGGGAGAACTTGGTTTTCCAAGTATAATGTTGTGGTTAAGAGAAATGTTTGAGTAAGCACTTTTAACCTCAACATCCATCAGCGTATGATATGCAGTCTTTCTGTTTGCGTCCATTTAACTATCCCTCCTTAAAATTAATATTCTTATAAGATTTGCGATTGCCATTGCCAAAGCTGCCACATATGTCATGGCGGCGGCAGACAAGACTTTCTTGCTCGCGGATGCTTCGTCCGGATAGATGATGTTCAAGTCCGTCAGCTGCTGTATCGCTCTGCTGCTGGCATTAAATTCAACGGGCAATGTCACTGCATGAAACAGTACGACGCCCAGGAAAAACAAAACTCCAACATTGAACAGAATTCCTCCGTTAGGTGTGGCGACTCCCACGATGAGTCCTATTATCAGTAGCGGCCACGATAATGTCGATGCAATATTTACGACAGGCACCATGGAATTCCTAATGCTCAGCGGGGAATACCCCGTGTTGTGCTGAATTGCGTGACCCGCTTCATGTGCTGCAATGCTTACGGCTGCCACGCTAGTTGTATTATATACCTCTGGAGAGAGGCGCATAACCTTCTTTGACGGATCGTAGTGATCCGAAAGCTTCCCCTGTGTTATTTCTATCGGAACTCCCTGCATTCCGTTTGTGTCTAAAATTTTTCTGGCTGCTTGAGCCCCTGTAACCCTATTTTTGTTCGCAACCCTTGCATATCTGTTATAAGCAGAGCTTACTTTAGCCTGAGCATAAAATGCAAAGATTATTGCGGGAATCAGTATTATGAATGTGACATCAAAATACATAATGTTTAACCTCCTATATTACTTTCCAAAACGGACCCCTTCCGTCAGCTTGTATCCTCTTAAAAAATCTTTTGCTATATTTCGTTTCTTCCCCGGTATTTGAACTATCTTTGCCCTGAGAAGTCTGCCACCCGCAGATATGTCTATGCCTTCATCGCTTATTGCCGATACAGTCCCCGGCAGCAAATCACTTTTATTACTTAATACCTCGGAATGCCATATTTTAAACTGTTCTCCATTTAAATATGTGTATGCACCCGGCCATGGATCAAGTGCTCTTATCATTCGCTCTATTTCTTCTGGCGATTTGTTAAAATCTATTTCACCATCCTGCTTCAATATTATACCTGAATACGTCGCCAAGGCGGAGTCCTGCGGAATAGTTTGTTGTTCCCATTTTTCAATATCTTTAATAGCGTTTATTAGCAGATCCGCTCCCAAATATGACAGTTCTTCCATAAGCTTCTCACATGTCTTATTTGCAACCGTCGTCTCGGCCGTTGCTATCATATCACCCTCATCCAGCCCTTTGACGACATACATTATTGTAACCCCGGTTTTTTCATCTCCTGCTAGTATCGCCCCTTGCACAGGGGATGCTCCTCTATGCCTCGGCAACAGAGAACCGTGTATATTAACAGTTCCGTACTTCGGTATATTTAAGTACTCCTCAGGTATTATTCTCCCATAAGCTGCCACTACAGTCAAGTCAGGTTTGTAATTATTGAAAATTTCAAGTAGCTCGGGGTTTTGTTTAATGCTCTGAGGCTGCAGTACTTCAATGCCGTATTTTAACGCAATCTCTTTTACCGGCGTCGGTTGCACCTTTTTTCCACGATTTTTTGCTTTGTCGGGCTGAGATATCACATAACCTATCTCATGGCCCTCTTCTATCAAAGCTTCCAATGCCTTAACGGCAAAATCGGGTGTCCCCATGAAAATAATTTTCATTCACTATTCCTCTTCATCACAAATAACGACTTCGCGAATATCTTCCGCCTTATCAATATAGAGAATTCCATCCAGGTGGTCATTCTCATGGCTCATGGCGACAGCAAGAAAATCCTCAGCGTCTATTATCTGCTCTTTCCCGTCTCTGTCGAGAGCTTGGATTTTAATTCGCTGCGGTCTTTCGACGGTTCCTGCATAGTCCGGCACCGAGAGACAACCCTCTTCTCCAACCTGAATCCCTTTCTGCCCAATAATTTTGGGATTCACCACGAAATAAATTTCTCCTGGCTCTGTCTCTACCACAAACATCCTCCTGAGAATTCCGATTTGGGGTGCAGCAAGCCCTACACCGTTTGCCTCATGCATAGTTTCTACCATATCGTCAAGAATCATCCTAATTTTGTCGTCTACCTTCTCGACTTCGCGACATTTCTTTCTTAAAATCGCGTCACCCTCAACAATAATATTCCTAAGTCCCATCTTTTATCTCCTCCAAAATCGTCATCAATTAATAAATCTATACAAAACTGTAAGGATTTACATCAAACGACAATGTAGCTTTCTTCTTTTTGAATTGTAGCGACATATCCTTTTTTGCTTCCGAAAGAGCCGCGAGATATGCAGTCTTCCTACCTTTCGGGCACTTTATAACAATTTGATATCTATACTTTCCATTTGCTTTTGCAATCGGCGCCCTGCGCGGTGGCAGAAAGTTACTCCTTTCATTTCCTGCTATGCTAATCATTTTTTTATAGAAATCTTCGGCACATTCCTTTGCGTTGTCTTCATTCGAGGAAGCAATCACGGCTTGCATCAAGTCCCCAAACGGCGGATATGAGAGAGATTCCCTTATTCGTATTTCTGTATCATAAAATCTTTCGTAATCCTGGGCGGCTGCAGCTTGTATTGCGTAATGCTCCGGAGTATACGCTTGTATAATAACATTGCCCGGTTCATCTCCTCGCCCGGCTCTGCCGGCTGCTTGGGTTATCAGCTGAAAGGTACGCTCTGACGATCGAAAATCAGGAATGTTTAGCGAAATATCGGCCGACACTATGCCGACTGCCCTTACATTGCGAAAGTCCAATCCCTTTGCAACGAGCTGAGTGCCTATAAGTATGTCGGTTTTACCTTTCTTGAAATTGTTCAGTATTTCGTCAATGCTCCCCTTACGCGATACAGTATCGAGGTCCAGCCTTGCAATTTGAGCTCCCGGGAACATTTCTTCCGTTATCTCCTGAAGCATTTCCGTCCCGGTACCCGTATATTTTATAAATTGGCTACCGCATTCCGTACATCCTTTTGGCGGCGTCATACTGTAGCCGCAGTAGTGGCATGATGCTTTATCCGCGCCCTTGTGATATGTCAATGAAATGCCACATTCGGGACACCTGATAACATACCCGCATTCTATGCACGATATGTACGGAGCATATCCTCTCCTGTTAAGAAAAAGGATTGCCTGCTTACCACTATTGAGACATTCATTTATTTCCTCATAAAGAACATTGCTTATGATAGAACGGTTACCCGACAGAAGCTCTTTCCTCATGTCGACCGTTTTGACTGTGGGAAGAGGAACGTTGTTGTACCTCTTGCTCATTGTCAATCTTTTATATATACCTTCCTCAGCCCTTTTTGTTGATACGACTGAGGGAGTAGCGCTTCCCAGCAACAATATTGCGTTAAATTTCTTTGCACGCTTTACAGCAATATCAAGCGTATCGTATTTAGGGGTTTTATCGGACTTGTACGATGTTTCGTGCTCCTCGTCCATGATTATGATTCCTATATTTTCAAGAGGCGCAAATACTGCAGAACGAGCACCTATAACAATCCTCGCCTCTCCCCGTCTGATGCGCATCCATTCATCATATCTCTGTCCCGCAGTAATCCTGCTGTGAATTACCGCTGTATTGATACGGCCGAACCTTGCAAAAAATTGCTCTATGATTTGCTTTGTCAGGGAAATTTCCGGAACCATCATGATTGCGGTTTTTCCTTGTTTCAAGCATTCCTCAATCATGCGCATATACACTTCTGTCTTGCCGCTACCGGTAACGCCGTGGAGCAGGAATATATTGTAAGTATCCTTCTCTATACACGGTTTCATTTCCGAAAGAACGCTTTCTTGCTCGTCTGTCAATGCCTTAGCGGCTTCTCCGCATGTAGATATATCCTTGTAAGGCTTTTCTCTTTTTCGCTTCGGAGCCTTCCCTGCAGGCAAAAAACATTTTAGACCGTCTATCGTCTTGCAAAGAACTCTTCTCTTTATAAAGAGTGTCGTATCGAGCATCTCTTGTGTTAGAATTATGTCGGGATCCACAGAGCTTATGTATTTAAGTCCCTTGATTTCATTCTCATCACCGTCAAATACTCGAAAAACATAGGCTTCTCTAAGCTTATCCCCTCTGCCGAACGGCACATAAACCTTACTTCCGACCTCAGGGATCTCGTCCTTACACCCGTATGTAAAGAAGTAATCCGTTTCTTCACTTCTATTGTCTATTATAACATCAGCGTATTTCATTTTCCTACAGCAAATGAATATTGTACTTTGCGCATTCTTCTATCATCTGATCAGGCCATACGGAAACCTGTACTTCACCTATGTGAGCCTTGCGAAGGAAGTACATGCAAAGTCTGCTTTGCCCTATGCCGCCTCCTATAGAATATGGAAGCTCTTTGTTGAGTATAGCCTTATGGAAATCGAGATTCTTTCTTTCTCCTGCACCGGCAAGCGCCAATTGCTTGCACATCGCATCTTCATCAACTCTTATGCCCATAGAGGATAATTCCACGGATCTATCGAGGATTTCATCCCAAAGCAAAATGTCCCCGTTAAGCTCCCAATCATCGTAGTCCGGAGCTCTCCCATCGTGTGGTTGTCCCGATTTTAGCTTGCCGCCAATCTTCTTAATGAATACTGCGCGTCTTTCTTCTGTAATTAAGTCTTCTCTTTCCTTCGGGGTTTTATCCGGCCATCTGTCTTCAAGCTCCTGAGATGTTATGAAATATATATTATTCGGAAGCTCTGTTTGAATATCTCTGTAAAGTCTATTGATGTAGTCTCCGAGATTCTTCATCGCATTGTATATCGTCGTCACGGTTTCTTCAAGGTATTCTTCCGTTCTCTGCTCTTTTGAAATCACTTTCTCCCAATCCCATTGATCGACATATATCGAATGTAGGTTGTCCAGTTCTTCATCTCTTCTTATAGCATTCATATCGGCATAAAGCCCATTTCCCACTTCTATTTCGTACTTGCCTAGAGCCATTCTCTTCCATTTTGCAAGAGATTGAACAATCTGTACCTCTTTGTCTTCGATGTCTTTTACCGTAAAGGTTACGCATCTTTCTATGCCGCTGAGGTTATCATTTAGACCACTTTCGGGGGTTACAAAAAGAGGTGCCGAAACTCTCCTTAAGCTAAGACCATAAGCGAGCTCCTGCTGGAAGAAATCCTTTATTTTTTTAATTGCTCTTTGTGTTTCCATGCAATCGAGGATAGGTCCATATCCTTCGGGAATGATAATTTGTGCCATAATTGACGTCTCCTTTATTTATTTTGAAAATAGACAACCGCAAAACCGCTGCCTATATAAATCATATTTTTTTGATAGCTCTATGCTTCTCTGAAAGCCCGCTTTTTTCTTGAAGTCCATATCTAAAAATGCAACACCGTATATAAACGATATACTTGATGCAATTGATGATATTACATTGAAATTTTTGTGCGGACTTACTGTAAGTGTCGTTGTGAAAGCGTCATATCCCAGCATTTTTGCTTTGGCCGCGGTATAGTCAAGCCTCATATCAAAACACTTAGTGCATCTTAGTCCACCCTCCGGTTCCTGTTCAAAACCCGCTACCGCTTCTAAGAATTTGTCCGGAAAATATTCACCTTCGATAAAGCCTACCTTGTCTCCCAAGGCCTGTGTTTCATTGAATGCATCTATAAATTTTTTTTGAGAATCTCTTCTCAATATATATTCGTACTCATCGGTTATATTTGGATTATAAAAAAGCACGGTTACATCATAGTCGGTATAAAGTCTTTCGACTACAGAAGTACTGCAAGGTCCGCAGCAGCTATGAAGTAATACGGAAGGTTTTTTTATGCGTCTGCTCTGCCATTCGTATGATAAAAGTATATTGCCTTTGTTGCAGTTCACATTCCTTTCTGTTTTTATATATTCCATTTTCGCCTCCAATGATGTATTATGGTAAAGCAACGTGACGCAATTTTTGTAATTAATGTCAAACAAAAATACCATAACCAAATACTAATTATATCATGGAAATGTGATTCTGAAAAGGGGTAGGCGCGAAATAGTGTGTGAAATCAGGATGAATAAAATAGGTGCTTTCTTAAAAAAAGAATTCGGGAGCAGAGTTGTAAAATTACCTCTCGACGGTGGTTTTACCTGCCCAAATAGAGATGGTACTAAAGGGATCGGCGGTTGCCTTTTTTGTTCCTCGACAGGAAGTGGGGAATTCGCATCTAATATAACCGAATCAATTAAGCTTTTTTCCGACAAGTGGCCCGACGGCAGCAAATATATCGCATATTTCCAAAGCCACACAAACACTTATGCTCCTGTGGAACAGCTTGAAAGTAAGTTTAGAGCCACACTTTCAATTAAGGATCCCGAGATAGTCGGACTGGCCATCGCTACCCGTCCCGACTGCCTTACGGATGAAGTATATTCTCTGCTCGAGCGTCTCAACAAGGAAACGTTCATGTGGGTAGAGCTTGGGCTTCAGACGATTCACGATGATACGGCCGATTTCGTAAACAGGTGCTACAAGACAGACGTCTATGACGAAGCAGTTGCAGCATTGACATCGAGGGGAATTAGAGTTGTAACTCATCTTATACTAGGGCTCCCAAAGGCAGCTGAAGGGACCGGAGATGCCGTATCCGAAAGCCGCGAGGAAATGCTGGCATCGGTAGAACATGTATGCAAAGCTCCAGTATTCGGCATCAAGCTTCATATGTTGAACGTAGTCAGGGGCTCGACTCTCGCCGAAATTTGTCCAAACTACGTGCCGTTTGAATCGATAGAGCAATATGTAGACCTTGTCGTAGAATGTGTCAGAAAAATACCTAATAACATCACTATTCACAGACTTAATGCCGATACCGCACGGCCGTTTCTCATCTCTCCGGAATGGAGCATGAAGAAAAGGACGATATTGAACGCTATAGAAAAAAAGCTTGCTTCAATGGATGCAAAGCAAGGCGATATGGTTGAATAACGCAAGAAAAAGGCGAGGATTAAAGTATACCTCGCCTTTAATATTTATATTGTTTCATCATCTCTTTCGTCAGGTTCAAGTCTCCCGTCGTTGTAATGCTTCCTGCACAACGATACGTACATATCGTTGCCTCCTACCATTATTTGTTCCCCATGCTTTACAAACTTCCCGTCCACAATTCTGGCTACCATCGTAGCCTTGCGTCCGCACCAGCAAATTGTCTTTATTTCTTCTATTTTGTCAGCATATACCAGCATATAATATGAGCCTTCGAACAGCTCATTTCTAAAGTCGTTTTTTAGACCGTAGGCCAGCACGGGCACATTGAAGCTATCAACAATTTCTGCAAGCTCACTGACATGATGCCTCTTTAGAAATTGACATTCGTCAACCAAGACGCAATCCACTTTTTTGACGGTATTTTCCTTCATAAAAAGCTCTAATATATTTGTATCATCCTCAACGATTATCGCTTCTCTCTGTACTCCTATCCTCGAGGTTATAATTCCAACACCGTATCTGCTGTCTACGGATGGCACAAGCGTCAAGACATTTTTGCCTCTCTCCTCATAATTGTACGCCACCTTGATGACCTCAATAGACTTGCCGGCATTCATCGTGCTATATCTGTAATAGAGTTGTGCCACGTTGTACCTCCCAATTCAAAATATATATTTTAGTATATACGACAACCTTTATTTCGTCAATTAAATCAATTTTTAGCCTTCTTCACAATCAATTTTTGGCCTTCTTCACAAACTGAAACTTTTGCTAATAATAATGCCAAAAATTTAACATTCAAGTTTCCATTATTGCTTTTCCGTGATATAATAATGTCAGAATATTTATTAAATATTTACGTTTAACAGTTATTAAGTTTTAGGGAGGAACAAAAAAATGTTAAAGAAAAATGTAGGTTTTGGTACTAAGGCTATTCACTCGGGTTCTATTAAGGATGAACAATTCGGTTCACTGACTCCACCAATTTATCAGACTTCGACTTTCTATTTTGAAAGTGCTGAGCAAGGCGGTCGCAGATTTGCCGGAGAAGAAGGCGGCTACATATATACCCGTCTCGGCAACCCGACATCCACGCTTCTCGAACAAAAGATTGCAGCTCTCGAAAATGGTGAAGCTTGCGTTGCCACATCCTCCGGAATGGGTGCTATTTCATCCGCACTTTGGACGATAGCAGCCACTGGCAAACATATCATTGCGGATAAAGTTCTTTACGGCTGTACACATGCCCTTCTCGAACACGGCATGACACGTTACGGCGCTGAGGTTGATTTTATTGACACATCCAACGTTGACGAAGTAAAAGCTGCATTAAAAGAGAATACTGTAGCCGTATATCTTGAAACCCCTGCAAACCCTACTTTGAAAATTGTAGATATAGAAGAAATTGCTAAAATAGCTCATGGCTATAACGCTGATATAAAGGTTGTATGCGACAATACGTTTGCAACGCCTTTCCTCCAGAGACCTCTTGAGCTCGGTGCGGACGTAGTTGTTCATTCAGCAACAAAATATCTTAACGGTCACGGCGACGTTATCGCAGGATTTGTAGTAGGTAAAGAAGATTTCATTACTGAGACAAGATTCTTCGGGCTAAAAGACATGACCGGCGCAGTAATAGGACCTTTTGAATCCTTCCTCATACTTCGTGGTCTTAAGACTCTTGAAATCAGAATGCAAAGACACTGTGAAAATGCAATTAAGGTTGCTGATTTCCTCAACAAGCACGATAAGGTCTCAAAGGTTTACTTCCCGGGACTTGCAGATCATCCAAATCACGATATAGCTAAAAAGCAAATGTCAGGATTTGGTGGCATGATTGCCTTCGAGGTAAAAGGTGGCAGACCTGCAGGAGCAAAATTCTGTAATTCACTTGAAATGTGCCCTACAGCAGTATCACTCGGCGACGCTGAAACTCTCGTAGAGCATCCGGCTTCTATGACACATTCCCCTTACAGCGATGAAGCTCTTGTTGAGGCAGGCATATCCGCAGGGCTGGTTAGAATGTCTGTAGGTCTTGAAAATGCCGAAGACATCATAGCTGACTTAGACCAGGCTCTTGCACAGATTTAAGCCTTATTATAGAAAACGAATTTAATATAAGGATATCAATAAGGCGGCAGTTTTTAACTGCCGCCTTAAAATATTTAAATCATTAATATTATCTGTTCTTCAAAAGTTTTTTAAATTGTATTTCGAATTATTTTGCTATAAATTTCAGAAATGCATCTGCCTGCTTTTCCATACGCTCTGTGAAATTGGAAAGGTCCAGATTGTCACCTTGGCCTTCATTCAAATGTTGCATTGCATTCGGAATTACAAGTCTAGGATTGTTCATGACCCTCATATTAAGAAAGCTTATTAGCATCACAAGATGATCCTGTGCCGTTGAAGTTCCTGCAAAGCCCGGAGTAATTCCGCTTATTGCAGCAGGCTTATTCGAAAGGAGCATAGGCTCTCCCTTGCCGGTCGGTCTTGAAAGCCAGTCTAAAAGATTTTTCATTACACCGGAAAAGGAATGGTTGTACTCCGGCGTGAAGAACCAAACGCCATCCGAAGCCTTGATTATCTCACGCACTCGTTTTACAGCTTCCGGCGCCGGATATTCGATGTCCTGATTCATGAAGGGCACATCATCATAATCGAGCAGTTCAAAGTCAGCATGTTCTCCTATAATTTTCTTTATTTCCTTCGCTAATTGGCGATTATATGATTCCTTTCTCAAGGAACCGACTATTGCGATTATTTTCGGTTTATTCACAATACACCTCATTACATTCTAAATTAGAATTAACATACAATTACCTTTTTATAGGGCGATTAACTCTGTTCTTTTCTGCCATCCTACTCTTTATATTATCCCAAAGCTTTTCATACTCGGCTACTGCCATCGGTATTAATGACAATCCTATAACAATAAGCCAGTGATTGCTGCTC